>DIGA01000117.1:6572-77418 GCA_002419365.1 Mageeibacillus sp. UBA5734 | reverse complement strand
CAGTGAGGGCTCCTGCTCCATAGGGCGGGAACTGCTGTTTCAGTTCAAAATTTCCAGCATTTTTGTACATGGTTTTTTCATAGGTGAAGGTGAGGAGGCTGGCAAGGCCATGGTAGCGTCCGTGCCCGCTGCTGCCAAGGCCGCCAAATGCCAGGAGGCTGCTGGCAGCATGATAGATGAACTGGTTGTGGGCAAATGAACCGGTTCGAATATCCTGGGACATCCTTTTGGCAAACCGGTTATCCTGGCTGAGGCAGTAGACCGTCAGAGGTTGTGGCCGGGCTGACAACAGCTCGCGCAGGTGGGTTTCGTCGCGATAAGTCTGGATGGGCAGGATCGGACCGAAAATTTCTTCAGTGGCCAATGGAGCGTTTGTTGCGAGACCTGTTATCAGGGTCGGAGCGAAATAGAGTGACGTGCGGTTGTACTGACCGCCTGACAATATCCGGGGTGATGCTGCTTGATGATCTCCTGTTGGTCCTGTACAAGCCAGACTTGACTCCAGCATCTGGACGAGGCGGTCGAAATGACGATCATGTCCGATCCGGCCATAATCCGGGCTTAGCGCGGGATCGGTACCATAAAAGGCATTCAACTGGGTTATCAGATGTCCTGCAAGTGCTGCCATGTCTTTTTCTGGTACCAGGACATCATCAGGAGCGATGCAGGTCTGACCACAATTGATGAATTTCGCCCAGACCAGTCGGCGGACCAGGGCAGGTGTGACACCGCCTGGCCCAATGATCACGGGATTCTTGCCCCCCAGTTCGAGGACATGGGGAATCAGGCGGGGCGAGAGCGTTTCAGATACGATCTGGCCGACCTTGCCACTGCCAGTGAAAAAGACAAAATCCCAGGATTCCAGGAGCAACGCCTGGGCGACCTTGGCATCGCCGGTGACGATTTTCAGACACGGCTCTCCAATCCCTGGGTGACAAGGGAAATAGCGAGGGACGAGTTTCTCGAGCAACCTGGTGGTCGCGGGTGCCAGCTCAGATGGTTTGAGGACGCAGGTGTTTCCGGCCAGCAAGGCTCCGGCCACAGGCAAAAGGGAGAGTTGGAATGGGTAGTTCCAGGGACTGATAACCAATACCCGTCCATAAGGCTCTCTGCTGATAATGGCCTGGTTCTGGAACCAGAGACCTAGCCCCCAGATCTTGACAGGTTTGAGAACTTGATGGCCCTGGCGCAGGAGGAAATGGATTTCATCCAGAACCAGGCTGATTTCTGCAGCGTAGGCTTCAACCAGTGGCTTGCCTGAGTCTTGCTGCAAGGCAGCCAGAAAAGCCTGTTCGTGATCCGTGATCATTTGCCGCAGTTGAAGCAGTGCCTTGCGGCCCGCAAGCCTATCAGCCATGGCTTTCCCGGTCCAGGATCAGGTGGGCGGTTTGTTGGCCACTCAAGGTTACCATCGGCATGCCACCGCCGGGATTGACCGTTCCACCGGCGAAATAGAGGTTGTCAAAATGGGAACTGTGCTTTGGGTGCTTGAACCCATGATTGGCCTTGCGGTCGGAAACAACGCCATAAATGGCTCCCCGGTCAGAATAATACATGGTCTCCAGATCGACAGGTGTCCAGAAATCTTCAGTGACAATGTGCTGGCGCAAATCGGACAGACCCATGCGCTCCAGCTTGTCGAGCACACGCTCTTTTAGAGCCAGATACTCTTCGCGGGTGGCCGGATTATTCTGGATATAGGGAATATGAGGCAAAATCTTGAGATTTTCATGACCTGGCAGTGCCTGGCCCGGATCGGTCTTGTTGACGTTGACGACGTAAAGCGTCGGATCATCCGGCAGTTCATGGCGATTGAATACTCTGTCAAAATGCTGCCGCGGGTTACCGGAAAAGAAGAAGTTGTGATGGGCCAGCTGAGGGTATTGCCGCTTGACGCCGATATGTAGAACTAGACCGGAGCAGGCGGGTTCAAACTTGAGCAAAGCAGACATCTTGTGGTCGGACCAGCCCAGCAGCCGTTTATATGCGGGAATGACTTCCATGTTGGAGACAAAATAATCGGCCGTTTGTCGGGATCCGTCGGCCAGGATGGCTGCTGTGATGCGCTTGTCGCCGGCGGTTTCCAGCTGGACGACCTCATTGGACGTGTGTATTTCGACACCGATTTCTTCGGCCAGGCGAACAAGGCCGAGGGCAATCTTGTTCATACCGCCTGGCACATACCATTCACCGAGCTGGTGCTGCATGTGGATCATCATGTTGAGAACCGCTGGTGCGTTGTAGGGGGATGAGCCAACATATTTGATGAAATAGGCGAGCATGTCACGCAGGTTCTGGTTACTGACACGCTTCTGGATCGCTCCATACATGGTCGAAAAATAATCAAATCCACTCATGGACTTGAAAAAGCCATGACGGGCAAAGACATCCCGGATGGTATCCAGTCCGGTGCGGCTGAAGTAGCCCTCCGTCGTGATGTCATCCAAGCCTTTGGCATAGTCGAGGAATTTTTTGTACTGGCGCATGTCGTCAGCCGAGAGGCTTGGGTTTTCCCGGGCCATTTTGTCCAGATTGCCATACAGGTCCAGAACGGTACCGTCGGGAAAAAAACTGCGCCACTCGTGTTCCAGCCTGACGATCGGGATGTAGTCAGCCATCTGTTTGCCACTCTTGGCAAACATGGATTCAAAAATGTGTGGCATGGTCAGAATCGATGGCCCAAGGTCAAATCGAAAGCCATCCTGCTCTTTCAAATTCAATTTGCCACCGATGTGCTGGTTTTTCTCGTACAGGCGAACCGAAAATCCGTTTTGGGCCAGGGTTATGGCGCTGGAGACGCCACCTAGCCCACCGCCGATGACAATTGCTGATTTTTGTGCCATGAAAGAACCTCCTACTGTCTGTCGATTGTTGCTGGTCGGGTTTTGGATCCAGAAGTTCGTTTCTCAATCAAGTGGATGATGCGAGGGCGATTGTAGCGTTGGGCAATAATGCAGGGGGCATTGGCCATGAGGGCGTATCCGATCATGAACCATCCCACCCAGGCCGGGTTCCAGAGAAAAAAAAGGGGAGCTGGCAACATGGCCAGGTAATGGGTTAATTCTGCCCGGCGAGATTCCTGGACAAACCGCGACAATTCTGCTGTATGAGTGGCTTGCAGCCGTTTCTTGGCATACCCGCGACCAACCAGTTGGGCTCCGTCTGGCAGCCGTTCCTTCCAAGTGCGGACACGAAACACCTGTTGCCAGATCTGGCCTTGGTTCTCCCAGGCCCTGGTCCGGTAGAGCCAGTGGTCCGAAGCAAACCAGCGGACTGGCATATTCAATGTGCAGATGACGGCGGCCATATGGAACACAAACCAGGCGGCAAAATCGAGCAGGATAGTCAGGGCCAGGGACGGCTCAAACAGACGCAGCATGGGATCAGACCTGGATGTTGCGGCCTCGCCAGGAGACCGAGCGGCGGATTTTGGTCAAGTAGAGCGACCAGGTGAACAGGATGGCGAAAAATAGCACATGCAGCGGATAGAAGATCAGGACCACCCAGTGAAAATTCCCGGCTCGCCTGGCCTGGAATAGGAAAACGGCCAGATATGCCAGTGCCACAAGGCTGGCAGCCACCCACTCGACGGGGCTATGAACCACCAGAGAACGGATCCATGCACCCAGCGTCGAGAACCCACCACCAATCCAGAGAATGATCAGGGTCAGGATGAAAGGGTGGGTAGAGGATGATGCGGTGGCAAAATTCTTGGTCCAGCCTTCAAACAAGTGCCTGAATCCTTCCGGGTACATCCTGAAAGAGATAACTCCGCGGCCACTCACACACGCCACTGGCAGCTGATGGCTGGCAAATAGATTACCCAGGGCCAGATCGTCCAGAACCTCAGCCCGGACAGCCTGGTGTCCACCGGTTGAAACATAGTCTTCCTTATTGCAGATGAGACAAGGTCCAAACGCGCCCGTCCCTTTGATCCGGCTGCCCAGGATGGAGAACCGGTTCAACCCGGAAAGGACGATGATGTTAAAAATTGCCGAGAAGCTCTCGTATCTCTTTTTGACGCGATGGTAGGGCTGAACCGAAAGAATGCCCGTTTTACCCTGCTGTGCAAAAGCGGCAACCAGCTCGGACAAGGCCTCTGGGTGTTCGAGGCGGGTGTCGGCATCGAGAAAAACCAGGACAGTTCCCTGGGCCTTTTTGGCACCGGACCAGCAAGCCCTGGATTTGCCTACCCACCCTGGCTCGACCGGATCAGCCAGGATCACCTGGCAGCCCAGCGAGGCGGCCAATGGACCGGTGCCATCAGTCGAATGGTCATCGACCACCAAAATTTCCAATGGTTGCTGAGTCTGGCTGTTCAGGGATTCAATCAGGGGCAAGAGACGCTTGGTTTCGTTATAAGCCGGAATAATGACAGAGACAGCGTTGGTATCTGCTTCTTCGGCAGACAGGTAAGGGCTGGTTCGCTTGAAGCTGGGCAATCGCCACAACATGGCCAGACCACAGAGAACGGATAAGCTATTGATGATCAGACTGGCAATCCACATGGAACCTCCTTGACCTGTTTGCTAGCTGACAAAACATCGAGATTGTCTGGATGGGCAGGATTACGGGCCCTTGATCAGAACTGTTCTCAGTTTAAAGATGATTGTGACCGGATACAAGATGGTGCCCGAAAATTGACAGGCACTGGCCCGATTTGCCACCCTGCCAACTTCGTGCTAGCATCGAGGTCAAGTCATGATCACCCAATCATCTTATGTATCGGCCAAGATCAAAGGAGACCACAATATGATCCGTTTCGATTGCCACGTCCACACCGTTGCCAGCGGCCATGCCTTTGGCACAATGGAGGAAATCGCTTCCTATTGCCGGACGTATCACCTCGATGGGTTTGCCCTGACAGACCACGGACCGGCTATGCCCGGTTCTGCAAACTGGATCTATTTTTCTGCGATCCGCATGGTGCCGCGCGAACTCCAGGGGGTCAAGATCCTGCGCGGCATCGAAGCCAATTTGATGAATTATGAAGGCAAACTGGATTTGCAGGATTCGCTTTTGAAAAAGCTTGATGTCGTGATTGCGTCGTTCCATGACCTTCTCATCCAGCCCGGAACCAGAGAGGAGCATACCCGGGCTCTGGTTGCCGCTGCAGAAAATCCGCTGGTGGATATCCTCGGCCATACGGGGCGGGGTGGCTATGCGTATGATATCCCGGCTGTCCTGAACGCCTGCCGCGCAACTGGGACCATGATTGAGGTCAATCGCTGGACCCTGAAAGGTGATCCGGAAAATGTCGCCTGTTATGATATTGCCCGCGGCTGCAAGGAGCTGGGTGTACCGGTCGTGATCAATAGCGATGCCCATACAGCTGACCAGGTTGGCCGGGTTGATGAAGCCTATGACCTCGTCCGGTCGCTGGGGATTCCAGAAACCCAGATCATCAATCGCACGTATGAATCCTTCCGGGCTCATCAGGAAAAACGCAAACCCTGGCTTGATTTTTCCTGACAAAATGGAGTTCAGGGTTGAAGACGGACCGGACGGACCGGCTGAAAGATTGGGTGTGGACAAACCAGATATGATGCGGTAAAATCAACGGGCAGATCGGCGCTGACTTTTATCTGCGGGTGTAGTTCAATGGTAGAACCTCAGCCTTCCAAGCTGATTGCGTGGGTTCGATTCCCATCACCCGCTCCAACATCGCCTGCAGGGCGGCCACGGGCCGCCATTTTCTTGCCTCGTCCCGCCTCGTTTTTGTATAATCAGGACAGGGACAGGGCAGACATGGGTCTATAGCTCAGTTGGATAGAGCAACAGCCTTCTAAGCTGTGGGTCGGAGGTTCGAGTCCTCCTAGGCTCGCCAGGACCGCTCCTTTGATCAAGGGAGCGGTCCATTTTTTGCCTCGGTTGCCTGTGCTATAATGAAGCGATTCTGACAAGAAGCAGGAGTTTCCATGACCAAAAGCAAAGCCTACGACAACACCAGTATTTCTGCCTTGAAGGGGGCCGACCGGGTCCGTCTTCGCCCAGGTGTCATTTTTGGATCCGATGACCTGGAGGGCTGCAAACATTCGTTTTTCGAAATCTTATCCAACTCGATCGACGAAGCCAGGGAAGGGCATGGCAACCTGATCGAGGTCAAGCGTTACAAGGACGGATCGCTCGAGGTCAAAGACCAGGGCCGTGGGATTCCTCTGGATTTCAACGAAAAAGAAAACCGCTACAACTGGGAGCTGGTCTATTGCGAACTGTATGCTGGCGGCAAATACAACAACATCAGTGGTGACCATTACGAGTTCAGCCTCGGTCTCAATGGCCTGGGTGCCTGTGCCACCCAGTACGCCTCTGAATATTTTGATGTTTCAGTCGTGCGGGATGGCTTCCGCTACGATTTGCATTTTGAAAAGGGCAATAATGTTGGCGGCTTGACGAAGACACCCATACGGCAGAAACAGACCGGGACCACCCAGAAATGGAAAGCAGACCGGGATGTCTTCACCGACATCATGATTCCGCTTGACTATTTCCAGCAGACCTTGAAGCGCCAGGCCATTGTCAATGCGGGCGTGACTTTCCGCCTGCATGATGAACCATCCGGCACAACCGAGGAGTTTTATTATCCTGAAGGCATCCTGGGCTTTGTCCGGGAGCTGGACCAGGAAAAAGGCATCTCCAGCCCATTGTTTTTTGAAGGCAGTGGCAAAGGCCGCGATCGTTCTGACAAACCGGAATACAAGGTTAAAGCCTCAGTGGCACTCTGCTTCAATAACGAAATCAACTTGATCGAGTATTACCACAACTCGAGCTGGCTGGAATATGGTGGATCTCCGGACAAAGCCGTGCGCAATGCCCTGGTCAATGAATTCGACCGCCAGGCCAAGCTGCAGGACAAGTATAAGAATAACGAAGCCAAGATCACCTTTGCCGATATCGAGGACTCCCTGATCCTGGTCACCAATTCCTTTTCCACGCAGACCAGTTATGAAAACCAGACCAAGAAAGCGATCAACAACAAATACATCCAGGAGTTCCTGACCGATCTGCTGCGCAGCCGACTCGAGATCTGGTTCATTGAGAACAAGGCTGAAGCCGACCGGGTTCTGGAACAGGTCCTGGTCAACAAGCGCAGCCGGGAAAGTGCCGAAAAGCAGCGCCTCAACATCAAGAAGAAATTGATGGGCTCCGTCGACCTGACCAACCGGGTCAAGAAATTTGTCGATTGCCGGACCCGGGATGTTGCCCGCCGCGAATTGTACATCGTCGAAGGCGATTCCGCGCTCGGATCGTGCAAGATGGGCCGCGATGCGGAGTTCCAGGCCATTATTCCCGTGCGCGGCAAGATCCTCAACTGCCTCAAGGCTGATTACGAGGCAATCTTCAAGAATGAAATCATCGTCGACTTGATCAAAGTCCTCGGTTGCGGTGTCGAAATCCATTCCCGCCACAACAAGGACTTGTCATCTTTCGACCTGGACGGCCTACGCTGGAGCAAAGTCATCATTTGCACCGATGCCGATGTCGATGGCTACCAGATCCGGACCCTGATCCTGGCCATGCTCTACCGCCTGACTCCGACTTTGCTGGATAGAGAGAAGATCTTCATTGCGGAGTCCCCGCTCTTTGAAATCACCCAGCGGATCAAACGGGAAGAGAAAACCTTTTTTGCCTATACCGAACGGGAAAAGAGTGACCTGCTGGCCAAGCTGGGTGCAGACCGCTGCACCATCCAGAGGTCCAAAGGCTTGGGCGAGAACGAACCGGAAATGATGTGGCTGACCACGATGAATCCGGAGACCCGCCGCCTGATCCAAGTCATGCCAGACAAAGCCGAAGATATGCTTGAAACATTCGACTTGCTTCTCGGCGACAATCTGGCCGGCCGCAAAACCTTCATTGAGCAAAACGGCCACAAATACCTAGACCAACTCGACGTCGGCTAGCCGACGTGGTGTTGGTCTTGATCAATCTCGACGTCGGCTAGCCGACGTGGTGTTGGTCTTGATCAATCTCGACGTCGGCTAAGTTTTTGCACTAACGAGGAGTTTCTCCATGACCAAACCAGCCTCACTTTCAGCACCTATCCACCAGGAGCCGATTACGACGACCCTGGAAAACAATTACATGCCTTATGCCATGAGCGTCATTGTCTCGCGGGCCATCCCGGAGATCGACGGCTTCAAGCCCTCCCATCGCAAATTGCTCTACACCATGTACAAGATGGGCTTGCTGTCAGGTAGCCGGACGAAATCGGCCAATGTTGTCGGCCAGACCATGAAGCTCAATCCGCATGGCGACCAGGCCATCTATGAAACCATGGTGCGCCTGACCCGCGGTAACGATGCCCTGCTGCACCCCTATATCGACTCCAAGGGCAATTTCGGCCGCATCTATTCGCGAGACATGCATTACGCCGCTGCCCGTTACACGGAAGTGCGCCTTGATCCGATCTGCCAGGAAATCTTCTCTGGACTGGACAAAGACAGTGTAGATCTGGTTGACAACTATGACGGGACCATGAAGGAACCCGTTCTGTTGCCGGCCACATTCCCCTCGATCCTGGTCAACAGCAACCAGGGGATTGCTGTTGGCATGGCCAGCAATATCTGCTCCTTCAATCTCTCTGAAGTCTGTGCGGCCACGATTGCCTATATTCGGGATCCGGGTTGCGACATCGAAGAGCATCTGCAGGCACCCGATTTCACTACCGGGGCGGAACTGATCTACCATCCGCAGGAGATCCGCCAGATCTACCAGACCGGCCGGGGCAGTTTCAAGCTGCGGGCCACTTACCAGGTTGACAAGAAAAATGGCTACATCGAAATCCTGCAGATCCCCTACACGACGACCGTCGAAGCGATCATCGATGACATTTCCAATCTGGTCAAAACCGGCAAGATCAAGGAAATCAATGATGTCCGGGATGAGACCGACCTCGAGGGCCTCAAACTGACGATCGACTACAAACGTTCTGCCGATCCCCAGGCCCTGATGCAGAAACTCTTCCGCCTGACCTCGCTGGAAAGTTCGTTTGCCTGCAATTTCAACATCCTGGTCAATGGCACCCCGAGAGTGATGGGCATCCGATCGATCCTCGGCGAGTGGCATGCCTGGCGCAGGTCGTGCCTGCGGCGCGAAATCGCTTTCGAGCTGGGCAAGAAGCAGGACAGGCTTCATTTGCTCCGGGGCCTGGAACTGATCCTTCTCGATATCGACAAAGCGATCAAGATCATCCGGGAAACCGAGCAGGAAAGTGATGTCATCCCGCACCTGATGGATGGTTTTGCCATCGATGCCATCCAGGCCGAGTATGTCGCGGAAATCCGTCTGCGCCAGCTGAACCGCCAGTATCTGCTGCAACGGATCGCCGACATCAAGGCTCTGACCGAGGAAATAGCAGCCCTGGAAGATCTGCTGGGCGACCAGGAGAAAATCGACCGGAAAATCATCGAGCAGCTCAAGGCTGTGGCAAAAAAGCATGGCCGAGAACGCCGGACGACCCTGGTCCACACGGACGATGTCGAACGCATCGCCGACCATGAATTGATCGAGGACTTCAAGCTCCGGATTTTCCTGACGGACCATGGTTACATCAAGAAAATCCCGCTGACTTCTCTGCGTAGCGCGGGTGATCTCAAGACGAAGGAAGATGACCAGATCGTCCAGGAGATCGAAGGCAAGAATAAAATGGACTTGCTCCTGTTTACCAACCAGGGCAATGTCTACAAGATGAAAGTCTTTGAAATCAAGGACCACAAACCATCCGACTTCGGCGAATTCACCCCCAACCTGCTCAGCCTGGATGAGGGTGAACGAGTTGTGTTCATTCACCTGACTGAAGATTACTCCGGCCAGTTCCTGATCGGGTTTACCAATGGTAAACTGGTGCGCTTGCCTTGCCTGTATTATGAAACCAAAACCAACCGCAAAAAACTGGTCAACGCCTTCAGTACAGCTTCGCCCTTGACTGCCATCTGCTTCCTGACCGATCCGGAAGATTTTGTCGCTGTAAGCAGCATCCGCAAGGTGCTGGTCTTCAACAGCGAACTGGTTCCAATTAAAACAACCCGCACAACCCAGGGGGTGCAAGTGTTGCTGGCCAAAAAAGGCAGCACCATGACCAGTTTGAAGCGCCTTGGCGAAACAGCCATTATCGAACCCAACTACTACCGGGCCAAGACTTTGCCTGCGGTCGGGACTTATCTGAAGGAAAGCACGCTGGAGAACCGGCAAGTTGGCCTGGATGGCATTTGACCATGGCCAATCAGCTTTATGTCCGCTCATCCAGGGAAACCAAGTCCCGACTCCATTCGTTCCTGCTGCTCAGTCTGGCTGCAGTGCTTGTACTTGCCAGCATCATCTTGTTCCTGATCGCACGCAATCAGCAGAGCGCAGAACTCGCCCGGGCTGATTTCGAATCGGCCCTTGAGGACGAGGATTATATCAAGGCGCTTGAGATTTACCGTGAAGTCCAGGCCAATGCCGTACAACCCTTGCAGTCCGGACAGGTGGAGAATCCCTACCAGAAAACCCTGGCGGAACTGGAATCCTTACTGTCTGGGCGTCTCGAGACCATCGAAAGCCAGCTGCTGCAGGGACAACCTCTTGCAGCTGCAGACCAGGCCTTTATTCTCGGATTGGGCGAATTATCCGGCTTGCGCCTGTCCCGGTTTGCCAGGGAATTGAGCCGCGCCTACCTGATGGGCGAGAGCGAATACAAGACCTTGTCCCTCGCCATCGACCAGTTATCCGATCTACCTAATCTCAAGGACAGTGTACGCCCCTTGAGGAGCGAATATTCGTCCTGGCCAGATTTAAAACCGGACTTCATTGCTGCAGACCAGATGCTGCTGCACAAGCAGTGGTATGAAGCCTATGCGGCCTGGTCTGAATTGGCTGATACGGCTGGGCCAGGAACCTTTGCCCAGGACTTTGCCCGCCAGAAACTGGAGGTCTGCAGGACTGCCATGTACCAGCCTTTGCTGGATGATGCCCTCGACCTGGTGAGCCAGAATCGTACGGTCACGGCCTATGGCCAATTGCTGCAATTGCAGGCAGTCTTCCCGGGGGACCAGACTGTCCTCGATGCGCTGGACCAGTGCAGCCAGAAAATTCCCCGGAAACTGGAGACCTTCCGTGGTGCCATCGAGCACCTGGTGATCAAACCGCTGATCGTTGATCCGGTAACGGCTTTCGACAGAGACCCCTATGCGGCAGCTGCTTTCGACACCATGCTGACGACCTTGGAATTCGAACGCATTCTTGAAGCCCTGTATGCCAATGACTACATCCTGGTTGACCAGTCCCGCCTGATGACCGGGGCAGGGGAGCGGTTTGCACTCGAACTGCCGGAAGGCAAGAAGCCAC
The DNA here is from genome assembly GCA_002419365.1 of Mageeibacillus sp. UBA5734. Lineage (GTDB taxonomy): Bacteria > Bacillota > Clostridia > Saccharofermentanales > UBA5734 > UBA5734. The sequence goes on along the minus strand of DIGA01000117.1, from coordinate 66,090 downwards.
TGGTTCTGGTTCTGGAAGGGCTGAACTATTTCGTCACCCGCAGAGCGACGGGCAATTGCTGGGATTTGCAGCTGGATGCATCCGGGCAAGTCTGTGGTGTGTGGCCCGGCCCGGATGGCAACCTGATCGTCCGGCGCGAATCCGAGGCCGTCGGCATCCTCGATGCATTCGTCGAGGCACATCCGGATTTTTCATTCGATGGAGCCAAAGGGTTGATCACGTTGTCTGGCTATGAGGGTGTTTTCGGACGGGTGACTGATCCAGACCAGCTCGACGATAAAAACCGGGCCCTGGCAGCACTGGGCTATCCGGAACTGGTTCTGGGTCCAGCAGATTATGAGGCCAATCGCACCCAGGTCCAGGCCATCATCCGCCAGCTGCTAAGGACAGGATGGCAGATCGGCACGTCGACCTATGGCATGATCAATCTCCAGAATGCCAGTCTGGAGCAGGTCCAGTCGGACTGGGCCAAATGGCAGTCCCAGATCGAATCTCTGACAGGACCTGTTACGGCTTTGTCCTTCCCCAATGGCGCAGTGCTTCAGGCCGACGATCCCCGGCGCCAGTTTTTGGAAGGCCAGGGGATCCGAGTCTTCAGCGGACTGGGGGCTACCCCTTACATTGTCCGGAATGAACACACCGTCTACACAGACAAAGTCCAGGTGAGCGGCTTTAGCCTGACCCATCCTGGACTGTATCGCCTGGAGCGTTTTTTTGAGGCGAGCCTGGTCATTGACCAGGAGGCGCGGTCGCTGTTTAGCGGTTGAAGAACTCCTTGTACAACTCCTTGACCGCATAATTGCAATATTCTTCACGGACTCCGAACATGACGCTGATTTCCGAGGCGCCCTGGTTGATGACTTCGAGGTTGACACCGGCCTTGGACAAGGCATTGGCTGCCCGGGCGGTGACACCGACGGTGTGGGCCATGGCTTCGCCGACAATCATGACAATCGCCAAGTTGCGGTCTACCGAGATCTTTTCGATGCCGATCTCATCGACCAGGCGACGCACAACATGCCTCTCCTTTTCTGGCGTGAACACTTCCTGGCGCATGACGATGGATAGGGAATCGATGCCGGATGGCATGTGCTCAAAGGGGATGAACTCATCAGCCAGGATCTGGAGGACACGCAAGGCAAAGCCAACTTCTCGGTTCATGAGGTATTTGGACATGTTCAAGGTGCAAAAACCCTTGGCTCCGGCAATACCCGTGACGATGCTGTCAAAATTGATGCGATTGCGCACGATCATGGTCCCACGGGCGGACGGGTTATTGGTATTGCGGATGTTGACCGGAATGGCTTTGCGGTAGGCGGGTGTCAGGGCTTCCTCGTGCAGGACCGTAAAACCGGCGTAGGCCAGCTCCCGCATTTCGTCGTAGGTGATCTCCGAAATGGCATGGGGATTGCTGACCAGGTTGGGGTTGACGGCATAGACAGAATCGACGTCCGTCCAGTTTTCATAGACCTTTGCCTCGACTGCCGCAGCCAGAATCGACCCGGTGATGTCCGAACCGCCGCGCGAGAAAGTGGCGACCTCACCAGAGCGGGTGTATCCAAAAAATCCCGGGAACACAACGATGCCCGGATAATCCCTGAGCTGGGCCAGCCGGGGGTAGGATTCATCCAGGACCTGGGCATTGCCAAATTCGTCACTGAGGACCATGCCAGCCGTTTTCGGGTCGAAATACTGGGCTTTCTTGCCTATGCTCTGGAGATAATCCGCGACCAGACGGGCACAGTTATCTTCGCCGGCTGCTTTGAGCGAATCCATGAACTTGAGGGAATTGGCTGGATCAGCTTCGATGCGGAAGCGAAGGTCCTGCTCTATGGTAGCGACGATCTCCGGACCGAGCTCGAGCTCCTCGGCAATGTCGGCAAAGCGGCGGACAACCGAGGCCAGTTCGCTCTCGCCATCATATCCACTGATCCGGGCATTCGCCAGGGCAATCAGGAGATCTGTCACTTTGATGTCTTCCCGGGTGCGTTTGCCCGGTGCGGATACGATCATGATCCGGCGTTCAGGGTCACTGAGGACGATGTCACAGACTTTACGGATCTGTTCGGCATTTGCGAGGGAAGTACCACCAAACTTGCAGACTTTCATGTAATACGACTCCTTGTTTAATCACACCAATTATAGGGAAGGGGGACCATGATTTCAAGCAAAGACTTGAACTGGTGCGTGACTTGGCCGATACTGGAAGGAACAGGACATCGTGTTGGTTCATGACCGCACACGTTGCAGATTGAAATAAGAATACGTTCCGGCAAACGGATCAGGGGGTTCCATTGATTCATTTCCTGTCTGAAAAATTGAAACCGGACCGGATCTACCGGTCGATCGAACAGATTGATTTTCGCAACCTCAAGGCCCAGGGAATCGACCTGGTTTTGCTGGATATCGACAATACCCTGGTTCACCATGGGTTTCATCATCCCGATGCCTATGCAAGAAAAGCTGTCGAAACCATTCAAAATGCAGGCCTGGTCCCGTTCATAGTTTCGAATGCCAAGCCATCCCGGGCGCGGTCCTTTGCTTCTGGACTGGGGATCGACTGCATTGGCATGGCAAACAAACCTTCTGCCAGCGGCCTGCTCCGGGCATGTCGCCAAGCTGGGTTTCAACCTTCTGCGGCAGCCATGGTTGGTGACCAGCTGTTTACGGACATTCTGGCGGCCCGCAGAGCCCATATCCTGGCCATCCTCGTTTTGCCGCTTGATTCCCGCGAGGTCTGGAATGTTGCTTTCAAACGCTGGTTCGAAGCGCCCTTTTTGCGCCGGTATGTCAAGGATCAATCTTTGTGGCCACAGTCGTGAGAACAAAACGCTTGCCAAGGCCGTATCCTATCAACTAGAATAATGTAGAATTTTTTAGCATGAGGCTGGATTTTAACGCAAAGAGACCGGTCAGGAGGTTTATATGATCAGTGCAGGTGATTTTCGCAACGGTGTGACATTTGAAATGGATAGCCAGGTTTACCAGGTGATCGAATTCCAGCATGTCAAGCCAGGCAAGGGTGCGGCCTTTGTCCGGACCAAATACCGCAACGTCAAGACTGGCGGTGTGGTTGAACGCAGTTTCAACCCTTCCGACAAATTCGAGCAGGCCCAGCTGGAACGCCGGGACATGAACTATCTGTACAATGATGGTGACCTGTATTATTTCATGGATGTCGACACCTATGACCAGGTGCCATTCTCAGGTGCAGCCATCGGCGATGCCCTGAAGTTCCTCAAGGAAAACATGGTCTGCAAAGTGGTTTCCTACAAAGGTGATGTCTTTGCCATTGAACCGCCGATTTTTGTCGAGCTGGAAATCACGGACTGTGACCCAGGGGTTAAAGGCGACACAGCCCAGAACGCCACCAAAAGTGCAACCGTTGAGACCGGCGCAACCATCAAGGTCCCGTTGTTTGTCAACCAGGGTGATATCGTCCGCATCGATACCCGTACGGGCGAGTACATGGAACGCGTCAAAGCCTGACGATCGATGCCAGAGACAGGCAGGGCCCATGCGATCCGCGGTGAGCGCACGATGTCGAAAGGCTTCGTGGCCCAGTATGCTGCCCAGGCTGCCCTCCAGACCGCCGGTGTGGCTGATCTGGAGCCAGGCAGTCTGGTCACGCTGAAAGAATCGATCGGTATCGAACACGAAGGACGAGGCGTTACGGTAGTCTTCCAGCCTGAGCATGATGAGCTGGTCACCATTACCGTCTATCCTGTGATCTACTTTGGCTCGATCCTGCCCGAGGTCGCCTGGTCGATCCAGGAGCGGGTCAAAGCTGACGTCGAAAAATATACGGGCTTGATCGTCGACGCTGTTCATGTTCATGTCAAGGGTGTGATCACGAGGGAGGAAAGCCGCAAATGAATCCACTGGTCCGCACAGCCCTGATCCTGTTTTCCTTTATCCTGACTGTGTTTACCTTTATCTTCCTGATGATGCTCCTGAGCTCAGATGTCCTGGGTGCCATGATCCTGGTCCTGACTCGACTGACGGAGCAGACTTCTTCGCGTCTGGCTGGCCTGTTGCTGGCGATACTTGTCATTGTTGTCTCACTGACATCCCTGGTGTATGCCATCATGAGTGGACGATTACGGCGGACGCGTGTCCGCTCCAACGAGATCGGTGAAATTGACATTGGTGTCGATGCGATTGAGAGCATCGCCCTCAATTCAGCCAAGACCGCCCAGTGTGGGATCAAGACGGCCAAGGCACGTGTTGCCCCATTCAAAGGAGATAAAATCATCATCCATTTGTCAGCTGTCTTGTATTCGGATGTGGAAGTGCCAGTCATGATGGCTAAAGTACAGGAGCGCATCAAAAAAGACATTGAACGCTACACGGGTATTTCAGTTGGCCAGGTTCTGGTCAAAGTCTCCCGGGTCGAGCCTGTAGCTGCCCGGGTCGAGCGCTGACCTGGCATGAAAAGTGTCTGGCAAAATCTGAATTCGGTCTTGAAAGACAAGAATCCGGCGCTTGTGGGTGCTGGTTTCGGTTTATCTTTGTCCCTGTCACTGGTCATTTTTGGCTTCTGGAGAACAGTTTTCATCCTGGCCATGACTGTGAGTGGCTATTATCTGGGCAGCCGGCTGTTTTCGAATCCCGAGGACTTCCGCAATCTGCTTGATAAAATTTTACCACCGGGAAAATTCCGGTAGAAGGATCGATCAACCATGAGTCGTCGCGAATCACGCGAAAAAGCGTTCATGTTCTTGTACCAATTGGAAATCCAGAAGGGTGATGAGACACGCCAGCTGGCTGATTTCCTGTCGGAGCGTGACGTCGGAGCAAATGACCAGGACTACCTGCTGGCCCTGGTCGAAGGCGTTTCTGACCACAAAATCGTCCTGGATGAGAGGATTGCCCCGCTTTTGAAGCGCTGGACCATCGACCGTCTGCCCAGGATTGACCTGACCATCCTGAGGATCGCCGTTTATGAAATGGCCTATCGCCCGGACATTCCTGCCAATGTAGCCATTTCCGAGGCAGTCTTGCTGGCGAAGAAATATTCAAGCGAAGAATCGAAAAACTACATCAATGCTGTTCTGGGCAAGATCAGCCAGATGAAAGGCGAGCCTGGCGATGAGCCAGCCGATTAGTGTCACCGAACTGAATCGCTATGTCGCAGCGTACCTGGAGAAGAATGAGCATCTCAATGCGGTCCAGGTCAAAGGCGAGATTTCCGGCCTGAAGGCATATGCTTCCGGCCATTTGTATTTTACGCTCAAAGACAAGAACGCCCAGGTTAGTTGTGTCATGTTCAAAGGCCAAGCGGTCCGTCTGCGCTTCAAGCCCATTGACGGGACCGCTGTGGTGGTGACAGCCAAAGCCTCTTTGTATGATCGTGATGGTAAATTCCAGCTGTATGTATCAGCGATGGCTGCCGATGGCCTTGGTGACTTGTATCTGGCTTATGAGCAAATGAAAAAGCGGCTCGATGCAGAAGGCTTGTTTGATCCGGCCCATAAGAAACCGATTCCCCGTCTGCCCAGGGCCATCGGGGTCGTCACTTCCCCGTCCGGGGCTGTGATCAGGGACATCATCCAGGTGCTGGGCCGCCGTTTTCCCAATTTCCGTCTCCAGCTGATCCCTGTCCAAGTCCAGGGCGAGGGTGCTGCCACCAGCATAGCGGCAGCGATTGACCGATTCAATGATCTTCAAACGGTCGATGTCCTGATTGTCGGCAGAGGTGGTGGATCGCTGGAAGACCTCTGGGCGTTTAATGAGGAAGTTGTCGCCCGCAGCATCTATCGTTCGAGCATCCCTGTCATCTCGGCAGTCGGTCATGAAACCGACTACACCATTTGTGATTTTGTGGCGGATTTGCGGGCTCCAACGCCCTCTGCTGCAGCTGAACTGGCCATGCCTGTCCGCAGTGAAGAAGAAGACAAGATCAGGCGTTTGGAGAATCGACTGCACCATTCCCTCAGTCGAAAAAGCCAGCTGGAAAACCAGCGCCTTGATGCGCTGCTCAGCCGTCCGGTCCTGGCCCAGCCTCTGAAACGGATTGAAACGGAGCAGCGTGATCTGGTTGCGCTTGTCAACGCTTTGCGTTCAGCCGAGCAGGCCCGGCTCAGCCGGTCTGAACGAAATTTTGCTGTGCTTACAGGTAAACTGGATGCCCTGAGCCCTTTGAAAGTCCTGGCTCGCGGTTACGCTGTGGCGCGGGATGCACAGGGCAAAAGCCTGGTTTCGACAGCGCTGGTCCACACCGGTGATCCGGTGGAAATCTGGCTCAGTGACGGAATCCTGGACTGTACCGTGAAACTGATCCGTGAAAGGAGCTTTTCTTGAGGATGGAAAATCTGAACAAGACCCCTTCAGCTGTGCAACAACCAGAACTCAGCTACGAACAAGCGTTCAGCAAGCTGGAGATGATTGTCGGCCGCCTGGAAAGTGGAGATACGACTCTGGATGAGTCAGTGACTTTATTTCAGGAAGGCATGGGACTGGCCAAGATCTGTGCGGATAAACTGGCTGCCATCGAACATCAGATCAGTCAGCTGTTGATTGGCGATGACCAGACTGTCATGGAAAAACCATTTGGTGAGCAGGATGTTTGAACTGCAATACAAAGCGTATCTTGATTTAATCGAACCTTATCTCGCAAAGGCATTTCCAGCCCAGGAAAAAGCATGGGGCGGGGATGTGGTTCAAGCGGCGCGTTACAGCCTGCTATCCGGTGGCAAGCGCATCCGGCCCGTGCTCGCCCTGGCCACGATGGACTGTCTCGGTGCGGACCTTGTGCTGGCGCTGCCCTGCTCGGCTGCCCTGGAAATGATCCACACTTATTCACTGGTTCATGATGATCTGCCCTGCATGGATGATGATGACCTGCGCCGAGGCCGGCCCACGTGTCACAAGCAATTTGGTGAAGCGCTGGCTGTCCTGGCTGGTGATGCATTGCTGAATCGCGCATTTGAAGTGATGTTGGATGACATGACATCCGGATGCCAGAATAAGGTTGAAGCTGCCCGGATCATTGCCCAGGCGGCTGGTTCGTCCGGCATGATTGCCGGCCAGACTTTGGATTTGCAGGCTGAGGGCCGGATCATAGCCCCCGATGAACTGGTGCGACTTCATAGCCTCAAGACTGGCCAGCTGATCCTGGCTCCGGTCCTGGCCGCTTGTGCCCTGGCAGGCGTATCAGCGGAGGTGACTGCTCATTTCAAAGCATATGCGGAAAATCTCGGCCTGGCCTTCCAGATCCAGGATGACATCCTGGATGTGACTGCGACGGAAAAAAAGCTGGGCAAGTCAACTGGCAAAGACCAGAGAGACCAGAAATCGACCTATGTCACCCTGTATGGACTTGAAAAGGCGCAAGACAAACTCAAAGAAGCAACCCTCAAGGCCAAGGCTGCTCTTCAGGCGGCAACGGGATGTGGCTATAACACGACATTTTTGCAGGAGCTGGCTGATTTCCTGCTGCAACGGGATCACTGACATGGGACAGATTCTAAAAAACCTGTATTCACCTGAAGCAATCCAGCAGCTTTCCCTGGCTGAACAAAGAGAGCTGGCCAGTGAATTGCGTGAGATGATCATCAGCCAGGTTTCAACGACTGGCGGCCATCTGGCATCGAATCTGGGTGTCATCGAACTGACGATCGCCTTGCTTGCCGTTTACGATTTCCGCAAGGACCGGATCGTGTTTGATGTCGGACACCAAAGCTACGCCTGGAAAATCCTGACTGGACGTGCGAACCAGTTTGATACCCTGCGCCAGAAGTCAGGTCTGTCAGGTTTCCCCAAACGCTCGGAAAGTCCCTATGATTTTTTTGACACAGGCCATAGCAGCACGTCCATTTCAGCTGCACTCGGCATGGTCAGAGCCATGGCCAACAATCACGAACCTGGGCGGGTGATTGCCCTGATCGGGGATGGCGCCCTGACGGGTGGCATGGCTTTTGAAGCGCTCAACGATGCTGGCATGTCTGGAGCGCGCCTGGTCGTGATCATCAATGACAACCAGATGTCGATCGGCAAAAACGTCGGTGGCCTGGCCCGCCATCTGGAGAACCTGAGGATTTCACGGCGCTACATTCATCTGAAAACCGCATTGGAAACACTCATCAGCAAGATTCCACTGGTCGGTCCCAGACTGCTGCAGTTCCTGCAGCAGGTCAAGAAAATGGACCGCCTGGTCCTGAGACGGTCCGGCGTCTTTTTTGAACAACTGGGCTTTCGCTATTACGGACCGATTGACGGCCACGATCTTAAGGCTTTGCAGCGCCATCTCGCCAATATCGACGAGGTGGATGGTCCAGTCGTGCTTCATGTGATCACCCAGAAGGGTCGCGGCTACACGTTTGCAGAAAGTGCCCCTGACATCTATCATGGCGTGGCACCTTTTGAAGTTGAACTGGGCGTCTGTCCGGTCGGCCAGCCAGACTGCCTGACCTATTCCGACATCTTTGGCCAGGCGTTGCTGGCCAGGGCCAGGGAAAATCCGAAAATCTGTGCCATTTCAGCTGCCATGGCCAGCGGCACAGGACTGAAGTCTTTTGCCGAGACCCTGCCACATCGCTTTTATGATGTTGGTATTGCAGAACAACATGCCGCCACCCTGGCAGCTGGTCTGGCAGCCGGTGGCGCGAGGCCTGTCCTGGCCCTGTATTCGACCTTCCTGCAACGGGCATATGATCAATTGTTGCATGATATCTGCCTGCAGAATCTTCCAGTTGTCCTGGCGATTGACAGGGCTGGCATTGTAGGTGAAGATGGCGAGACCCACCAGGGGATCTACGACCTGAATCTGCTCTTGACCTTGCCGGCGATCGAGATTCTCTGCCCGGCAGATGGCCGCGCCTTGGAGCGGGCCTTGGACCGGGCTTTGACAAACAACCATCCGACAGCGGTCCGGTATCCAAGAGGGGCTGCCGTTACAGTCATGGCTACCTTTGATCCCACGGATTTCAACATCCAGACGGTCCGCAGAGGAAGCGACTGCACCCTGGCAGTTGTCGGCACCTTGCTTCCAGAGGCACTGGAAGCAGCCAGACTGCTTGCACAGGATGGCATCGAATGTGATGTTCTTTCGATCCAGCGGGCCAAGCCGTTTGATTACGGGAATCTGATTGTATCGCTGCAAAAAACGCACACCCTCCTCGTCGCCGAAGAAACGGTCTGTGCAGGTTCGCTCGGCCAGATGATCCTGCCCGAAGTCATCCAGGCTATCCCGGACTGCCAGTTCCACCTGTCTGCGATTCGTGACGAGCCCTTGCACCAGGGACGGCGCAGCCAGTTGCTCTCCGACCAGGGCCTCGATGCCATGAGCCTGGCCATACAGGCAAAAATGCTCGTCAGCCGTTCCGTCCGGGTGTGATTCCAGGCTATCCAAGCGTGGTTTTTGTCGCATGCTGTCGCTTTTTGACGCACGATTTGCGGTGACCTTTTTTCGTACTTGCGCTATGATGAAACAAAGACACACGATGGACTTGCAAAGGGAGGCATCATGCGCATCGGGATCTATACCAATCAAGACAAAGACAAAGACTGCCTGCTCTCGCGCGAACTGACCAGGCTGATTGTCCGCCAGGGTGGGATACCTGTTGTGGACGAGCAATGCCTGGGACAGAAATTTTCCGATATTGATGGCGTAGATATTGCCAGCTATGAAACCAGCGACCTGATCATGGTTCTGGGTGGAGATGGCACCTTTCTCAGCGCAGTCCATCTGCCTGGCTGCCAGGACATTCCCATCATTGGGGTCAATCTCGGCAGTGTTGGATTCCTGCAGGAAATCCGGCCGGAAAATCTCGAAGAAGCGGTCGAGCGTCTGATATCTGGTGATTATTACATCGATCGCAGGATGATGTTGTCAGTCAGCGTCCACGATGCCAAGGGACAACTGGTTGAATCTGGACTGTCCATGAATGATGCGGTGATTTCTCGAGGTGGCAAATCGCGCATCCTGACACTGGATCTGACCATCGATGGTGTCTTTCTGGAACGCATCCCCGGTGACGGCATGATCTTGTCAACGCCAACTGGTTCGACAGCCTACTCCCTGTCAGCGGGCGGACCGATTGTCCATCCACGGCTGGAGTTGCTGCTGATCACGCCAGTCTGCCCGCACACGCTGCACAACCGGAGTTATTTGACGTCATCTACCAGTGAAGTTGTGATCGAAATTGTGGACTATCCTTACCAGGCTTTGCTGGCAATTGATGGCCGCAGGGAGATCTGCCTCAACAGCGGCGATCGCGTCGTGGTGCGCAAGGCAGACCGGACGCTGCAATTGATCCGTCTCAGCCCGGACCACTTCTTTGCTGATTTGCCGGGCAAAATCCACTTGCGGGGAAAGACTCGATGAGGACAGATAAAATTGAACGACAGGCCCGGCTCTTGCAGCTGATCCGGGACAAGGATCTCTCTACGCAGGATGAGCTGGTCCTGGCCATGCGCTCGAGCGGCATGGATGTCACCCAGGCTACCGTATCGCGCGACATCAAAGAGCTGGGGATCGTCAAGGTCATGACCGGGACCGGGACCCAGAAGTACGTCTCCATGCAGCGCACAGGCGAATCGATCTCCGGGCGCTTGATGAAAATCTATGCAGAATCAGTCCTTTCGGTGGATCTGGCGATGAACCTGATTGTGATCAAGACCATGCCCGGCATGGCCCAGGCCTGTGCTTCAGCACTGGATTCCATGCGACTGTCTGACCTGGTCGGAACTCTGGCTGGTGATGATACTGTTTTTATCGCAACCCGGTCATCCGAACAGGCCCAGCAGATGGCAGAGGTCCTATCCCGGCTGATCGCACCTGGTTTCGGAACCACCCAGCCGTCTGAAGGCTAGGAGACAGTGCCATGCTCCATCGTGTTGAAATTCGCGATTTTGCTCTGATTGACCAGGCTGTTCTTACACCAGGTTCAGGGCTGTTTGTCATTTCTGGTGAAACTGGCGCAGGCAAATCGATCCTGATCGATGCAATCAGCGCGCTGTCCGGTGAGCGCATCGGCCGGGATTACGTGCGCCGCACGGCATCCCGGCTGCGTGTCGAGGCTGTTTTCGAAGATGTCTGGGATCGGCTGCCAGAAGACCTCAAAGATCAGCTTGGCCTGGCGGCAGAAGAAGATCCCGAACTGATCCTGTCGCGGGAGATCAGCACAGCTGGAAAATCGACCTGCCGGGTCAATGGCCGGCTCGTGCCCATCAGCAGCTTGCGTACGTTGTTTGCGTGTCTGATCGATATCCATGGGCAAAACGACCAGCAAGGAATTTTCGACACCCAGAATCACCGACGTCTCCTGGACCGTTTTGCCGGCCAGGAATTGGCCGGGCCTATGGGCCTCTATCAGGCTGCAGCCAGCAAAATCCAGGAAATCAAGGACCAGATGCAGGACCTAGGCCAAGATCCAGCCCAGCGCGCCCGTGAACTGGATCTGCTGGCTTACCAGATCCAGGAAATCGAATCGGCCCAGATACAGCCGGGTGAGGAAGCCCTTTTGGCAGAACGGCACAAATTGCTGGCCAACCGGGAAAAGATCCTGCAGTCGGCATCGCAGGCTCTGATGGAGCTCAGTGGCCTGGAGGATCAGTCCCTGTCCAGCCGGCTGACGCGCATCCAGCAAGTTCTTGAGCCGGCCACCAGATCCAGCAAGCAGGCTGCTGCGGTCAAGGATACGCTGCTGGAAGCTCAGGAAGCCATGCAGCTGGCGATTGAGCAGCTACAGGACCTGGTGCTCGAGGATGAAGGCGATCCAGGCGAACTCCAGCAGATTGACGATCGGCTGGACCTGTTGTACCGGTTGAAAAAGAAATACGGTGGCAACTTGGAACGGGTCCTGGAGTTCCTGGAAAAGGCCAGGAATCGTCATGAACGATTGTCTGACAGCGAAACGTTGTTTGCCCGGCTCACCCAGCAAAGGGATAAGGGCATCGAAATCTTGAAAGCCAGAGCTGGTAAAATCCATGACATCCGTTCGCGTTTTGCCCGGTTGATGGAGGAACAGATAGCCAGCCAGTTGCAGGACCTGGGCATGAAGGGGGTCCAGTTTGCGGTGCAGGTGGACCCTGTTGAGTATCAGGAAGGCCCAATCCCCCGTCACGGGTTGGACAAGGTTTCGTTTTTGATTTCTGCCAATCCGGGTGAGCCCTTGAAACCTTTGGCCCGGATTGCCTCCGGTGGGGAAGCATCCCGGGTGCTTTTGGCGATCAAGACCATCCTGGCCCAGGCCGATGAAACGCCCGTCCTGATTTTTGATGAAATCGACACAGGGATCAGTGGCGTGACAGCTTCCCGCGTCGCAGAAAAGCTACACCAGATTTCCCGTCATCACCAGGTCTTTTGCATCACACACATGGCCCAGATTGCTGCCATGGCTGACCAGCATGTTCTGATCCAGAAAACATTCGGGGAAGACCAGACGGTGACGACACTCAGCACCCTGTCAGAAGAAGAGCGGAGCACGGAACTGATGCGGTTGCTTTCCGGTGGCAGTGGGGATGACAAGGCTCGTCAGCTGGCCGACCATTTGCTGGATGCAGCCCGGGTTTTCAAGACAGCTGGTGCAGAATCTGGCGCAGGTCAGATGGCAAGGGTGCATGGACCAGGACCGGCTCTTTCGTCTGAGGATGGATGAAACCAAGGCTTCTGGCATGCAGGGCCTGGCGACCAAGCTGACGATCGAGGTCAGTCTGATCTTCTCCTGAATGGCCGTACAGCGTCTCACCGACCAGAGGATTGCCTGCGAACTGGCTGTGAACCCGGATCTGGTGCGTCCGTCCGGTCAGAAGTTCAAATTCCACGGTCGAAACTGCTGCAGCCGGAAAATAGTGCACTTCCCGGTAGAGCGTCCGGGCAACTGCCCCGGACGGGTCGACACGTCTTTTGATGATGCTGTCCGGATCCCTGCTGATGGGGGCGTCAATCAAGCCCTGGCGTTCAGGCATCCGGCCATGGACCAGGGCCAGGTAGGTCTTTTTCATCGGCTGCTGCATGACCACATAATGGGCGTGGCCATTTCTGGCAATCATCACCAGGCCGGATGTGTCCCGGTCAAGCCGTGACACGGGATGCAGAGGCTGTTCAGATAAAAGATCGGTCAAGGTTCCGGTTTCATGCCGGTAGGTGGGATGGACCACAATACCTGCAGGCTTGTTCAGGATCACCAGCCAGTCATCCTGGTAGATGAAATCGATTCCGGCCGGTTGCCGGAGTGAACTGGGTTGTCCGGAATGACCCGCAGTCCGGGCAACCAGTTGATCACCTCGTTCAACTGGATCAATCATGCGCCAGGGGCGGCCATTGTTCAGCAATTCACCATACAGCCTGATCCGCTTGCTCATCAGGCGGGACATGCCTGTCCTCATGACGAGGACATCCACGGCACGCAGACCATGATCGGCGTCGGTAACAAGGTAGACGATTTCCAATCGTGTTTTCTCCTATACTCAAATAAGAGCATTATAGTCGATCTGGTCCGGATCACAAGCAAGCAAAGGAGCAGGGGATGGAAGAGAAGAAGAAAAGGGCTGTCCTGCAGGCACTGTCTGAACTGGAACTGGATACGGGCGAGCACCATGCAGCCTATGCCGCCATCCGTGATATTGCCCGTGCACACCAGGTTACACCACCAGTGGCCCTGCGACTGGTCCAGTTTCAACTTGCAAAAGGTGATCATGACCAGCTGTCGTCAGGCCAGCCTGATACCGTTGCAAAGCCAGTCCGCTATGAAATCTGCTTCGGCAAAGCGTGCTTGGCCAAAGGCGCCAGGGACATCCTCACTCAACTGGAGCATCTTGCAACTCATCCATCCCACAGTCTGGCCCCTAGACCCATGAAAATCAGGACTTGCTCCTGCCTGCATCGCTGCAGCAAAGGTCCTGTTGTGAGGGTCGATGGCATTCTTCACGAAAAATTTACCGTCCCGGAATAAGGAGCTGTTTTTATTGACAACATTCGTTCGTTTTTAATAGAATGATTTCGATGCTTATTTCGCATTTGCGTCAACCATAATTGAAACTTGAAAAATAAATACTGGAGGTGATTGCCATTAATTGGCTAATTAATTTAGTCATCGGCTTGTTCACCGGCGCCATTCTGGCTGCCGTTGTGACAATAGCGTACTATCGCCTGGGATTTTCCAAGCAATCGACTGCCTTGAAATCTGCTGCTGAACAAGCAGAAACCGAGGCCGCTAAACTGCTCGGCGAAGCCCAGAAGGCCGGTGAAAACAGGAAAAGGGAGCTCCTCCTTCAAGCGAAGGAAGAAATCCACAAAGCTCGTCTCGAATTTGAAAAAGATGTGCGGGAGAAGAAAGCCGAACTCCAGCGTGAGCGCAGCCGCCTTGACCAGAAGGAAGAGGCACTGGACCGCAAAATTGAAACGCTTGAGCAAAAGGAAGAAGCACTCGACAACCGTGTCAGTGATGTCCTGGCCCTCGAAGAGAAAGCGCGCGAGATTGAGCGTCAGAAGATCATCGAACTCGAACGCATTTCTGGCTTGTCGGTTGATGATGCCCGCAATCTGGTCCTTGATGAGGCCCGTAATGCCTACCGCCATGACATGGCTGTCATGTTGAGGCAGATGGAAGAAGCCGCCAAGGAAGAAGCCGACCGCAAGGCCAAGGAGATCATCGTCACGTCAATCCAGCGCTATGCTGCTGATTATGTGTCAGAGTCAACCGTTTCTGTTGTTGCTCTGCCCAGTGACGAAATGAAAGGCCGCATCATTGGTCGTGAAGGCCGTAATATCCGGGCCATCGAAACCATGACAGGTGTCGACCTGATCATTGATGACACGCCGGAAGCTGTCATTTTGTCCAGTTTCGACCCGATCCGGCGCGAAATTGCCAGGATCGCTCTGGAAAAACTGATCGTCGACGGCCGTATTCATCCAGCCAGGATTGAAGAGATGGTCGACAAAGCCCGTAAAGAAGTGGATGCCACCATCAAGGCAGAAGGTGAACGAGCTGTCTTTGAAACGGGCATGATCGGAATCCATCCGGAAATCATCAAATTGCTCGGCCGTCTGCGCTATCGCACCAGCTATGGCCAGAATGTTCTCCAGCATGCCGTCGAGGTCTGCTGGATGGCGGGCATGATGGCAGCTGAGCTTGGTCTGGATGTCATGATGGCCAAGCGGGCCGGTTTGCTCCATGACATCGGCAAAGCGGCTGATTTCGAAATGGAAGGCTCACACATCACGCTCGGGGCAGAAATAGCCCGCAAGTACAAAGAAGGGCCAGAAGTCATCAATGCGATCCTGTCGCATCATGGTGAGGTAGAACCTGACTCGATGATCTCGGTGCTGGTTGCTGCAGCTGATGCCATCTCGGCCGCCCGTCCGGGTGCCCGACGTGAAAATCTCGAGAATTATGTCAAGCGGATCCAGAAGCTGGAAGAGATTGCCAACTCCTTTGCCGGAGTCGAAAAGTCTTTTGCCATCCAGGCAGGCCGCGAAGTTCGTGTCCTGGTCAGCCCGGAAAATGTCAAGGACGATGAGATGATCCTCAAAGCCAGGGAGATCTGCAAAAAGATCGAAGAAGAACTGGATTATCCGGGACAAATCAAAGTCCACATCATCCGTGAGTCCCGAGTCACCGAATTCGCCAAATGACAGTGAATCACAATTGAAAACAACCGAACCAGAAATAGAAGAGCGTTCCGCAAGGGACGCTTTTTTATTTCTGGTCCCTGAGACAGATGCCTTGGAACAAGTCGTCAGGGTGCTCGAATCTCGATTTTTAGACAGATTTGCATTATAATCAGCGGATGACTGGAGGACAGTTGTTTTGCAAATCATGATGATCGGTGATCTGGTCGGTTCCACGGGCCGGCGGATGCTGAAAGAAAAACTTCCTGAACTGAAAAAACGCCATGGCATCGACTTGTGCCTGGCAAATGGCGAAAATGCTGCCGCCGGCCTGGGCCTGACGCCTCGCCTGGCCCAGGAGATCACAGCCATGGGCGTGGACCTGATCACCCTGGGAAACCACACTTGGTTCAGGCGCGAACTGGTTGAACGGATCGACACGTTGCCTCAGGTCATCCGCCCGGCCAATGGTCCTGCCAGCTGGCCGGGCCGAGGATTCAAAGTGGTCAACCATCCGGCCGGCAAGGTACTCGTTGCCAATCTGCTCGGGCGCGTTTTCATGGAACCCCTTCATGACCCCTTTACCACCATGGACCAGGTGCTGCAGCAGACCAGGCAGGACCTTCAAGTGCCATTGGCCGTTGTTGATTTCCATGCGGAAGCCACGGCGGAGAAAATGGCACTTGGCTATTATTTGAATGGACGGGTCACGGCGGTTTTGGGTACACATACCCATGTCCAGACCGCAGACGAACGCATCCTGGACCGGGGGACTGCCTATATAACCGACATCGGAATGACTGGCCCGGTCGAAGGCGTCATTGGTATGGACCCGGCATCGTCACTGCGCCGCCTGGTGGACCATTTGCCTGCCCCCTACGAAGCAGCCGGTGGCAAAGGCCAGTTTTCAGCTGTTGTGATCACGGCCGATCCGGCTACAGGCCGGGCCAAAGCCATCGAGCGGATCCTGATCCGGGAATGATCAAGCGTCTCGTTCCCATTCGCATCCTTCTGGTGCTGCTTCTGTGTCTGCCCATGGCAACAGGATGCACCCGCATTGCGCCAGCCCAAGTCAGCTCCGGTACGACCGGTCCTGCCGTCCCAGTGTCTACCGAGCTGGTGTCCACGGACAAAGGACCATCCGGGACCCTGCGCCTGTGGTGGGACTACTCGCTGCCGGAAAACCCGTTGCTGGCATCAAGCCCCAGTGGCAAGGCTGCCTATTCGCTGGTTTTTGGTCAATTGTTCCAGATGGATTCCACCTGGCAATTGCAGCCGGAACTGGTCCAGGCTTTTGCTTACAGTGAAGAACGCCTGCAGCTGACTTTGTCCTTGCGGCAAGATGTCCATTTCCATGATTCAAGCCTGGTCACAGCCAGTGACGTACTGGCCACCCTCGGCGAAATCCAGCAGCTGGGCTCTTTGTCCCCTTATGCAGATGCATTGTCGGCTTATTCCAGTGGACGGCTGATCGATGCGCAAACGATGGTTCTTCAGTTGTCACGGCCAGATCCGGCGTTTCTGTATGCCTTGACCTTCCCGGTGCTGAAAGCCAGCGAGGTGTCCCTGCCAACTGGTAGCCTCTGGCAGGGTACCAGAACCTTTAAGATGCAAGGTCTGGCAGAGGAAGGTCTCTATCTGGGGCGACTGGAAGCGGCTCCTGCGTCACAGGGGCGGCTGGAAAAGATACTCATCAGGACATACCCATCGGCCATACAAGCGATGCGCGGACTGGAAGACGATGAACTGGATCTCGCTTTCCTGCCGACTGAGGCTTTGTTCCAGTACCAGATGCGCAGCAGTCTGCGCCTGGACCGTTTCACCAGCCGTTCCTATTTTTATTTCACGCTGGGCAATTCCATCTCTGACCCGGTCGACCAGCTCAGATACAAGTATTTCTTGCGGGCAGCACGCTGGTCAGGATCTGGCCTGGCCCTGCCAGGGCAAGCCAGCGATGTTCCGGTTCCGGCTTTCCACGCCTGTTTTTTCGGCCAGCCTCTCGACCTTGCTCCAGTGTGGCCGGATCTTCTGGACCAGAACGGACTGGCAAGTCCCGAAGCTTCCCAGCCGACCTTTGCAACGTTGCCTGATCCTGCAACGCTTCTGAATTTGAAAAGCGAACGTCTGCGCATTCTGGTTCCGGACAATCAGGATATCCTGATGGAATTGGCACGGCAAGCTGCAGCCTGGTTCGAGCAAGCCGGTCAACCTTCCGAAATAGTAGCCTTGCCAGAGGCTGATTTTGCGGCCGAATTGTCTTTGCAGACATTTGACCTGGCCTTCCGGGTGCGCGAGATCCCTCTGTCTGCCGAGCCCTCCTGGTTTTTTGCTTCCGATCACCCCTCGCCACAGCCAGATACCGAGGGATTGCCGGATGGTGGCGTAAACCGTTATGATGATAGGCAAAGCGTACTGGAAGCAGGCTGGCCGTTTTTCAAGTATCTGGGCCAAGGCTTGCCCCAGAATGAAGCAGATGTTGAAGAGCTGTCCAGCCAGTATCGCCAGAAGCTCATCGAACAGCTCTTTTCGGTTTCCAGCGGAGGCATCCTGCAAAGTGAAGCCGCGATCGCTTATGGGGACCGTGTCATCGGCCAATGCCAGCCGACGATTGCGCAACCTTATCTTGGAATTGAGGATTTGTGGATATGGTCTGGATCTTGATCATTGCAGCACTGGCAGTCGCTGACCAGCTCATTAAGAGTCTGGTTATCCGCCTCTTGCCGGGCGACACGTACAAAGTTGTCATTGATTCCTTTTTCTATCTGGTCAATCGCCGCAACACCGGAGCTGCCTGGAGTTTTCTGGCGGACCAATCCTGGGGGATCATCGTCTTGTCGATCCTTTCCGTGATTGCATCCCTGGCCCTGGTGGTCCTGACCCTTGTCATTCGCAAGAAACGCTACCAGGCCGTCCTGTCCCTGATGGCGGCCGGGGCGATCGGCAACATGATCGACCGGGTGCGCGATGGTGGTGTCCTGGATTACCTGGACTTCCATTTCGGTTCCTATATTTTTCCGACGTTCAATCTGGCAGACATCTGCCTGGTCGTCGGGACGATCCTGCTTTCTCTTTTTGTCCTCTTTGACAAGGATCAGGACAGCCTTTTTACCAGAAAGCAAACCTACTTGTCTTAGAATGAGGCGATTTGATGGAACTTCTTGAATGGACCTATGAACAGACTGAGCAGGAAACCGTTCGTCTGGATGCCTGGCTTGCTGGAAAAATCCCGCTGTATTCGCGTGCTTTCCTGAAAGACCTGATAGACCAGGGGCATGTGCGCGTTGAAGGCAAAACGGTCAAGCCATCTTTCAAACCTAAGACTGGCCAAGTGATTGTAGTCGAGTTGCCAGACCCGGTTGATTCTACAGTCCGGCCAGAGGAGATTCCTCTGGTGGTACGGTATGAGGATGACTCTATCCTGGTCATTGATAAGCCGCAGGGCATGGTTGTCCATCCCGCTCCCGGCCACTCCGGTGGCACCCTGGTCAATGCTCTGCTCAGCTATTGCCAGGGCCAGCTGTCCGACCTCAACGGCGTGATCAGGCCCGGGATTGTCCACCGGATTGACAAGGATACCTCTGGATTGCTTTTGGTGGTCAAGGATAATTCTGTGCATCAGGTCATGGCCGAACGGATCCGGCGCCATGAGATCCGGCGTACATACCAGGCTCTGGTCCATGGATCGGTTTTGGCAGACGAGGGAACCATCAAGGCCCCGATCGGTCGAGATCCGAAAAATCGCCAGCGGATGGCAATTGTCCCGGATGGCAAGGCCGCCATCACCCATTTCAAGGTCATCGAACGCCTGGACAAGGCTACCTGGCTGGAAGTGGAGCTGGAGACAGGTCGCACGCACCAGATTCGTGTCCATTGCCAGTACATCGGCCATCCCATCATTGGAGATCCAGTCTATGCCCCTGGCCGGCCGACTTACGGCCAGTCCGGCCAAGTCCTCCATGCCTCGCGACTTACCTTCGTTCATCCAGTGACTCACCAGACTCTTGTGGTTGAGAGCCCCTTGCCCCAGTCGTTTCTGGAAGCAGTCCGTCAATGCAGGTAAGGCAGGGACTTTCCACAGGCTTCGGCTTCGGCCTCTGGCAGACACCTCGGAAGCGCCAGAGCCTGTTCCTGTTTATCCTGCTGTTCCTGTTTGGCGTCATCGTGACCAATCACGTAACCCTGGTCAACCAAACCAGAGAACAGAACAACCTGGCATCGCTGTACAAATCTCGCCAGGAAGAGCTCGCTGCCGCCACCGCTCAGTATGACAGCCTGAAAGCAGAAAATGCCCGCCTGCTCGAGGTCAAGGAAGAGACTATTGCCCGCGTTCTGAGCCAGGAAGGTCAACCAGGCCTGATGGAAGAACTCAAGCGCATGCAAGCTCTGGCTGGTTTGACCGATGTGACAGGTCCAGGAGTCACCGTGACCTTGAATGACAAGCCTGGCTATGATGTGATCCGTGATTCCGCGGATGCCATCGTCCATGACAGTGACGTCCGCCATGTGCTCGAACTGCTCAAATCATCCGGTGCGGCAGCTCTATCAGTCAATGACCAGAGGATCACCAACGCGTCCTATATCTTCTGCATTGGTCCGACCATCCTGTGCAACATGCAGCGCCTGACCCCACCCTATGTAATCCGGGCTGTCGGCCATGATCCCGCGTCCATGGCAATGAGTGTCCAGATCGATCCGATGCTCAGCTTGCGCCAGACGCCGGAAATCGGGCTTGTCGTCAGCATCGAACCATCGGATCAAGTGACTTGCCCGGCTTATGCCGGAGCGGATAATCTCAGCCAATACATTGACAAACTGGAGGTTCCGGCCGCATGAAAACCAGGATGGTCCAATATACTGCCATGACCATCATCTGCATGGTTCTCGGCATATTAATCGCCCTGCAGATGAAGAATGTCAACGAGAACACCGTGACCGCTGACAAACTGGAAGAGTTGCAGTACAAGCTGATCGACACGGCTAACAAGAATGCCGAGCTGAACACCCGCAATGCGGAGCTGTACCAATACATATCCCAGCTGGAGAATGACTATGCCCAGGGCAGTGCCAGCATTGAGTCGATCATCAAGGAAAAAGAGCGCCTGGCAATTTTTGCCGGACTCAGGGAAGTCAACAACTATGGCATCCAGATCGATATCAGTTGTTCGCCGGAAAGCCTGATCCGCGACAGTGTGATCAGGACCTTTGTCAATGACCTGAGAGCGCTCGGTGCCCAGGCCATATCTGTCAACGATGAACGACTGGTGGCCACCTCGGAAATCCGGGCGACTGCTTCATCGATCATCATCAATGGCAATGGTTACAACCGCCAGGGAACCTTTTCCATCCGTGCGATCACAGATCCCAGCAAAGAGGCGTATATCTTGTCGTATCTCGAGACCTTGAAAAAATCAGTCTTGTCTGATGCCACCTTGCGCAATGACCAGTACGAAATTGTGTTCCAGCCTGTCAAGGAATTGTCTATTCCCGCATTGAGTGAAGACAGCCTGGCGTTTAAAATTGACTTGCTGATGCCAAAGACAACCGGTCAGTAATGGAACGGAGTGTGGCAAACGGATGATGGAAAAACAGTTGATGGTGGACCGGCCAGAAATCGCCCAAGCCGTTGCGGGCAGTTTCAACAGCCATTTTAATGTGATTGAAAAGATGCTGGGGGTCAGGATCGAACTTGTTTCCGGGGGCTTTGCGGTCACAGGAGATGGCCTGGATCTCGAGAAGGCCGTGGCTGTGCTTGAGCGGCTGCTCGAACTGGCACGGGAAAACCATCCAGTCAATCTCCAGCTGGTAACCTACCTGACGGACACCGCCCGGGATGGCAATCTGGAACAAGTCACTCACTATGCTCCGGATTCGATTGCCGTCACAGCCAAGGGGCGCCCGATCAAGAGCAAGACCTTTGGCCAGCGCCAGTATGTCCAGGCCATCCGGGACCACGAAGTGACGTTCGCCATCGGACCAGCTGGAACTGGCAAGACATTCCTCGCTGTCGCCATGGCCGTCAATGCCTTCCGCTCCCACGATGTGTCGCGGATCATCCTGACCCGGCCTGCAGTCGAGGCTGGGGAGAAACTGGGCTTTCTGCCCGGCGACTTGCAGAACAAAGTCGATCCCTATATGCGTCCTCTCTATGATGCCTTGCATGAGCTCATGGGACCCGAACAATACCTGAAAAATCTTGAAAAGGGCCTGATCGAAGTTTCGCCCCTGGCCTATATGCGTGGCCGCACGCTGGACGAAGCCTTCATCATTCTCGACGAAGCCCAGAATACCACACCTGAGCAGATGAAAATGTTCCTCACCCGTCTGGGTTTCAATTCCCGGGCTGTCATAACGGGGGATATCACCCAGATCGATTTGCCAGGCGACCGCAAATCTGGTTTGAAAGAGGCCCGCAAGATCTTGTCCGAAGTCGAGGGCGTTGCTTTTGTCGAGCTGACCCGGCGCGACGTGGTCCGGAACGCCCTGGTCCAGAGGATCATCAAGGCTTATGAACATGAAAACAGCAAGGGAGGCTGACAGATGAAGCTTCCAGCGAAGATCCAGACATTACTGACGTATCTTCTGGTGCCGGTCCTTTTGATCATAGCAGTGGCCGCGATCTATTACGGATCGATTCCGGAGAAATACCCTCTCACGGTTGGTGACACCAGCCCTTACGACATCACCGCATCTCGCAGCATCCGCGACAAGTCAGCCACAGACCAGCGAGCCAACAAGGCTGCAGCAGATGTGGAAATTGTCGTGGTCCGGTCCGAAGCGATTGTGGCTGAGGTCATGGGGCGTTTCGACCTTTTTTTCGACCAGCTGGCAGCCCGGCGGACGGAGATTTTTCCCGAACCGGGCAGTGATGCGGATCCAGACCAGCCAGCCGTATCCGATGCAACCATCCGTAACACGGTGACCGAACTCGTCCGGGAATTTGACCGCGAAATGGATCTGGTTGTCTCTTCAGAAGATCTCGAGGCGTTCCTGCGAATGGATCCGGAACGATTCAGAAGCGTCCGCGGCCATGCCCGTTCCATCGCCACCCTGATCATGAGTGAACCGGTCGATTCGTATTCGTTGAATTCAGCCTTGAGCAACCGGATGGAATCACTCAGCGATACGACCAATTTCAACCGCGAAGATGTGTCCTTGATTGGCAATGTCCTGGGCCTGATCCTGGTGCCCAACATCGCCTATGATTCCATTGCCACGGAAAATGCCCGCCAGGCAGCCTATGACAAGGTCCAGAACAATCCTGTCCTGATCAACCGTGGTGCGAGGATCATCTCCCAGGGCGACGTCATCACCAGCGAAACCTATGACTTGCTGGAAGAGCTCGACCTGATCGAGAAAGAAGGCTTTGATTTCCGCTACTTGCTGGGCATTCTACTGATGCTCCTGCCTCTGGCCTTCATCGCCTGGTTTTATCTGAAAAAATATGAAAACGAATCCATCCACCTGCGCAATAACCGGATTGCCCTGATTGTTGCCATCCTGATTCCGCTGGTTGCTTCTGCCGCATTAGCCAGGATCGAGCCCCTGGCGGCTCCGGTCTATTTTACGGCAGTGCTCCTGGCGGCCTATTATGGTTTCCGCACCTCCAGCCTGATGGCACTGATCCTGACCATCGCCATCCTGCCCATGGCTGGATTCGACCCGCTGTTTGCCGTAGTTGCCTTGAGTGGCAGCAGTGTTGCAGCCTTGTTCACCAAGGGTATTTCTCGCCGGGACAACTATGCCTACATCATCATCGCCACAGCCAGCACGAATTTCATCACAACACTGGCATTTGGCATCCTCCTCAAAGAGGAATGGCCGACCATCAGTCTCAACTGCGCGGTGACCGCGCTCAGCGGGACCATATCCGTGATTGCCGCGATCGGCATCATGCCCTTGTTTGAAATGATCTTCAATTCCGTTTCACCATTGCGCCTGATCGAGCTGTCCCAGCCAGGCAATCCGCTGCTGCGGCGGCTGTTCATCGAAGCACCAGGCACGTCCCAGCACAGCATGATGGTTGCCAACCTGGCGGACGCGGCTGCCGAGGCAGTCGGGGCAAATCCGCTTCTGGCCCGTGTCGGTGCGTATTACCATGACATCGGCAAGCTGGAAGCGCCTCTGATGTTCACCGAAAACCAGTCTGGGGAAAATCCCCATGACAGTCTCGATCCAGCCGAAAGCGCCCGGATCATCCTGGCGCATCCAGATGCCGGGGTGAGGGTTGCCCGCCGCTACCGCTTGCCATCGCCTCTGATCAATATTATCCAGGAGCACCACGGTTCTACCATGCAGGCCTTTTTCTACCAGAAGGCCAAGCGGCTGGCCGAGGAAAATGAGATGCAGGAACCAGATCCCAGTGTGTTCCGCTACCGTTGTCCTGTCCCGTCCAGCCGGGAATCCGCCATCGTCATGCTGTCAGACTCGGTCGAGGCTGCCATGAAATCAACCAGCACGCATCAGCTCGAGGCAGCGGAGAGCCTGATCCGCCGGATCATCAAGATCAAGAATGAACAGGACCAGCTGGTCCATTCCGGCCTGTCTTTCAAAGACATTGAAACCATCATCGCTTCGTTCCTGCAAGTCTATGCCGGTCATTTCCACGAAAGGGTCAAATACCCCGATGCAAATCCAATACGTCAATAAGCAACGCAAATATGCAACCGGTCCAGCCAAGGACCTGGCGGATGCAGTCCTGGGCGAACTTGAAACCAGGGAATCCTTCTGCTGCCGAATGGCACGCAAGGGATACACCTGTGCCCTCACAGTCACCTTTGTCAGCCGGATGGAGATCCGACGGATCAATGCAGCAACCCGTGGCATCGACAAAGTGACAGATGTCTTGTCATTCCCCATGCAAGACCTGATCGACGGCAGGTTGACCGTACCATTGCAGGCAGCTGACCTGGACTATTCTTCGGGGCAGCCGACTGTCTTTCTCGGTGACATCCTGATTTGCCTGGAAAAAGCCGAACAGCAGGCACGGGAGCTGGGGCACCGGTTTGAGCGTGAAATCGCCTTCCTGGCTGCCCATGGTTTTCTCCACCTGCTCGGTTATGACCACGATACGTTGGAGCGGGAAAAGGCCATGCTGCGCCGGCAACGGGCAGTCTTGCAGAAACTGGGCCTGAACCGCGGACCATCCCCCCAAGAAGCACAAGGAGATCATGCATGACACAATCACCCGATTTTCGTTCCGGATTTGTTTCCCTCGTTGGCCGACCCAATGTCGGCAAATCGACGTTGCTCAATCAGCTGGCTGGCCAGCGCCTGGCTATCACATCACCCAAGCCGCAGACGACGCGCTCGATTATCCGGGCCATCCTCGACCAGCCCGATGCCCAGATCGTCTTCCTGGACACTCCCGGCCTGCACCAGCCGAAGAGCAAGCTGGGCCGCTACATGACAGAGTCCGCCCGCATGGCCCTGGCGGAATCAGATGTTGTCCTGCTTTTGATCGAGGCTGGCTTTTCTCCCCGGGTCCTGGATTTGGAGCAAAAAGTGCTCAACCAGCTCAAAGGCAGTGAGAAACCCGTCATCCTGGTCATCAACAAGGTGGATGTCAATGAGAAGGAGGCCCTGCTGCCCTTGATTGCAGCATTCAGCCAGGCCTTCGATTTCACAGCCATCATCCCGGTCAGTGCCAAGACCGGCGATGGCATGGAGGTGCTGGTTGGGGAAATCAAGAAGCACCTGCAGCCAGGACCGCGCTATTTCCCGGAAGACAGCCTGACCGACCAGACAGAACGCATGATTGCAGCCGAGCTGATCCGGGAGCAGATCCTGCGCAAGACCCATGAGGAAATTCCCCATGGCACTGCGGTGTCGATCGAGTCGTTCAAGGAAGATTTCGATGATGCCGGCGAACGGGTCAGGGTCACCATTGAAGCGACCATCCTGTGTGAGCGGGACACCCACAAAGGCATCATCATCGGCAAGCGTGGCAGCATGCTCACGGCAATCGGAACCGATGCCCGCAAGGAGATCGAAGCCATGCTGGACTGCCCCTGCTACCTCGACTTGTTTGTCAGGGTCAGGGAAGACTGGCGCAACCGCCAGAATATCCTCAATGACCTGGGCTACCACTCCTGAACGCAGATGTCCCACGAGCACGTCCGAGGCTTTGTCCTGAGAGAAGTCGCCCTGGGTGAAGCGGACCGCCTGATCGAGATCCTCACGGCCCAGAAGGGCCTGGTGACAGCCTTGGCCCGTGGGTCCAGACGCGTGAAAAGTCCGTTGCTGGCTGCGACACAGATGTTTGCCCTGAGCGATTTCACCTTGTTCAATTATAAGGGCCGCACCACCATCGATGCTGCTGAACTGGTCGAGCCTTTCCTGCGTTTGCGCGAGGACTTGGACCGGCTGGTTTGTGCCGCTCATCTGGCCGAAGTGTTCCATGATCTTGTGCGCGATGATCTGTCTGATGACCGGATGTACGTCCTCTGGGCCTACTCGTGCCATGCCATCCTGAGCCAGCCCGATCCACTCCTGGTGGTGCATGTGGCGCAGCTCAAAGCATTGTCGGTGTCTGGGTTCACGCCTGCGCTCGATGCATGCCAGGCCTGCCGGAATCCGAATCTTTCGACAGGCTGGTTTGATTTCCAAGCCCATGGGTTCATCTGTCAGGAAGACTACAGGCCAGCCCAGGGCCGGGATGTCCTGCACCTTTCCGCACCAGCGCTGGCCTGTCTCAAACACATTATCCTGAGCCCGGCCGAGCGCCTGTTTGCTTTCAATGTTTCAGATGCCGTCAAGCAAGAAGTCCGAACGTTTTCCGATCGCTATCTGACTGCCATCATGGAGAAGAACTATCAGCGTCTCTCGTTGCTTCAGGATTTGTGACTGGACCAGAAGTCCTTGAGCATCTCAATCAGATCTGTCGTGTCCTCGATCTCGGCTGGTTGCCATTCCTGCGGGAACAAGGCCTGGTATTCCGGCTTTTTATAGCGGTCATCGATCAAGAGCACAAACCCTGTGTCGATTTCCGATCGGATGACCCGTCCTGCGGCCTGCTGGACTTTGTTGAAGCCAGGGTACTGGTAAGCATACTCAAAACCGCGTCCCAGACGGCTGGAAAAATACTGGCTCATGATCTCGCGTTCCGGGCTCAGCTGGGGCAGGCCGACACCCACAATCATCACACCGCTGAGCCGTTCTCCCGTCAAGTCGATGCCCTCGTTAAACAGACTGCCGAGCACGGCCAGCCCGATCAAGGTTTTGCTGCCGAAACGCTCGAACCGGTTGAGGAAGGCTTGCTTTTGGTTTTCATCCATGCCAGGGACCTGGACAATGAAATCCAGGTCGGTGCGGTCTTTTTGCATCCTGAGGATCTGGCGCACCTTGGCCAGGTATGCATAGGAGGGCAGGAAGACCAGGTAATTTCCGATCCGCGTGCGGGCTGCAGCCAGAATATCCTCGACAATCGGTACGATGGTCGACGTGCGGTCCTGGAATCGGGTCGAGAATCGCGTTTCGAGCAAGACCCGGAAATTTTCCGGTGGAAAAGGCGAAGGCAGGCTGAGCTTTTCCGGCTGCCGGCTGCTGGCGTCGCTGTCCAATAAGCCGATGTAGTAATCGAGCGGATTCAGTGTCGCCGAAAAAAAGATGACCGGATGGCGGTCCCGGTAAATGTCGGTCAGGAAGGTGGAGGCATCGAGGCACATCAAACGGACTCTGGTGGCCTTATTCTCCTGGAAAGCTGTCGTGATGTACGCCTGGCCATAGAAGAGATCGGCCACTTTGGTGAAAAAATGTGCTGCTAAAAAGAGGTCGAGGATCTTTTTGGCATCTGGTTCATCGGCATGATCATCCAGATACGAGCGGCTGAAATGGATGACGCGGCCAAGGAGTTTTTGCAATTGCAGCGGTTTCTGGGTCATGGCGAGGAACTGGTCACTCTGCATCAGGCGGCCATGCTGATCCGGTTCCACGGCGGCAAATCCTGTCCGGCCTGACACCCTTTCTGTCTGGCCTTCAGCCTGTGGCGGAGTGATTTCTCTGTCCAGCCTTTCTCTGTACTGGTTCAATCGAACCAGTGCCTGGGCCAGATAAGGATGTTGGTCCTGGATGACGCTCAAGGCTTCCTGGACGAGGTTGAAATCAAAATCGGCACTGTACATGTCCCGTGATCGATCAGGCAAATTGTGGGCTTCATCGACCAGGATGAGATGGGTCTGGTCTGAGTTGTTGAAAAACCGGTCCAGCTGGATCCGCGGATCAAAGACATAATTGTAGTCACCGATGATGATATCGCAGTAGAGTGCATAGTCGAGCGACAGTTCAAAAGGGCAGACCTGGTGAGTCTGGGCAATCGTCCGGATTTGATCCGGATCGCAATGCCCTCCTGTTTTCAGCAGGTCGGCCAGGGCAGCTGGCAGGTTCTTGAAATAGGCGATGGCAAAAGGGCACAGGCGGACATTGCAGAACAATTCGGGTGCCAGACAGCTTTTCTCCTTGGCCCGCAGGGTCAGGCTGCGCAGGAACAGGCCGTGTGTCCGCAAATCATGGAGTGCCTGTTCGGCTACCTTGCGCGTTGACGACATGGCGGTCAGGTAGAAGACCCGGTCGATTTGATGGTGGGCCAGCAAGCGGATGGCTGGGAACAAGACCGAAAGCGTCTTGCCAGTCCCCGTAGGTGCCTGGGCAAAAAGCACGCCTTTTTGCCGGGTGACACCAATGACTTCCTGCATCAGGCGTTTCTGGCCTGGCCGAAGAGCCGCAAAAGGGAAGGGGACGGTCTTGGCGCTTTCATCGCGCAGCTTGTGACCGGACAGGATTTGGCTGGCCAGGCTGGCAAAACGCTCGGTAGTCTGCTGGAAAAAGTCATGGAGATTTTGCCGGGTTTCGGTGCGGCGATGTTCGATGAGTTCGAAATTTTCCTGGCTGACATAGCAAAGACCGATGCGGATCTGGTCCTGGTCTGAAGCCAGCAGGAAAAGGTAGGCATACAGCATGACCTGAGCCCAATGGACCTGGTCACCGTGCTCTGGCAAGAAACGGGCTGAACCGGCAAAACTTTTGGCTTCGATCAGGACTGTCTCGCCGTCGTCCTGGATAACGAGGTCGCATCGGCCACTGACTTGGAGTAAGACAGCCTGGCAGATAGCCTCGCCACTGAGACGGTATTCCGACTGGACCGCGGTCTTGCCCAGGCGCTCGACATAGTGCCGGACCAACTTCTGGTGCAGGCGAGTACCTTCGGCACCACTGACAGAAGCGTAAGCGGGCCCTCCGAGCCCACCCTGGCGATGAACCGCCTCAGCCAGGGTCCGGACTGCGACCGGCAGGACTGGCAGGGCCAAGGGCTGTTGAGATGGTTTGGAATCATGTGCCATATCAACAGACCTCCCTGAAACACTGTTTTTTGTCACGAAAAATCCCCGGGAAAACAAAAACTGCATCGTATGCGCTGTTACACGAAACGATGCAGTTCTTGATGGTGCGGAGAACAGGACTTGAACCTGCATGACCTCTCGATCACTAGTACCTGAAACTAGCGCGTCTGCCAATTCCGCCATCTCCGCGGGACGTTGATTATAATAACCTGCCGATGGTCAAATTGCAAGACCTGATTTATAATTTTAGAGCACATATTTTTGGAGGGCAAAAAATGAACCAGAAACTGGAACAGTTCAAACACATGATCCGTGGCAAGCGGGTTGCCGTCCTTGGGGTCGGCATCAGCAACCGCCCTCTGATCCGCTACATACACGCGCTCGGCGCCCGCATCACCGCTTTTGACATGCTGGCCGAGAACGATCCGGTACTGAGCCGGACACGGGCTGATTTTGCAGCCGAAGGGATCGAGTTGGACTGGTCTGTTGGTCCGGACTATCTCGACCGCCTCACTGGATTTGACCTGGTGTTCCGCACGCCCAAGATGCGCCCGGATGTTCCCCAGCTCCTGGCCGAACGCGAGCGCGGAGCCATCATCACATCGGAGATGGAAGTCTTCATGGCGCTCTGTCCGGCCCGGATCTTTGCGATCACCGGTTCGGATGGCAAAACGACCACCACGACCTTGATCAGCCTGATCCTGAAAGAAGCAGGCCACACCGTTCACCTGGGTGGCAATATCGGTACCCCGCTCCTGGACCGGATCGACCACGTCCAGCCAGAAGACATGGTAGTACTTGAATTATCGAGCTTCCAGCTCTCCAGCATGCGCCAGAGTCCGGATGTGGCGGTTGTGACCAATATCACCCCCAATCATCTCGATGTCCATAAAGACTACCAGGAGTACATCGATGCCAAGAAAAACATCTACCTGTACCAGTCCTTCATGGGGCGTCTGGTTCTAAACAGTGAAAACTATGTCACTCGGTCGATGATTCCTGAAGCCCGGGGTGAAATGGTCCTGTTTGCCCGCAAAAATCCAAGCCTGGTGACGGGCGTGGTTGTCGTCGACGGCTTGATCTGCATCAGGAGAGAAAGCAAGGACATTCCGGTCGTCGCAACCAAAGACATTGTGATCCCGGGCAAGCACAACATCGAAAATTATCTGGCGGCTACAGCAGCCACCCTGGGCTATGTCCAGCCAGAGCACGTGGCGGCCGTGGCGACCCGTTTTGGTGGCGTGGAACACCGGCTCGAGCTGGTGCGTGAACTCGATGGAGTGCGCTATTACAACAGTTCGATCGACACCAGCCCGACCCGGACCAAAGCTGCCCTGCAAGCCCTTTGGGACCGCAAGGAAAAAGTGGTCCTGATCACGGGTGGCAAGGACAAGAAATGTGATTATTCCGGCCTGGGCGAGTCGATTGCGAAAGTGTCCAGCAAGATCATCCTCTGTGGCGACAATTCAGATCTGATCCATCATAACCTGATGCTGGAAGCGCCTATGGCCAAAGTCGATCCCGATAAACTGGCTATCCATCGGGTTGATTCCTATGAAGAGGCTGTGGTCTTGGCCCGGTCACTGGCTGAGCCAGGGGAAATCGTCGTTCTTTCACCAGCTGGGACCAGTTTTGACAAGTTCCGCCATTTCGAAGAACGGGGCAATCTGTTCAAGAATCTGGTCAATGGGCTGGAATGAGTACTGTGGACAGCGGCGCCCCTGGCCTGTGACCAGGAAAGGGCAGACCTGCTGGAAACCGCTTGAAAAATATGGGATAAAAAAGAACCATCCAGCTGGATGGTTCTTTTTGTGGTGGGGGAAGGTGGATTCGAACCACCGAAGTCGGTGACAACAGATTTACAGTCTGCCCCCTTTGGCCGCTCGGGAATTCCCCCATGTGAAGTTGTTATGCGAGGTGGTGGGCCATCAGGGACTTGAACCCCGGACCGACCGGTTATGAGCCGGCTGCTCTGACCAACTGAGCTAATGGCCCATTTGCCTTGCGCGGCACCTTGCCTCAGCAACAAGGGAGATTATAGAGAAAGGGGGCTTGTCTTGTCAAGCATGAAATTTTTGCAGAAAATCGACGAAAATCGACGCAGTATTTCCACTGAGATCATTAGCTTGTACAAGGTGTCCATCTTGTATATAATTGAAGTGAAGGTGATGATATGAGTTTAGTTTATGCTGTACATGAAACCAGGAGTAAAATCAGGGAAATCCAGGCCAATGCGCGAAATGGTCTGGTGAGTGAATTGCTCAACAAATCAACTCAGGATTCAATGTATCTGATCAGTGAGAAAATGTTTGAGAGCATGTTCCAGGCCCTTGAGGTGAAAAACGTGACTGAATTCGACAAAAAGCTGGGAATCTATACGATCTATAATGAACTCGTACCGCAATTGGTTGGCGAAGGCAAGACCATTGATGAGGCCGTTGAACGATTGGTAGACGGATCGATACAATTTGCCCAGGACTATCTGGATCACGCCGATGTGTTTTCAGGTATTTTCAATGGTTTGCAACAGCTTGTGATCAGCCTGATTATATTGAGCGAAGGAGATCGGAATCGAGTCAGGGAGGTCCTGAGGATTGCCTGATTCAGTATGCCAGGGTGAGTTTCTGAGATTCCTGCAGAAGCATCATTTTTCTGCCAAAGGCAAGCATCAAACGCTGTATCTTGGCATTTTTGACGGTTCACCCAGAGTGGTCACGTTTCACTATCACAAGGATCATGATGAAATTCCGACAGGAACCCTTTCGGCTCTGGCAAGGCAACAGGGTCTTGAGAAAAAAGATTTAGTGGCGAGAATCAAAGGCCGTTCCTGATTTCTTGGATGTGACATCAACGAAGCGCGATCCAAGCGAAAAAAGACCTTGGAACCATTTCTCTGGTTCCAAGGTCTTTTTGTCTGGTGGGGATGAAGGGAATCGAACCCTTACGATCTCTCAATCGGCAGATTTTGAGTCTGCTGCGTCTGCCAGTTCCGCCACATCCCCGGGCGCTTTTGAACTTCCTGGTCAATCTTAGCAAGCTTCCCGGATCCTGTCAATCGACCGGGGCTTGCTTTCTGTGAGTTGTTCAGTTATTCTCTTACAAACAGCTACCTTTAACGCAGTCCTGTGAGACTTCAAAGGTTAACAACAGTCCTCCCATCACATCCAGGCGTCCACATCCAGGCTTTTGGGATACGATTTTTGCAGCCACCTGTCTTGCAGCGACAGATGGCTATTTTTTTGCCATCAGATTCCAGGGACTCATGACAGTCCAGCAAGGAGCACCCATGGCATACAAAGCAGTCCTGATGGACAGCGCTGCAATCGACCGGGCCCTGACCCGGATCGCCCATGAAATCCTCGAACGCAACAAGGGCCTGGAAAATGTCTGCCTGATTGGCATCCAGCGCCGCGGCGTGCCGCTGGCGGAGCGGATTGCCCGCAAGATCGAACAGATCGAAGGCCAGACCGTACCGGTCGGCATCCTGGACATCACCTTTTACCGTGATGACCTGAGCATGCTCTCGGAACACCCGGTCATCAAGGGCACCTCGATGCCCTTTGCCATCCACGATAAGAAACTCGTCCTGGTGGATGACGTCCTGTTCACCGGCCGGACCACCCGGGCTGCGATCGAAGCTTTATTCGATGTTGACCGGCCGCAGTGCATCCAGCTGGCCATCCTGATCGACCGCGGCCATCGCGAATTGCCGATCCGGGCGGATTATGTCGGTAAAAATGTGCCTACATCTAGTTCAGAAGTTGTCCATGTCCATGTCGCAGAAATCGATGGTGAAGACCTGGTCGTTCTGGACGATAAAACGAAGGGGGAATGAGCGGATGCAACTGCGATCCAAAGATTTGCTTGGTATCAAGGAACTCTCAGCAGAGGAAATCAACCTGATCCTTGACACCGCTGAAACCATGAAACACGTCCTGTCGGCCAGCAGCAAGAAAACAGCTCATCTCCAGGGCAAGTCAGTCGTGACGCTGTTCTATGAGAACAGCACCCGGACGCGCCTCTCCTTTGAGATGGCGTCCAAATTCATGGGTGCGTCCTCGGCCAATATTTCATCATCTGGCAGCAGCATCAACAAAGGTGAATCTCTGGTCGATACCGCCCGGACGATCGACGTCATGGCCACCGACATCCTGATCATGCGCCACAGCCAGTCCGGCGCACCGCATATGATCGCCCCGCTGGTCAAGGCTTCCGTGGTCAATGCCGGCGATGGCATGAATGAACATCCAACCCAGGCGCTGCTGGACCTGTTCACGATGCGCCAGCACAAAGGCAGCCTCCAGGGTCTGGAGGTGGCAATTGTCGGCGACCTGCTGCACAGCCGGGTAGCCCGGAGCAACCTGTGGGCCCTCGAGAAAATGGGCGCCAAGGTCCGCATGGCGGCCCCCAGCACCATGCTGCCGAAAGACCTCGACAAGACACCGGCGATCGTCTGCCCGACAGTGCAGGATGCTGTGCGGGGCGCCGATGTTGTCATGGGGCTCAGAGTCCAGCTGGAACGTCAGCAGAAAGCCTTGTACCCATCGATCCGCGAATATGCCCGCTTCTTTGCCATCGATGACAAGACTCTGCAACTGGCCAAACCAGATGCGATCCTGATGCACCCTGGCCCGTGTAACCATGGCGTGGAAATGCCCACCAGCGTCTATGATGGTTCGCAGTCGGTGATCAACGAACAAGTGACCAATGGCGTCGCCGTGCGCATGGCGATCCTGTATCTACTTTCTGCCAGGAGGAATGGCTGATGAAAATTAAAATATCCGGCGGACATGTCGTCGATCCGGTCGGTTTGAAAGAAATTAAACAGGACATCCTGATTGAAAATGGTGTCATCGTCGAAGCGATGAGCGGTGATCCGGACCAGGTCATCGATGCGACGGGGCTGGCTGTGCTGCCTGGGCTGGTCGATCCGCACACCCATCTGCGTGACCCCGGATTTGAATACCGTGAAGACATCGTCAGCGGAACCCGGGCGGCTGTCCGGGGAGGCATCACAGCCGTTGCCTGCATGCCCAATACCAAGCCGGTCACCGACAATCCGGCGATTGTGCGCTACATCAGAGACAAGGCCCAGCGTGAAGGTGCCTGCAAAGTTCTGCCAGTCGGCGCGGTGAGCAAGAACCAGGATGGCAAGGAACTGGCCGAGATCGGTCTGATGGCCGAGGCTGGCATTGTCGCCATTTCGGATGATGGCAAACCGGTCCTGACGGCCGACCTGATGAAAAAGGCCATCCAGTATGCCGCCCAGTTTGATCTAACCGTGATTTCCCACTGTGAAGAACCCTCATTGGCAGAAGGTGGCCACATGAATGAAGGGTTGGTCAGTCTCGAGCTCGGTCTGCGGGGTATCCCGACCATTGCCGAGGAGATCATGGTAGCCAGGGATATTCTGGTTGCCGAATATGTCGGTCTGCCGGTCCATCTGGCCCATCTGAGCACAGCCGGCTCGATCGAACTGGTCCGCCAGGCCAAGGCCCGCGGCGTGAAGGTGACTTGTGAGACCTGCCCACACTATTTCACCCTGACCGAGGAAGCGTGCCGTGATTTCAACACCAGCGCCAAGATGAATCCCCCCTTGCGGACACAAAAAGACGTGGATGCCATCATCGCCGGACTCAGGGACGGCACGATCGACATGATTGGCACCGATCATGCGCCGCACCATGCAGATGAAAAGCAGATTGAATTTGGTCTGGCCAATAACGGCATCATCGGCTTCGAATCCTCTTTTGCCCTTGGCTACACCTATCTGGTCCTGCCCGGCCATCTGACACTGCCCGAGCTGGTGGCAAAAATGTCAACCCGGCCTGCAGAACTTCTGCACCAGAGAATGGGCCGTCTCGAACCGGGCTATCCGGCCGATATCGCTCTGGTCGAACTGGAAAAGCCCTTTATGTTTGATAAGAATGCTTCCGCCAGCAAGGCCCGGAACACCCCGTACCATGGCTGGATGCTGCGCGGTCAGGTCAAGATGACGCTCTGCGATGGAAAGGTGGTCTTCCCATGGTGAATTTTGCCGATCGGCTGACTCGGAAAATCAAAGAAACGGGCAATCCGACCGTCATGGGTCTCGACCCGATGCTCGACTATGTCCCGGCGACCATTCGTCACCAGGCTGCGTTGGAATCGACTGACCCAGCTGAAGCTGCAGGACTGGCCTTGTTCTGGTTCAACCAGCAGCTGATCGATGCCGTGTCTGATCTGATCCCTGCTGTCAAACCTCAATTTGCCTATTACGAACAGTATGGCGTGCCAGGGCTTGCAGCTCTGCAGAGAACCATCACCTACGCCCAGTCGAAAGGCCTGCTGGTTATCGCCGATGCCAAACGCAATGACATCGGCAGCACCGCCGAGGCATACTCCCGGGCCATTCTGGGCCAGACCAGCCTCGGAGAATCCATCAGCCAGTCTTTCATCGGAGCAGATTGCATCACCTTGAATGGATATCTCGGGATCGATGGCATCAAGCCCTTCCTCGACCAATGCCAGAAGGGCGGCCAGGGCGTCTATATCCTGGTCCGGACTTCAAACCCTTCTGCTGGTGATCTCCAGGATCTGGTCCTGGATGATGGCCGGACTGTCTATGAAGCAATGGCTGGAAAGGTCGCTGAGTGGGGCCAGGACCTGATTGGCCAGTCCGGCTATTCGTCGGTCGGTGCTGTTGTCGGCGCCACCTGGCCGCGCCAGGCAGAAAAACTGCGCCAGATCATGCCCCACAGCCTGATCCTGGTACCTGGCTACGGTGCCCAGGGCGCGACAGCAGAAGACGCGGTCGCCAGCTTTGGTCCAGATGGCCAGGGTGCCATTGTCAACGCCTCGCGCAGCTTGATGCTGGCCCATAAAAAGTATGGACTTTCAGCAGAGGCGTTTGCCTCAGCCACGCGAAAGGAGGCGCTCGCCATGCGTGACGATTTGCGCAGTGCCTTAAAAAGAGCTGGCCGGGCGATTGAATAATTATAAACAGAAACGTATAATTATACAGATTCTTGCTCTTTTCCTGAAAGGAGATCAACATGCCCAAACGCACGGACATTCATAAAATCATGGTCATCGGCTCTGGACCGATTGTCATCGGCCAGGCTGCCGAGTTTGATTATGCAGGGACCCAAGCCTGCCGCGCCTTGAAAGCTGAAGGGTACGAAGTCGTCCTGGTCAACAGCAACCCTGCGACGATCATGACCGACACCAATATGGCTGACAAAGTCTATCTGGAGCCGCTGCAAATCGATGTCATCCAGAGGATCATGCTGGATGAGAAGGTTGACGGCTTGCTGGCCACCCTCGGCGGCCAGACCGGTTTGAATTTTGCGATGGAATTGTCCGAATCCGGATTTTTGGATCAGCACAACATTGCCATGCTGGGCACACCAGCTGCAGGGATCCGGATGGGTGAAGACCGCGAGGA
Source organism: Mageeibacillus sp. UBA5734 (assembly GCA_002419365.1). GTDB lineage: Bacteria > Bacillota > Clostridia > Saccharofermentanales > UBA5734 > UBA5734. The sequence goes on along the minus strand of DIGA01000117.1, from coordinate 29,774 downwards.
ATTCCGTGCCGCGATGCTGCGGATCAACGAACCGTGCATCCCGTCCGGTACCGCCAACAATCTCGAAGAATGCTTGCGTTTGGCTGAGGAGATCGGCTATCCGGTCATTGTCCGGCCTGCTTTCACCCTGGGTGGAACGGGTGGCGGCATCGCAGCTGACGAAAAAGCGCTGCGCCAGTTTGCCGTGTCCGGCCTCAATGCCAGCCGGGTGCACCAGGTCTTGATTGAACGCAGCATCGCTGGCTGGAAGGAAATCGAATTTGAAGCGGTCCGTGATGCCAAGGGCAATGCCATCACCATCTGCAGCATGGAAAACTTCGACCCCGTTGGCGTCCATACCGGTGACTCGATTGTTGTGGCGCCGGCCCAGACTTTGACCGATCTCGAATACCAGAAGCTGCGCACCGCGGCTTTGAAAATCGTCACCGAGCTGGGGATTGTCGGTGGCTGCAATGTCCAGTTCGCCCAGCATCCGACCCAGGTCGACTATGCCGTCATCGAAGTCAATCCCCGTTTGTCGCGCAGTTCGGCCCTGGCATCCAAGGCCACCGGGTATCCGATTGCCAAGGTTGCCTCACGTATCGCAGTCGGTTATGCGCTCGATGAAATTCCCAACGAAGTCACCGGTACCACGAAGGCCAGCTTTGAACCCGCGGTCGACTACATTGTCACCAAGATCCCGAAATGGCCATTTGACAAATTTATCAAAGCGCGGCGTACCCTGGGCACTCAGATGAAGGCGACCGGCGAGGTCATGGCGATCGCCAATACCTTTGAAGCGTCCCTGATGAAAGCCATCCGCTCCCTCGAGCTGGGGCTTTATGGGCTGAGGTTGCCGCTGATGATGGAGCTGTCTGACCATGATCTCTGGCCGCGCATGATCCAGGCCGATGATATGCGCCTGTTTGCGGTTGCGGAAGGCATCCGGCGTGGTTTTTCGCTCGATGAGATCTATGATCGGACCTGGATCGACAAATTCTTCCTCAAAAAACTGTCCAGCCTGGTCGCGGTCGAAACAGCCATCAATGGGATGAAAACCATCGATGATGCTCTGCTGACCAGGGCAGTCCGTATGGCCTTCACCGACTCCTGGATTGCCAAGCTGAGCGGGATTCCGGCTGACAGGATCCGCCAGCGCCGCAAGGACCTGGGCCTGGTCCATACCTATAAAATGGTTGATACCTGTGCCGGCGAGTATGACGCCGTGACGCCGTATTTCTACTCAACCTTCGATATGAAGAACGAAGCCATCCGCACCGAACGCAAGAAAGTCCTCGTGCTTGGTTCCGGCCCGATCCGGATCGGCCAGGGGATCGAGTTTGACTACTGCTCGGTCCATTCTGTCTGGGCTTTGCGCGAACTGGGCTATGAAGCGATCATCGCCAACAACAATCCAGAGACTGTTTCGACCGATTTCGATACCTCTGACCGGCTTTATTTCGAACCTCTGACACCGGACGATGTGCGCGCGATCATTGAAAATGAAAAACCAGATGGAGCGATTTGCCAGTTTGGCGGCCAGACAGCCATCAAGCTGATCAAGGCAGTGACCGAGATGGGCCTGCCGATTTTCGGCACCTCCGCCGATGGGGTCGATGCAGCGGAAGACCGCCAGCGCTTCGACGCCATCCTGGAGGAATGCGAGATCAAGCGCCCGAGTGGCACGACGGTCCGCACCGCTGATGAAGCGCTCGCTGCTGCTGCCAGCCTCGGTTATCCCGTTCTCGTCCGGCCCTCCTATGTCCTGGGCGGCCAGGGCATGGCCATCGTCCACAATGATACGGACATGATCGAATACATGCGGATTATCAACCTGGTCGAACAGGAAAACCCGATCCTGGTCGACAAGTACTTGATGGGTGTCGAGCTCGAAGTCGATGCGGTTTCTGATGGCGAAGACATTTTGATTCCTGGGATCATGGAGCACCTCGAGCGCGCTGGCGTCCACTCGGGCGACTCGATTTCGATCTTCCCGGCCTACATCTCGGAGCGGATCCGCGATATTCTGGTCGATCATACACGAAAACTGGCCCGGGCCATCAAGGTCATCGGCCTGATCAACATCCAGTTCATCCTGTATAATGATGAGGTCTACGTGATCGAGGTCAATCCGCGTTCGTCACGGACCGTGCCCTACATCAGCAAAGTCACTGGCATCCCGATTGTCGATCTGGCGACACGCGTCATGATGGGAGCGCGCTTGAAGGACTTTGAATACGGCACAGGACTCTTCGCCCGCTACCCTGCGGTCTATGCCATCAAGGCTCCCGTTTTCTCCTTTGAAAAACTGCATGATGTCGACACCAGCCTCGGCCCGGAAATGAAAAGCACCGGCGAGGTTCTTGGCCTGTCTACAACGTACAGTGAAGCCATGTACAAGGCGATCCTTGCTTCCAATTTCAAATTCCCGCCCAAAGGTGCCGGTATCCTGATGACAGTCAGGGACAGTGACAAACCGGATCTTGTTCCACTGGCCAGCCGCCTCAACAACCTGGGCTATGAACTCTATGGCACCGGTGGCACCGCCAATTACCTCAACAAATACGGCATTCCCTGCAGCATCTCGCGCCGGGCTCTCGAAGGTCATCCGTCCACCGTTGACATGATCGACCAGGGAACGGTCAAGTTGCTGATCAACACGGAGAACTCGACTTCCAATGATGACCGTGAAGGATTCCGTCTGCGCCGCCACGCGATTGAGCACGGGATTGCAACCATCACCTCCTTGGACACCCTGGTGGCTGTAGTAGAATGCCTGGAGCGAGAAATGACGCCTGCCGACCTCAAGCCCTATGAGATCCAGGTTTTTGCTGATATTGTAGCTGCAACCCGGGAAAACATTTTGCCTTTAAATGAAATGCCCATGCAAAATGACATGCTGAAAAAGTAAGAGGATATTGGTATGCAGCAGATCGAATGGGCGTGCACCGTCCTCGAAAACAAGACTCTGAACGACCAATTTTTCATATGGACGCTACAGGGGGAGGCCATCAGCCGGACTGCCCAGCCAGGCCAGTTTGTCAATGTGTCTTGCCAGCAGTTCCTGCGCCGGCCCTTTGGCGTCATGGCGGTCGACCGGATCAACGGTACGTTCCAGATCGGCATCCAGGTCAAAGGAAAAGGGACACAGGAATTCAAGGATTTTAAACCGGGTGCTGTCGTGTCAGTCCTGGGCCCCTTGGGCCATGGTTTTGATCTGGATGGCTACCGCCGGGTCATCACGGTCGGTGGCGGAACAGGCGTATTCCCACTGTATTTTGTCCAGGAGCATTGCCAGGCAGCTGGTGTCGAAACGGTGGCGGTCTGCGGTTACCGCAGCCCTCAAGACGCCATCCTCGTCGATGAATTCCGCCACGTTGCCAGCCAATCCATTTTTGCCTCGGACACCGGCGGCATGGATATAGAAGGCCACGCAGCCATGGCGCTGGATAAAGTCCTGGCGGATCTCGGTCCAGTGGAAGGGACAGTCATCCTGACCTGTGGTCCGAAAATCATGATGCAGGCGGTGGCTGAACGGGCAGCCCGGGCTGGTTTGCCTTGCCAGGTCTCCCTCGAGGAGCGCATGGGCTGTGGCATCGGCATCTGTCTCGTCTGTGTCTGCAAAATCAAGGAACAAGCAACAGGGGAGATCAGTCATCAGCGATGCTGTGTCGAAGGACCGGTCTTTCCGGCGGAGGCTGTCGTATGGTGAACCTGGCTGTCAAGATTGGGGCTCTGACTCTGAAAAATCCGGTCATTGCTGCCTCCGGAACCTTCGGTTTCGGCCGGGAAATGCAGCAGTGGAACGACCTGTCTGAACTGGGGGCGATCAGCTCCAAGGGCTTGACCTTGAATCCTCGCCTGGGCAATGATCCTCCCAGGGTGGCCGAAACGTCAGGCGGCTTGTTGAACAGTGTCGGCTTGCAAAATCCAGGGCTCCAGGCGTTCATCTCCACCGAGCTTCCTTTCATGAAAAGTCTCGGCACCACGATCGTGGCCAATATTGCCGGCCATTCGCTGGAAGAAAACGTTGCCATGGCTGAACAGCTTGATGCCACCAATGTGGACGGGATCGAATTGAACCTGTCCTGTCCCAATGTCAGCAAAGGCTGCATGGCTTTCGGCAGTTCAGCTCCCATGATCGAAGAAGTGGTCCGCGCGGTCCGGTCCAAGACCCACAAACCGCTCTGGGTTAAACTTACACCCAATGTCACCAGCATCGCAGACATGGCCCTGGCTGCTGAAGCCGCTGGCGCTGATGCAGTCAGTCTGATCAATACACTGCTGGGACTGTCCATCGACCGCAAGGCGCGCCGTCCGGTTTTGCGTAACAATACCGGCGGTTTGTCTGGCCCTGCTGTCAAGCCCGTCGCCTTGCGTATGGTCTGGGATGTCTACCGGGCCGTCCGGATCCCGGTCATCGGCATGGGTGGGATCATGAACGGGGAGGATGCGATCGAATTCATGCTCGCTGGAGCCGCTGCAGTCCAAGTCGGAACTGCCAATCTCATCAAGCCGACAGCCTGTCATGATGTCATTATAGAGATGGAATCAATCGCCCGCTCGGAAAAGATGGATCAATTGAGCCAATACACAGGTCTGCTGCAACCCTGGTCATGATATCCTGTTTGCATCAGGACTTTTTGGAGGAATTATTCCGTGGAACAAGATCAATCGATCATCAAAGCATTGTTCGATACCATGGCCGTCCGGGTCAGTCCGGCTGACCAGCCATTCTGGTATACGTCCGGCACCCTTGGGCCCTATTACATCAACACCCATTTCCTGTATGGCAGTGAAGCCCAGGCCAACCAGCTCCTGACCCTGATCGAGCAGGCTGTTCAGACACCTCTTGAATTACCGGGCATGCTCGCCGCAGTGATTCTGGAGCATTACCAGCAGCAGCCTGTTTTCAAAGCAGTCATCGACCAGATGGTCGATGCCGTTTCCACCCTCGATTTTGATGTTGTATCCGGTGGTGAAAGGCGGGATTACTTCTTTTCCATTCCGGTGGCCGCACGGACTGGCAAACCTCATGTCGCCATTCTCAAGGATGGCAGGGCTTACTGGAGCGACCAGAATTTCCAGGCCGTGCGCGAATTGTCTGACAATGACCTGAAGGGACAGACATTCCTGCATGTTGCTGACCTGGTGACCGAGGCATCCAGCTATACGAGAGCCTGGCTGCCTGCCATCGCCCGTCTGGGTGGATCCATCTCGGACACAGCGGTCGTGGTCGACCGTGACCAGGGGGGCCGGGAAATTCTCCAACAGGCAGGCGTTGAGTTGACCGCCCTGGCAAAAATCGATCTGGATTTGTTTGAACAGGCCACCTCGGTTGGACTGTTGTCACAGGAACAGACGGATCAGGTCATTCGTTTCATTCAGGACCCGCACCAGTACATGGTCCGGTTTTTGTCCGAACATCCGGATTTCCTGGCTGAACAAATCAAGCTGGGGGGCAAAGCTGCCGAACGAGCCCAGAGATGCCTCGACCAAGGTTATGGCCAAGCCTGACCTTTTGCCTGAGATCGCCATACCCTATACGGTCATCCGCAGCCGGCGCAAGACCATGGCCCTGGTGCTGCACCCTGATAACCAGCTGGAAGTGCGCTGTGGCCTGAAAATGCCGCTGGCTGACATCCAGCGTTTCATCCAGGAAAAGGAAGCCTGGATCAAGCGCAAAATGACGGAAAACAGCCGCCTGATTCCAGTCCAGATTCCTCTAGGTGCAGACCAGATCGCTGCCTTGCGCCACCAGACCAGACAGAAGGCCATGGATGTCATCCAGCGCTTTCCCCGTCTGGCACCCGCACAACTGATCATCCGGCGCCAGAAAAGACGCTGGGGGAGTTGCAGCAAAAGCGGTGTCATATCCATCAATCTTTGTGCAGGACTCTTGCCTGATGATCTGCTCGAATACATCGTCGTCCATGAGTTGTGCCATCTGATCCATTTTGACCACAGCCCGCGTTTTCATCGCCAGCTGGAACAACTGTTGCCCGGAGCCCAGGCTAAACGCCGGGCCTTGCAGCGGTATTTGCTCGCCTGAAGGATCGAATGATGCCAGGTTCACTTTCATTTGATGCCAGCTTCTGGGATCAGCCGCGGTCCCCAGTCAGACAGAAGCGCTCATCGCCGGCCCAATTGCCCGTGCCTGTGGTTTTTGAAGATGAAACCATCTTGGTTGTTGCCAAGCCAGCGGGTCTGGCCGTACAGCCTGACAAGGCAGGCTCGGACAATGTGCTGGACCAGCTCCAGGAAAGCCACCCCCGTGACCCCCTTTTCCTGGTCCACCGCCTGGACAGACCGGTCGCAGGTCTTGTTGTCCTGGCCAAAACGGCCGCAGCCCAGACCGCTTTGACGCGCCAGATGGCCAGGGGTGAATTCCGGAAAGTCTACCGGGCGCTGGTCAGCCCCGCGCCTCAGCAGCCAAGCGGCCAGCTGGTCAACGATCTGGTCAAGCTGCCAGGTCAAAACACCAGCCGGGTCGTTGCCGCCCAGGATCCTGTCAAAGACAAGAAAACAGCCCGCTTATCCTTCCAGGTTGCTGGCCGGATCACCTGGCAAGGGCAAGATCTTGCCTGGTTGACCGTCGAATTGATGACCGGACGGCATCATCAGATCCGTGTCCAGCTGTCCCATCTCGGGTGTCCCATCATCAACGATGGCAAATACGGAAGCCAGTTCCTTGAAGCCAAACCAGGACAGATTGCGCTGCAAGCTGCTCAAGTTTCGTTTCTGCATCCTCTGAGCCAGCAACGGCTGATCTTTCAGCTGCCACCCCCTGATCAGGAACCCTGGACTCTGTTCAAATCAGTCACAGAAGTTCTGGGAGCAACTGGAAAGTTGTGATACAATCGTTTGATCCAAAAGATGAGGAAGGTGTACCGATTTGACAGGCCTGATCCTGGTCTTGATCATCAGCAGTCTGCTACTGGCTATGACAGGTTCGTTGACACCTGCCGAGGCAGCTGCTCTTGTCATTGGCAGCGGGATTGCCTTGTTTGCCATCAATTTCCGCCGCCATCAGGATCATCACCGAATGATTCTGAGAAGCCACGAACTTGGTGCAACCAGTGCCAGCCGGGTCCGCCACTTGGGCGGCTTGCCGTTTCCGATCCCGACGCCGGTCAATCTTTTCCTCACTCCGGATTACATCCGGTTTGAAACCGATCATGACCTCTGGCAATGCTCCCGCAACCAGATTGACAAGATCGTGATCATGACAGCGGACCAGATCCATTCCCTCCCGGACCGGGAGATCCTCAAAGCGCTGTCAGGAGGCAGTTCCAGACTTTTATCCCTGGTGCGGGAGAAGATCCGCCGTGGATATGCGTCTCTGAGTCATTCGCGCCTTTTGTTTCTGAAGATTAAAAGTACGGATCAGGATGACAGCGAAGCCGATATCCTGATCTTATCCTATACCAATCCGAGAGAATTGAATAAAATGATCCAGCGGGAAGACCTTATGAACCGTGTCTATGATTTCATACCGGATGTTGCCGCTGTAAAACCGACATGAAGAAAAGAGGAGAAGAACCCATGGGTTTTGAATACATCACCCGCATCCCTAGTTCCGAAGAAATCATCCGCCAGTTCCCTGCCACGGAAAGCGTACTGGCGATCAAAGCCCGGCGCGACCAGGAGATCCAGGACATCCTGACCGGCCAGTCAGACAAATTCCTGTTGATCATCGGTCCTTGCTCGGCAGATTCCGAAGAACCCGTTCTGGAATATTGCCACCGCTTGTCCGTGTTGCAAGAGGAGGTTGCCGACCGTCTCGTGCTCGTGCCGCGCATCTACACCAACAAACCGCGCACAACAGGAGAGGGTTATAAAGGCATTTCCCACCAGCCAGACCCGGAACGCGAGCCCGACATGGTGGGTGGCCTGATTGCCCTGCGCCGCCTGCATTTGCACGCGATCGAGCAGACGGGCCTGTCGGCAGCAGATGAAATGCTCTACCCGGAAAACCATACCTACCTGGCTGACCTGTTGTCTTATGTAGCCATTGGTGCCCGGTCGGTCGAAAACCAGCAGCACCGCCTGACGGTCAGCGGCATCGATATGCCTGCCGGCATGAAAAACCCGACCAGTGGTGACTTGAGCGTCATGCTCAATGGGATCTACGCCGCCCAGCATGGGCATGTCTTTGCCTACCAGGGCTACCAGGTCCGCACCAGCGGCAATCCCCTGGCCCATGCCATCCTGCGCGGTGCCGTCGACCATTCCGGCCGCTCGATCCCCAACTACCATTATGAAGATCTCCAGATGCTGGCGAAGATGTACAGCCAGCGTGAACTGGCCAATCCAGCCTGTTTGATCGACACCAACCACTCCAATTCCAACAAACGCTTCAAAGAACAGCCCCGCATCGCCAAAGAAGTGTTGCACAGCAGACGCCTGTCACCCGAAATCAGAAGCCTGGTCAAAGGCCTGATGATCGAAAGCTACATCGAAGAAGGCAGCCAGTCCATCGGCGGCGGCGTATTCGGCAAGTCCATCACCGATCCTTGCCTGGGTTGGCAAGATTCACGTGAACTGGTCCTGACCATCGCCGATTTGGCCTGAAGAGGTATACAGCATTGTCAATCCGAACCATCACCGAGCAAGAATTGAAACAGCAAGCCCAGTACAGCCGCTGGGTGCAAAAGGCCTGCCAGGAACGGGCCCAGCTTTTGAACCGGACTCTGGGATATCACATCATCACCTTTGGCTGCCAGCAGAATGAAAACGACAGCGAACGCATGGCTGGCCTGCTGGATGAAATGGGCTACCAGGCGGTTGCCACACCGCGGGAGGCAGACCTGATCCTGCTGAACACCTGTAGTGTGCGCGAAAATGCCGACGACCGCTTTTTCGGCCATCTTGGTATCGTCAAGAACATCCGGCGCGATCGACCAGACCTGATCATTGGTCTGGCAGGGTGCCTGATGACGCAAGGAGAAGCGGTGGCCAAGATTCGCCAGAGCTATCCTTTTGTCGACCTCGTTTTCGGCCCCCAGGACATCTACCGCCTGCCGGAGTTGTTGTATCATCGCCTGACCGACACGCGCCGCGTCTATGAAGTAGGAGAAGATGACACACTGGTCGAGGGCCTGCCCATCCATCGGGCCAGAAAACACCGGGCATTGGTCACAATCATGCACGGCTGCAACAATTTCTGCACCTATTGCATTGTCCCCTACACCCGGGGCCGGGAACGCAGCCGGCTGATGCCTGACATCCTTTTGGAAATCAGGGACCTGGTGACGGAAGGCTACAAGGAAATCATGCTCCTGGGCCAGAATGTCAATTCCTATGGACTGGACCTGCAAATAAAAGATCCCGGACAACCCGATTTTTCCGATCTTCTGGCACAAGTCGCTCAGATCCCGGGCATCTACCGGATCCGTTTCATGACTTCGCACCCGAAAGATTTATCGTCCAAGCTCCTGGACACGATCGCCCTTTATCCTGCGATCGAACCACACATCCATTTGCCCCTGCAATCAGGCAGTGACCGGATCCTTCGCGCCATGAACCGGCATTATACTCAGGCTGATTTTATCGCAATCGCCCAGAAAGCCAGATCCCTTCGCCCCGGCCTGACGATTTCGACCGACTTGATCGTCGGATTTCCTGGCGAAACTGAAGAAGACTTCGTCCAGACGCTCAAAACCATGGAACTGGTCCGGTTTGATGCCGCTTTTACGTTCCAGTACAGTCGGCGAACGGGGACGCCGGCTGCAGATTATCCGGAACAGATCGATGACAAGACCCTGCGCGACCGGTTTTCCCGCCTGACCGCGCTGCAGAATGAGCACAGCCTGGCCAGTAACCAGGCTGTGGAAGGTGAGCTTCAGGAGATCCTGATCGAAGGACGCAGTGAGAATGATCCATTGGTCTTCAGTGGCCGTACCGCCCACAATCGCCTGGTTAATTTCCGGTTGCCGGACGACTATCCCTTTCCGGCTGGACTCTGCCATCCGGATGGCTCGGTTGATCCAGCTCGCCTGGAAGGCCAGATTGGCCAGGTGCGGATCACGCGGGCCAAGACCTTCTCCCTCGAAGGACAATGGGAGTGCTTGATACCGTGGGGTTGACCTACGCCGACATTGATCTGACACGCATCACACCGATGATGCAGCAGTATCTCGACCAGAAACAAGCCTGGCCAGATTGCCTGTTGTTTTTCCGTCTGGGTGATTTTTACGAGCTGTTCTTCGACGACGCTGTGACAGCAGCCCGTGAACTGGAGCTGGCCTTGACCGGGCGGGATTGTGGCCAGAGTGAGCGAGCTCCGATGTGTGGCGTGCCCTACCATGCGGCAGAAAACTACATCAACCGTTTGGTCAGCCGGGGTTATAAAGTGGCGATCTGCGAACAAGTGGAAGACCCGGCCCTGGCCAAAGGGATCGTACGACGGGAAGTCATCCGGGTGGTCACACCCGGAACTGTTCTCGAGCCATCCGCACTGGATGAAAAACGCAACAATTACATCGTCGCTGTCTATCAGCTCAACCAGTATTTCGGTCTGGCAGCCTGTGACTTATCAACGGGCTTGTTTGAAACCACCCAGCTGGTCGTCGGCCAAACCACAGCCAAGCTGGCTGATGAACTGGCTCGGTTGAACCCAGCTGAAATTGTCCACAACAGTCTTTTTACGGAAACTGCGGCTTCAATCCAATCCATTATTCGTTCTGGCGTAACGATGTCCTGTCGTCCTGATAATGAGTTTCTGCCCGAATTCATGCACGAAATCCTGCCCCAGGCAGATGAACATGCGCTCTGGGCCAGGGCTTCAGCTGTCCTGATCCATTACCTCAAGGAAACCCAGCACCAGGCCCCTGGCCACATTGCCCGGATCGAACCCTATCAGACCGCCGATTTCATGACCCTGGACGCCAATGCCCGGCGCAACTTGGAACTGACTGAGACCTTGCGTGACAAACAACGCAAAGGCAGCCTCCTGTGGGCGATCGACCGGACCATGACCAGCATGGGATCTCGCCTGTTGCGTCGCTGGGTTGAACAACCGCTCTTAAGTCTCCATGACATCAAAGCACGCCAAGATGCCGTAGCTGATTTCAAAGCTGCCTATCTGGTGCGGCAGGAAATCCGGGAGCGTCTGCACGGCCTGCACGACTTGGAACGTCTGTGCAGCAAACTGGCGCTCAAAACGGCCCATGCCCGCGACTTGGTTGCCTTGCGCCGATCCCTGGCCAAACTGCCTGGCCTGGTGGCGAGTCTTTCGGAACTTGACAGCCTGTCGATCCGTTCCTGGACAGAAAAGCTCGATCCCATGGCTGATATCGAAGCCTTGCTGACAGCAGCGATCCATGACGAGCCACCCTTGAGCCTCAAGGAAGGCCAGCTGATCAAGGAAGGCTTCCGCGAGCAGGTGGACGAACTGCGCGCGGCCGCCCGCGATGGCAAGCAATGGATCATCGACCTGGAGAATCGCGAGCGCGAGCGCACGGGGATCCGCAGCCTCAAGGTCGGTTACAACAAAGTGTTTGGCTTTTACCTGGATGTAACCAAATCCAACCTGAGCCAGGTACCAGATGACTACATCCGCAAACAAACTTTGGCCAACGGGGAGCGCTACATCACCAGCGAGCTCAAGGAAATGGAAGACACGGTCCTGGGCGCGGAGCAAAAATCGACTGCTCTGGAATACGAACTGTTTTGTGAAATCCGGGACCAGGTCTTGCTGCATCTGCCGCGGCTGCAGCAGACTGCCAAAACCTTGTCCGCCATCGATTGTCTGGCCGGGCTGGCTGAACTGGCAGATCGCCAGCACTATTGCCGGCCCGAGGTCGATCTGTCCGACCAGCTGCTGATCAGCGGTGGTCGCCATCCTGTGGTCGAAAAAATGCTTGGTGACAGCCAGTTTGTCCCCAATGATACCGTACTGAACCTGAACGACCGCCGCCTGATGATTTTGACCGGACCGAACATGGCCGGTAAGTCAACCTACATGCGCCAGGTAGCCCAGATCGTCCTTCTGGCCCAGATTGGCAGTTTTGTCCCGGCCCAGTCGGCCCGGATCGGCCTGGTCGACCGAGTCTTCACAAGGGTTGGCGCCTCGGATGACCTGGGTGGTGGCCAGTCGACCTTCATGGTGGAAATGAGTGAAGTCGCGACCATCCTGGAGCATGCCTCTGCGCGGAGTTTGCTGATTCTCGACGAAATCGGCCGCGGAACCAGTACCTATGATGGTTTGTCCATCGCCTGGTCTGTCATTGAACACATTTCGGATCCAGCAATTCTTGGCTGCCGGACCTTGTTTGCCACGCATTACCATGAATTGACCGATCTGGCCCAGAGCATGCCGGGTGTGTTCAACTGCCATGTAGCAGTGGACGATTCAGAAGGCGAGGTCATTTTCCTGCACCAGATCCGCGAAGGTGGATCGGATGACAGCTATGGCATCGAGGTTGCCCGCATTGCCGGGGTGCCTGACCCTGTTGTCAGGCGGGCCAGGGAACTGCTGGTCCAGCTTGAAACCGAAAACGACGCCCGAACGAAGGGGAAAGTCCGGCGATATGCCAAGCCCATGGATGGCCAGATTGATTTGTTTGCCTCAGCGATGGCCGGTCAGGGTGCCGGTGAGTTACTCGCTGTGCTGCGCCAGCTTGATATCAGCCAGATGACCCCGCTGGATGCCTTGAACACGCTCTATGACTTGCAGCAGAAAGCCAAAGCCAGCGGAGGGAAGAGTCGATGAGTGTCATCACGGTCCTGGATACCCAGACTGCCAACAGCATCGCCGCCGGTGAGGTGGTCGAACGCCCTGCCTCCGTGGTCAAGGAGCTGGTCGAAAATGCCCTCGATGCGGGCGCTTCGGTGATCCATGTCGAGATTCGCCAAGGTGGAATCAGCTCCATCCGGGTGACTGACAATGGCTGCGGCATGGATGAAACCGATGCCCAGCTGGCATTTGGCCGTCATGCCACCAGCAAGATCCGCTCGATCGATGACCTTGAACAACTTTCCACCATGGGTTTTCGTGGAGAAGCCCTGGCCAGCATCGCTGCTGTGGCCAAAGTCCGGCTCGAAACGCGTCCTATCGGCCAGGCCAGTGGAACAGCGGTCGAAATCACGGCAGGGGAGTTGGTCGCTCTACGACCGGCAGGTTGCCCGGAAGGAACAACCCTGGTCATCGAAAATCTCTTTTTCAACACCCCGGCCCGTTTTAAATTCTTGAAGAAAGACAGTTCAGAAGCGGCAGCAGTGGCTGATGTCCTGGAACGGATCGCCCTGGCCCGGCCAGATGTGTCGTTTCGGCTCGTTAGCCAAGGCAATGAATTGCTCCATACGCCGGGCAACAATGACCTGCGCAGCGCCATTTTTGCAGTTTTTGGCAAAGAAGCTGCCAGTTCGATCCATCAACTGGACTACACAATGGCTCCGGTCCAAATTTCAGGGTATATTGGCACCCCTGAAGCAGCCCGCAACAGCAGAAACCAGCAATGCATCTATGTCAATGGCCGGTTGGTCAAATCACGCGCAGTCAGTGCCGCCATCGACGAAGCCTATGCCACACACCTGATGAAGCGCAAACACCCCCTGGCAGTCCTGAAAATCGATCTGCCCACCCCACTGGTCGATGTCAACGTCCATCCCCAGAAAATGGAAGTCCGTTTCTGGGATGAACAAGCAGTCTTCCGGGCCGTCTACCATGGCATCCAGAACGCCCTGCAGTCGGGTGGTGCCATTGTCGAAAGCACGCCCTTTTCTGGTGCTGTCCACGCCCCTGCACCAGCTCCGGTCCAGATGTCCTTGCCACGACCGGTCAACGAACCAGCCTCGGCTGCTGCAGGCTATGCGACAGATCCAGTTGCGGCTGGACCAGATCTGTCTGGTGTCGTCATTCAGGATGCACCTGCCAGGTCAGACTTGCCGGACCAGGTTGTCGCTCAAACCATGCAGGAAAAAACAGATCACCAATTGGAACAGAGCCAGCCGGAACCCTCGACAATCTCCCGGCCCAAGTCGATCTCCAGCCTGCATTCGGCGCGCCTGATCGGCCAGCTATTTGCCACCTATCTGGTTCTGGAGCATGAGCAGGATCTGTTGCTCCTGGACCAGCATGCTGCTCATGAACGGATTTTGTTTGAGCAGCTGGTCGCTCGCCACCGGGCCCGGGGTCCGGCAGCCGTCCAGCCGTTGCTGATTCCCCAGACCATCGAAGTATCGGCCAGGGAACAGGCGATCCTTCTGGCTGAGCAGGAAAACCTCCTGCAGCTGGGCTTTGAATTCGAAGCGTTTGGCAACCAGTCCATTCTCCTGCGCAGCCTGCCTGACAGTGGCCGTTTTGTCCTCAGGCCACAGGCTGCGATCCGTGTACTCCTCGACACCCTGATGTCGGACAAATTGCGCTCGGAAGAACAAATCGATGAGCTGTATTACTCCATGGCCTGCAAAGCTGCCATCAAGGCGCATGACAAGCTGGATGTCCGTGAAATGGAACAGCTTTTGTCAGATCTGGGTGAACTGGAGGATCCGTACCATTGTCCTCACGGCCGTCCGGTCATCATCCGGATCAGCCGTTATGAGCTGGAAAAGCAGTTCAAAAGGATCGTCTGAGATGATTGAGCTCGAATCTCCCACTGTGCTGGTCATCTGCGGCCCTACAGCATCAGGCAAATCGAGCACGGCCATTCAGGTCGCTCTTGAGCTTCATGGTGAAATCGTGTCTGCAGATTCGATGCAATTGTACCGTGGCATGGACATCGGAACAGCCAAAGTCACACCTGAGGAACAGGCTTTGGTTCGCCATCACCTGATTGACTGCTGCGAACCCGGGGACTCCTTCAGTGTCGCGAAGTTCAAAGAATTGGCGACAGCAGCGATCCGGGACATCCAGTCCCGCGGTAAACTGGCGATTGTCTGTGGCGGAACCGGCCAGTACATCAGTGCGCTCACCCAAGGCATCGACTATGTCGACATCCCGGTAGACCTGCACTTGCGCGAGTCATTGAACCAGCGGGCGAGGGAAGAGGGACTCGAATCTTTGTACCTGGAACTAAGCCGCGTCGATCCTGCAGCATCCCAGGCCATCAAGCCACAGGATCAGAAGCGGATCATCAGGGCCCTGGAAATCTTCCACCAGACAGGAAAACCAAAAACAGAACACCTGGCACAATCCCGCCTCAAGGGTCCGGATTTTAATTTTATTGTCTATTGCCTGACGCATCAGCGAGAGGTTTTGTATGATAAAATCAACCAGCGCGTCCAGTGGATGGTCGATAGCGGTCTGGTGGATGAAGTCAGACAACTGCTCGCCACGACTGCTGGCCTACAGCTGCCGACCGCCTGGCAAGCCATTGGCTACAAAGAGATCATCGCCTATTTACAGGGTCAGAAAACGCTCCAGGAAGCCATCTCTGAAATTGCTCAGGCCACCCGACGCTATGCCAAACGCCAACTCACCTGGTTCCGCAACATGGAAGAAGTCCATTGGCTACAGGACCTGAGTCCCGAACAAGCAGCAAGGGTCATGATTGAATCGATGAAACAGCAGGCAAAAATCTAAACAAAAACAGCCGCATTGTCGCGAAATTTCTGAATCAGTTCATGTTCATCAGATGAAGATTGTAGTACGCTCTTCTTGAAACAAGAAAGGAGGGCGCACCATGAATTCAAATGCGTCAACTACGAACCGGTTAAACCACGAAAGACATGGCTTTGATCTTAAACTCCAGGATGCATTTCTCAATCAATGCCGGCGTGAACGTGTGCCAGTTGCCATTCATTTTGTCGACCAAAGCATCAAATACGGACACATCATTGGATTTGACCATCATAGCATCATCTTGCGAACCAACGGTCATCAGCGTATTGTCTTTAAATCGGCCATCTGCATGATCGATCCGCAAGAAGATTTTTCCTACATTTTCAACGATCCACAGCGCGCAGAAGATTCTGCGAAACCATTCCAACTGCAGTAGGTGCTCAGCCGTGGTCGCGGTAGAGTCCGCAGACCTTGCCCAGGATCTGGCAGTCCGGCTTATCGAAAGGTATCAGGGGATAGGCTGGATTTTGTGGCTGGAGTACGATCTGTCCATCGACATTGGCTAGTTTTTTAACGGTGGCTTCGTCACCGACCAGGGCAACAATGATGTCTCCAGTCCGGGCATTCGATTGCTTTCTGACAATGACATAATCGCCATCGAGGATGGCTGCACCGACCATGCTGTCGCCTTTGACTTTGAGAATAAAGATATCGCGGTCATCAGGCAGGAAATCCGCAGGAAAAGGGAAGAACCGCTCGATGTTTTCCTGGGCAAAGATCGGCATACCTGCTGTGACTTCACCGACCAGGGGGAGTGAGACTACGCGATTGGACTCCTGTTCTGGAATCGTGATCGCCCGGCGCTTGCCAGAGGAATAAACGATCTTGCCTTGCTGCTGCAATCGCTGCAAGTGGCTGTGGATGGTTGAGGTCGAGCGAATCCCGACACCAGCGCAGATGTCACGCACGGCAGGTGGGTATCCTTTATCCCGGATGTAGTCGACGATGTATTCATAGACCCGGTTGACCGTGTCATCGACATTGGAACGGGTAAATGGATAAGTCGTCATGTCAGGCCTCCCAAAAACAAACACTTGTTCAAGACAATCGTAACAAACTGTCATGGGGTTGTCAAACTTATGTTCGTTTTGTTGCAGTCCGCTTTTTACGCTATAATAGCTGTGTTATTCGCTCGTGAAGGATGGACTTGCATTTGAAAAGTTTGGAAACCAAACCCGAACATCCCGTCCGGCCGGTACAGCCGCAAGGCCTCGATCGCTTTTTCGCGATCAAGAAGGTCGTCCAGGATCATGTACAGCAAGGATTGGCCTATGTTAAAAAGCATGGACCCTATTGGCTGCGCCAGATCAAGCTGGATGTCCAGCGTGACAGCAAGCAGGCAGTCAAAGCCATCCGACGCGTCGGCCAGGAACGAGTCTATCGTCTCAAAGGCTACACCACCGTTGCCAAGATTAACCGCAAGCGCCAGTCAGAACGGCAGCAGCGTTTTCTACGCCGTGTCCTGCTGATCCTGTTTGCCATTTTGCTGGCAATCCTTTTAATGAATATCTACAATCCGATCCAGGATCTTTCCGAATGGTACCGCATCATCGGGGTCAAACATCTGGGTGATGCCATTAATCTCGGCACTTCAGCGGCTCCGTAACCCTTGATTCTGCTTGAAAAGCTGGCAGAGGAGGCGGCTTGGACAGGTTGGCCTGGACAGCCGCCTTTATTCTTGAACTTCCAACTAGACAAAATAATAATTTTGTCTAGTTGGAAGGGGGGGGGAAATTGAAAAAGGAGGCCATTTCCAGCTTGAGCTGGTCATGAGCCTCCTCCCAGGGATTGTTCACTGGTTAGCGGGCACTCGATTGTTCGTCAGTACGATTAGACGGAGGGTTTATCCTGCTTGAGGTCCATGTATTCTGCCAGATCGAGTTCCATCAGGATCAGGCTCAGCCAATGATCGTTCTTGAATCCAATGTCTTTGAGCTCGCCACAGGTCTTGAAGCCAAACTGTTCGTGAAACCGCACACTGGACTGATTGTCACCGTCGATGGCTGCGATGATTTTCTTCAACCGAGTTTTCGCTGCCGCATCCAGCAAGGCTGTCATCAACTGTTGTCCAATCTGCTGCCCCAGATAATCTGGCAGCACATAGACGCTGTTTTCTGCACAAGGCCAATAGCCTTCATAAGTCCTGAAATCAGACAAGCAGCTGTAGCCAACGATCAAGCCCGAAAGATCGGCTACAAAAACGGGCCGCTCGGGCGTCTGGTGACTCTGGTCGAATTGATCGATCCAGCTGGGACCGGGTACTTCGTAGCGCCAGCTGGCAGTCGTGTGTTCGATATAGTAGCCCAGGATACGTCTTATCGCTGGATAGTCAGCAGGCTTAGCTGGCCGGATGATCGCACGCTGCATCAGGAGACAATTCCAGGGATCTGGTTGACGGCCGACAAAATGGCCCTGAGCGATGATCGGCTGACACTGGACGAGATGCCAGCGCCAATGTAGGTTTTGTTGCCGCCATTCTGGATGATCACGTAGGTGATGGCTTCTGAGCCAGTACCACGTTCCAGAGCATGCTCATGGTAATCGGTGATTTCAAACTTGCCATTGAGATGGGATTGCAGCGCCTGGCAGAAGGCATCGAGCAGACCGTTGCCGGAGCCGCTGATCCCGACTTCCTGGCCTTTGACCAGGATCTGGGCGCTCATCTGGACCGTCTTGTCATCGAGCATTTCTTCGCGGTAGCTGACCAAATCGAGTGGCTGTTTGCGGTTGACATAAGTTTCCAGGAAGAGATCATGCAGATCGCCTGGCGTCAGGTCAGACTGCCGCTGGTCGGAGACACGCGTGACGATGGCAGAGAAAGCCTGCTGGACGGGCTTGGGCAACTGGTAACCGAAATGCTGCTCCAGGATGTAGGCGACGCCACCCTTGCCGGACTGGCTGTTGATCCGGATGATCGGATCGTAGGAGCGGCCGACATCGAGCGGGTCGATCGGCAGATAGGGAACCGACCA
Organism: Mageeibacillus sp. UBA5734; assembly: GCA_002419365.1. Lineage (GTDB taxonomy): Bacteria > Bacillota > Clostridia > Saccharofermentanales > UBA5734 > UBA5734. The sequence continues at coordinate 11,258 of DIGA01000117.1, read as the reverse complement.
GTGCTTCTTCCCTTTCTTCATCACCGCCATGCCCTTGTTGATCGCATCCTGGTGCGAGCCGGAGAACGCTGTGTAGACGAGTTTGCCGGCATAGGGATGGCGCTGCGGCACCGACATCCGGGTGCTGTCTTCGTAGATCTCAATGATCTCGTTGATATGGGAAAAATCAAGCTCAGGATCGATCCCCTGGGAAAACAGGTTCATGCCCAGCGTCAGGATATCACTGTTGCCGGTCCGCTCGCCATTGCCAAACAAGGTCCCTTCAACCCGGTCGCCTCCTGCCAGCAAAGCCAGTTCCGTGGCGGCCACAGCGGTACCGCGGTCATTGTGCGTATGCAGGCTGACCCAGATGCTGTCGCGATAGCGGGTATGGCGGCAGAAATATTCAATCTGGTCGGCATAGATGTTCGGGGTCGACATTTCCACGGTAGCCGGCAAGTTGATGATGGCCCGGTGTTCCGGTGTAGGCTGCCAGACATCACAGACCGCATCGCAGATCTCGACTGCAAAGTCCATCTCTGTGCCGGTGAAACTCTCTGGAGAATATTCGAAAGTGAATTCGCTGCCAAAGGTGTCTTTCTCGGCAAATTCCCTGACCAGTCTGGCGCCAAAGACGGCCAGTTCCTTGCATTGGGCCTGGTCCATGCGGAAAACGACTTCGCGCTGCAAGGTCGAGGTGGAATTGTAGAGATGGACAACGGCCTTCCCTACCCCACGCAACGCTTCGAACGTACGTTCGATAATGTGCTGGCGCGACTGCGTCAGCACCTGGATCGTGACGTCGGCTGGAATCAGCTGGTTGTCGATCAGGTGGCGGGTGAATTCAAATTCCGTGTCCGATGCCGCCGGAAAGCCGATTTCAATAGTCTTGAAACCCAGGTCCACAAGATGCTGGAAAAACTTCAGCTTCTGCTCGAGGTTCATCGGGATTTCCAACGCCTGGTTGCCATCGCGCAAATCGACACTGCACCAGAGGGGGGCCTTGGTCAGGGTCCGGCTGGGCCACTGGCGGTCTGGCAAATTGACCGGAGGGAACGGCTGGTATTTCTGGACGTTTTTCATGTGGGTTATGCTCCTTTCATCGTTTAGCACCCTGTCTGGTGCAATAAAAAAAGTCTTTCGTCTCTGTTTGCGAGACGAAAGACTGTTTAAAGACTTTCGCGGTACCACTGCGCTTCACCGCATCCAGCGGTGCACTCTGCGGGTGCAGGCCAATGACATCAGGCCGATACCCTGTCTCGATAACGGGAGAACCCGACGCGTCCTACTGCCCTGTCGCCAGAGGTTCAGTGCGTACACTCAGAGGTGAGTTCAACCCCGTCCGGATACTGCCTTGCACCTGGCGGCAGCTCTCTGAAATCCATTCGCTGGTCTACTGGTCCTCTTCGACGTGAGGTGTGTGGTTGTAAAGGTTCGTTTGCACTAATCTAGCACAGGCATCCTGATCAAGTCAAGCATCAGGTTGTGGAACGGATTTTCAGCTCCGGGGCGATCAGGACACGCTGGCGAGTCCGGTCGGGGAACGCTTCCATCTCCCGGATCAGGGCCTGCAATGCTTCTTCCCCGAGCTTGTCACGCGGCTGGGAGACCGTGCTAAGTTCAATCTGAGGCAACGATGCATAATTGATGTCGTCAAAGCCGATGATGCCGAAATCCTGCGGCACGCGGATGTTGTGCTCACGGGTGTACTGGAGCACACCGAGGGCGATGATGTCGTTGCTGCAGAAGACAGCATCCGGAGGCTTGGGCAGATGCATCATCTTGCCAAACCGCTCATAGCCGCTTTCGAGCCGGAAGCCACCGAAACTGATCAATTTCGGATCGACCACCAGGCCATTTTCCTGCAAGGTCTGCTGATAAGCCAGCAGACGGATCTGGTTCGACGGCGAGGTCTCCTGGCCACCGATGTAGGCGATGCGTTTGTAGCCCCGGTCCACCAGGTGCTGGACAGCCATCCGGCTACCGGCCTCGTGGTCGACCTCAATGTAGGAAAGGTCATCATCCCCGGCATGCCAGAAGACAACGATCGGTACATTGTAGGCCTCCAGTGTCTCAGGCTTGAAAAAACCGGTTGGCTTCAGGATGATGCCATCGACTCGCTGCTCCACCATGATCCGGAGCTTCTCCTGCTCCTTCTGCTGGTCCCATCCAGTATTGCAGACCATGGTGGTGTAGCCGGCATTTTCCGCCGCAGAATTGACGGCCATGGTGATGTCGGCAAAAAACGGATTTGAGACATCCGGTACGATCAGGGCGATGTTCATTGATTTGCGTTTGACCAGGCTGCGGGCAATGGCGTTGGGCTGGTAACCCATCTCCGCAGCCAGCTCCATGATCAACTTTCTCGTTTCACTGCTGACATCGGAGCGGTTGTTCAAGGCTCTGGACACAGTGGCATAGGATACGCCGGCACGCTCGGCTATGTCTTTGATGGTGATCATGCTGTCCTCCCGGATACCTTCATGAAGCCAATTGTAGCGCAGAACGGGGCATCCGGTCCATGCCTGCGTTACTTTTTGCTGATATAGCCCAGATGGACGAGCAGTTCTGCAGTCAGGACGGCGCCACCGGCTGCACCACGGATGGTATTGTGGGAGAGGCAGGCGAATTTGTAATCAAACAGCGGGTCCTCGCGCAGGCGGCCGATCGCGATACCCATGCCGTTACCAACCTCGCGGTCGAGTACAGGCTGGGGCCGGTTGTCTTCGGCAAAATAGGTCAGGAACGGGGTCGGGGCCGAGGGTAGCTTGGCCTGTTGCGGGATCCCTTCATAGCTGGCCCAGCGGGCAAGAATTTCTTCCTGGCTGGGTTTTTTCCTGAACTTGACAGCAACGGAGGCGGTGTGGCCTTCCTGGACGGCTACGCGGTAGCACTGGGCGGAGATGACCGGGCTCTGGGCCTTGATGATCTGGCCTGCTTGTATCGTGCCCCAGATCTTCAGCGGTTCCTGCTCACTCTTCTCTTCTTCACCACCAATGTAAGGGATCAGGTTGTTAACCATTTCCGGCCAGTCCTGGAAAGTCTTGCCGGCACCGGAGATGGCCTGGTAGGTGCTGACAAACACCTGCTCGGGGCCGAACTCCTGAAGGGCTGCCAGGGCAGGGACATAGCTCTGGATCGAGCAATTGGGCTTGGCGGTGATGAAACCGCGGCTGGTACCGAGGCGGCGGCGCTGGTCTTCGATCAGCTGGGCATGCTCCGGATTGATCTCTGGGATGATCACGGGGACATCCGGTGTCCAGCGATGGGCGGAATTGTTGGACACAACGGGGGTCTCAAAGCGGGCAATCTGCTCTTCCAGGGCCCGGATTTCGTCCTTTTTCATATCGACGGCACAGAAGACAAAATCAACTTGTTCACAGATCTCCGCCATCGCGTCTGTGCTCTGGACGGTGATACCAGCCATTGCAGCAGGCAGGTCACGTTCGATCTTCCAGCGGCCTTCCACTGCTTCGGCGTATGTTTTGCCGGCCGAACGGGGTGAAGCGGCGATCGCCACTGTTTCGAACCAGGGATGCTGGTCGAGCAAAGTCAAAAAGCGCTGGCCAACATACCCGGTGCCACCGATCACGCCCACTTTCAATTTCTTTTCCATGATGCTTCTCCTTGTGCGCATATGTCCATCCATCGCGGACATTTGTCTTTATCGCGTGAATTTTACCATAGCGCGCTGCCTTTGACAAGCGACGCTTCTATAAGCGAAAATGAAACCAACCCAACTGGAAGGACTGACACCATGACAGACCACCCACTGCCTCGTCAACAGGCTGTCAAAAAGGCAAAAAAACTGCCCGGACCGAGACCTCAGGACAGCTTTGTCTGGCTCGACCAGTTCCTCGGCTATTTCCAGTCGATCAAGGAACGATCCCCCTTGACAATCAAGGAGTACCGTTACGACCTGGTCCTCTTCTTCCGTTTCATGGTCCGGCGCCGGCGCCTTTGTCCGGCTGAGCTGTCTTTCGATGACATCTCGCTGGCCCCAGTTGATGAGAGCCTGATCCGTTCGATCAGCCTGGCAGATCTCTATGCCTTCATCACGTTTCTTTCGGTTGAACGCAAAAACGGACCAGCCATCCGGGCCCGCCGGGTAGCGTCGATCCGGACTTTCTTCGGGTATCTGAAAAACAAAGCCCGGATCCTCGATGAAAACATCGCACTCGAACTGGAATCACCGCGCCTGCTGCGTCGCCTGCCCCGCCACTTGTCACTTGAGGAAAGTGAAAAACTCCTCGAGACAGCAGCCGAATCCAATCATTCCTGGTCGGCTCGGGATTACTGCATCCTGACCTTGTTTCTCAATTGCGGCATGCGCCTGTCTGAACTGTGCAACATTGACCGGTCTGATATCCGGGGTGACACCCTGCGTGTCCTGGGCAAAGGCGGCAAAGAACGGACCATCTATCTCAATGCAGCCTGCCTCGATGCGCTGGACGACTACCTCAAAGTCCGTCCTGACAAACAGAACAGCGACCCGGATGCCTTATTTGTCAGCCGAAACCGGCGCCGGATCAGCACCAAAATGGTCCAGCTCCTGGTCAAGAATTTCATCGCGGCATCTGGGCTGGATCCGCAGCGGTATTCGACGCACAAACTGCGCCATACAGCGGCCACTCTGATGTACAAATACGGCAAAGTCGATATCCGGGCCTTGCAGGAAATCCTCGGCCATTCCAGCATCGCGACCAC
>DIGA01000117.1:0-6567 GCA_002419365.1 Mageeibacillus sp. UBA5734 | reverse complement strand
TGCACCAGGCGGTGGAAAGCAATCCTCTGAGCAAACGGCGGCGCAGAAGCTGATCTTCAGCGGATGAACATCATCCGGATGACTTAAGTCCCTTGTGATTCTGACTGGGGAAATTTGGGCGTATAGGCCGTGCTGGCTGCAGCCCGTTCCTGGCCCAGAAGCCGGGTCAGTCCTTTGTTCTGGGCATGGTCAATAACTTTCTGGTATTCATAGGTCGTGACTCGGCGGGACAGTTCCGGATAGCCAGACAACTTGTCCTTCAGGTCAGGAAAGGGTGTGTACTGGTNNNGGCAATTCCTGGGCGATCCAGTCGATGATCTGGATCGCATCGCGATGGTGACCCGGTAAAACCAGCAGGCGCAGGGCTACCCCACGGATCAGCAGACCCTGCGGATCAAAGATCGATTCCGGTTGCTGGCGCTGCATTTCGAGAATGGCTTTTGCCGCAACATCCGCATAATCAGGTGCGTGCGCCAGCCCACAACTCAAGTCCCGGTCCCAGAATTTGAAATCCGGCAGGTAGACATCCACGGATCCTTCCAGTGAACGCAACGCTGCGACTGATTCGTAGGAACTCGTATTCCAGACGACCGGAAGGGTGACCGCGCTGGATCGGAGTGCCTGGACGAGAGCGGGCACATCCTGCGAATAATGGCTGGCGGTGACCAGGTTGATGTTGTGAACCCCTTCCCTGGCTAGCTGAGTCAGTCGCCGGGCCAGTGCCTGAACCGTATAAGCTGTACCTGGCAATGGCCTGTCTTGCACAGGCTGGCTGATCGCATGATTCTGGCAGAACTGGCAACCCAGCGGGCACCCGGAAAAAAATACCGCCCCTGAACCCTGTGTGCCGCTGATGTAGGGCTCTTCCCAGTGATGGACCATGATCTTGGCAACATGGAAAAAACCGGGACCCGTGCGGCTGCCGCAGAGTCCCGGTTCCTGGCTGGTCCGTGCCGCGTCGCATTGGCGCGGGCAGAGGCAGCAGCCACTCATGCCTTCATGTGCTGGAAAAAGGTCTTGTAGGCCAGGAAGGTGTGGTAGAGGTCGATCTTGCTGATCACTTCAAACGGCGAATGCATCGAAAGGACGGGAACGCCGCAGTCAATCACCTCAATACCCAGGTTGGCCATGTAGCCGGCAATGGTTCCGCCGCCACCGGCGTCGACCTTGCCTAGTTCACCGGCTTGCCAGGCGATCTTGTGTTCATCCATCAGACGGGTGACGGCAAAGTAGAACTCTGAACTGGCATCAGAGGATCCGGCTTTGCCACGCGAACCGCCGAACTTCATGAAGTTGATCCCCTTGCCCATGTAGGCATTGTTGCGGCTGTCGGACACCGAGGCAAACGTCGGGTCAAAGGCATTGGTGACATCACCAGACAACATGCGGCTATTTTCAAGCAGGGTGTAAAATTCAAGCTGGTTCGGCGCTTCGACCTGGCGGGCGTAGAGTTCATAGATGAATTGCTCATACGTGCGTGATTTGGCACCGGTGTTGCCGACACTGCCGATTTCCTCCTTGTCAAAGAGGAAAGTGATACCCGTGCGCTCGAGCCGGTCAACGCTGGTCAGTGCGACGAAGGCCGGGAAAGAGCAAGCCCGGTCATCATGGCCGTAAGCACCAACCATGCTGCGGTCAAAACCGATGTCCCGTGCCGGATAGGCCGGGACAATTTCCAGTTCTGCCGTCACCAGGTCTGCTTCCGTAATGCCATAACGTTCTTTGAGAACCTGCAGCAGGCCGAGTTTGAATCGGCCGCTGGCTTCTGTGTCAGCAAAAGGAATCCCTCCGACCAGGATGTTGAGGTCCTCGCCACGAATGACTTCCGTGGCTTTCTTCTGCATTTGCTCAGCGCCGAGGTGTGGCAACAGGTCGGTAATGGTCAGGACCGGGTCTTCCGGGTTGTCACCAAGGCTGATTGTGAGCAGGGAGCCGTCTTTGCGATAGACCACGCCATGCAGGGAGAGTGGGATGGCAGCCCATTGGTATTTCTTGATCCCGCCGTAGTAATGGGTCTTGAAAAATGCCAGGTCACCGTCCTCATAGACCGGATTGGCTTTGAGATCGATCCGGGGGGCGTCGATGTGGGCGCCGATCAGGTTAAAACCATCGACTGCAGGCTGGCGTCCGATAACGGCGATGGCCAGGCCTTTGCCGCGGATGTTCTTGTAAACCCTGTCTCCGGCGCTCAGTTTCTCCTTGGATTTCAACGCAACAAAGCCCATGTTTTCCAAGGTCTCGATGGCCAGAGTGACAAATTCCCGTTCGGTCTTGGCCTGGTCCAGAAATGATTTGTATTCATCGGCGAAGGCAAAGGCAAAGTCTTGCTCGTCCTCCCGGTTGAAGTCCCAGGCATTCTTGTATTCCTTGACCAGCTCTTTCTTGAGATCCTTGGCACTGGGGCCTTTCGTGCTTTTTTTCGATTTGAGATTCTTGCTCGAAACCTCGTCCTTTTTGGCTGCTGCCATGGTTATTCCTCCTAGATGCGTCTAAATGACTTCTGTCAGTCGCCATAGCCCCAAAAAACTCTGTCCTGACTGGACTCGCCACGGCGACTGGTTCATATTATAATCGATTTGTTTGTCCAGATGTTGTGAGTCTCGTTACTTTGAGGTGAGATGATGAAACTTGTCGATTGCCATTCCCATACGGTCCACTACTCAACTGATGCCGCCCAGACGGTTGCTGAATTGATCCAGGATGCCAGAGACCATGACTTGGCAGGGATCTGCCTGACTGACCACTACGATAAGGATGTCAATTACACCGGGATCGAACACATCTTTGATCTGCCGGACTATTTTTCCCATCTGAACCAGGTCAGGGCTACAGCCGATCCACTGGATCCACCGCTTTACATCGGGATTGAACTGGGCTGGATGCCCCACCTGACCGGACTGTTCAACGACATCATCGCCAACTGGCCTTTTGACAGCGTCATCCTGTCGCTGCACAACATGGACGGTAACAAGGATATATTTGTTGATCGTTCCGTCTATGACCAGGGCGCATTAGCGGCCTATTCCCGTGCCCTGACCCAGATGGTCGATATGATGTCCAGTTGTCCGGATTTCACCATCCTGGGGCATTACGACTATGTCAGCCGCTATTTCCCTGGCCAGACCACCCGGATGGACTATGCCCCTCTGGCCCAAGAGTTCGATGCCTTGTTCGAGCACTTGATCAGCCACGGCAAAGCCCTGGAGCTGAACACGCGAACTGCCCTGAAATTCAAAAGCCAGGGCCTGACCGGCGATCAAGCCTGGCCAGACCCTGCAATTTTCAGACGGTATCTGGAATTGGGTGGACAGCACATCAGCCTGAGCTCTGATTCACACCAGAGCGGCCAGGCGGCGACATTGTTCCCGGAAGCACTCGATTTCCTGAAATCAGTCGGAGTGCGGCAGCTGACGCATTTCGTCAGCAGGAAGCCGGTCCTGACGCCCATCATCTGATCGCTCCGGGCGATCAGTGGTGATCTTCACCATGGTCATGTGCATCGTCATCGAGCATGTCGAACAACTTCTTGTATTCATCGGTCATACGGCCGGTTGACTCGAAATATTCCTTGAGGGCTGCCTTGACAGCTTGTTCGGCCAGCAGGGAACAATGCATTTTGACCGGCGGCAGGCCGTCGAGCGCTTCGGCAACTGCTTTGTTGGTCAATAGCAGGGCTTCATCCAGCGTCTTGCCTTTGATCATTTCCGTGGCCATGCTAGATGTTGCAATGGCTGAGCCGCAACCGAATGTTTTAAATTTGGCGTCGACGATGATGTCATTTTCGATTTTCAGATAGACTTTCATGATGTCACCGCATTTGGCGTTGCCAACCATGCCGGTTGCCGAAGCATCGTCGATTTCCCCGACATTGCGGGGATTCATGAAATGGTCCATGACTTTGTCGCTGTATTCCATAAAGGTCCTCTCTTTCAACCGTGCGTTTCTTTTAAATAAGCTTCATACAGGGGGGAAATATCCCGCAGCCTGGAGACGATTTTAACCAGGGACTCCACCAGCCGGTCGATGTCCTCTGCTTCACTGCTCTTGCCAAACGAAACCCTGAGCGACCCGTGGGCTTTTTCATGGGGCAGGCCGATTGCCAGCAAGACATGCGACGGATCCAGTGAACCCGACGTGCAGGCCGAACCGGACGAGCATTCAAACCCGAAATGATCGAGCATGATCAGGATCGATTCACCTTCGATAAACTCAAATGAAAAATTGGCATTGTTCGGCAGGCGCTCGGTGCGATGGCCATTGAGACGGGTGTGCGGGATTGCCTGCAGGACCTTTTCGATCAGGTCATCACGCAAGGCGGAAAGCCGCTCTGTGTTTTCAGCCATTTCAGCCATGGCTAGTTCGAAAGCCTTGGCAAAGCCGACGATGTAAGGGACATTCTCTGTACCGCCACGCCGATTGCGTTCCTGGGCCCCGCCATCCATAAAAGTGGCAATCCGGGTGCCGCGGCGGATGTAGAGGGCGCCAACGCCCTTAGGGGCGTAAAGTTTGTGGCCAGAGAACGAAAGCAGGTCAACCGGCAGGGTCGAAACATCAATCGGGATCGCTCCGGCGGCCTGGACCGCATCAGAATGGAACGTCACTTTGTGCTCCCGGCAGATGGCGCCGATTTCAGCGATTGGCTGGATCGTGCCGATCTCATTGTTGGCCATCATGATGGTGACCAGGATGGTGTCTGGTCGAATCGCCTTCCGGACCGCTTCCGGATCGACTCGACCATCAGCATCGACGTCGAGATACGTGATTTCATAGCCCTGGGCAGCGAGCGCTTCACAACTGTGCAAGACCGCATGGTGTTCAATCTTCGATGTGATGATGTGGCGGCCTTTTTTCTCCAGCGCCCGCGCGACCCCTTTGATTGCCCAGTTGTCGGATTCTGTACCGCAGGAGGTGAAATAGATTTCATGTGCCTGGGCCTGGATGCAGGTTGCGATGCGCTGGCGGGCATCCTCCAGCAGGCGCTTGGCTTCCTGGCCGCGGTGGTAAAAGGATGATGGATTACCAAAATGTTCTTGGAAAAACGGCAACATCGCGTCCATGACTTCGGTTCGGACGGGTGTTGTCGCGGCATGATCAAGATAGACTCGTTTGGTGGCACTCATGAAAAAAACTCCCTTGCCTCGAGATACGTTTCCACTTTAGGGGATTCAAACCGGCGGTGTTGTAACTTCTGTTACTGGGCCGGTATTTTCCTACAAAAATACTAGGAATAAGATGAATGCAATCTAAAAGTCTGTCACTGGCCTGCAGCAGAATCCCCAGACTGCCTGCGCCGTTTTTTCAGCCATTCGGTCACCTTGGCCTCATAGCCGTTTTGGCTGGGTTCGTAATAGATCGTGCCAGCAATCTCAGCTGGCAGGTAATCCTGGTCGACAATATGGCCCGGATAATCATGGGCGTACTTGTAGCCGACACCGTAACCCAGCCCAGACATCCCCTTGGCCGGGGCATTGCGCAGATGCATCGGCACCTCTCCCGTACGACGGTTATTGACATCATCAAGGGCCTGGTCGATGGCCAGGTAAGCGGCATTGGATTTCGGGCTGGTGGCTACAGCCAGAGCTGCTTCCGAAAGCAGGATCCGCGCTTCCGGCATGCCGACTGCCATGGCTCCCTGATAGGCGGCCATGGCGACCTGGATCATCTGCGGATTGGCCAGACCGACGTCTTCAGCAGCACAGATCAGGATGCGCCGGGCCAGAAATTCGATGTCTTCACCACCATGCAGAGCCCGGGCCAGATAAAAGACCGTGGCGTCCGGATCGCTGCCCCGCATCGATTTGATGAACGCACTGATGTTGTCATAATGGCTCTCTCCGGTGGCGTCATAGGCGATGCTGCGCTTCTGGGCACAATCCTGCAAAATGTCTTTGTCGAGATGGACGATGCCATCAGCTCCCGGCGGCGTGGTGACGACAGCCAGCTCGAGGGCATTCAGCGCAATCCGGGCATCTCCATTGGCGACGTCGCAGAGGAATTCCAGCGCCTGGTCGGTCCAGGCCACCTGGAACTGGCCCAGTCCCCTTTCCTGGTCTGCCAGGGCTTGATCGATGATCTGGCGGATCTGCCCAGTCTCCAGCGGTTTCAGGGCAAAAACGGTCGAGCGCGAGATCAGAGCTTTGTTGACCTCAAAATAGGGGTTTTCAGTCGTCGCACCGACCAGGATCAGGGTGCCATCCTCAACGGACGGCAGCAGGGCATCCTGCTGGGCCTTGTTGAAGCGGTGGATTTCATCGACAAAAAGCACCGTCTTGCCCGAGGGGGTGAGCAACGGATTCTGGCTGTCAGCTATGACGCGCTTGATATCTGCCACGCCGGAGGTCACAGCATTGAGCATGACAAAACTGGCCTGGGTGGTCTGTGCGATCACCCGGGCCAGCGATGTTTTTCCAGTTCCTGGCGGACCAAACAGGATGATCGAACTGAGGCGGTCCGCCTCGATCATCCGGCGCAGCATTTTGCCCTTGCCCAGGATGTGCTCCTGGCCAACATACTCTGAAAGCATGCGGGGAGCCATCCTGTATGCAAGTGGTTGCCGGGACGTGTTGG
>DIGA01000029.1 GCA_002419365.1 Mageeibacillus sp. UBA5734 | reverse complement strand
GGGGAGTTGGGGGCATACATCTGGTTGAGAAACGCATAAACGAGCTCGTCATAGACAATGGTTGCCTGTTCTTCGCTCGTCAGGATGCCTTCATCCTGCAAAGAGGAGACCCAGAAATGGACGAGGCGGTGGGCCACCTGGCGCATGCTGGTTTCACCGCCGGTCGGGGAGTCCTGGACGCCTGCTTTGCGGAAATATTTCGAGGCGATGATGTCGCGTGAATTCTGGGAATAATGGACAGGGAATTCGAGGTTTCTCATGTCTGTCAGGATGCGGCCAGACTTGTGGTCCTTGATCAGGACATCGCTGTAGTCCCAGTCAAACAGATCGTACACGGTCTTTTCAGGGTTCTGTTCGAGTTCCTTGGTAAAATAGCGCACGAGCAGGGACGGCAGAGTAGGCATGGGACAACCTCCTGATGGTTCTGTCTATGTGGATGAATGAAAATGGCAGTTCTGAGAAAGTTCATCTGTGAGATGGAAACTGCCAAAACTATCTTAAGGTAGTTTTAACTACTTAAAGTAGTTTTAACTACATTTAGTAGTTTTAGCAGCAATCAGACACTAGATATTGTATAGCTGAAGCCGTCCTCTGTAAACAATCAATATTGACAATGAATGGCACCGATTCGGCTGGATTGCCAGATTATCACAACAGAAGCCCATCGGGCAATGGCTCTTGATACGTTGCGAACCTGGTGATGGAGAATCATCGGCAGCCATGAATTGATTGACACTCACCCCCTGGCGTTGTAAATTGAAAGTCACCCTAACAGAGCCCGAGCACGCGTTCAGACTCATCGTCGGACCTCCGTCGTCTCGGTATCCGTCAACTTCCAGGACTCTCTCCGGGAGCTTTGCGGTCTGACAATAGCCTTGAAGACGTGCTGGATGCGGCTGTTGATGAAACCAGGTAACCAACAGAGTCCTCCGGCCACAAAAGGTTTTGTGGAGTTGATGAATTGATGCAACGCTATTTGTATGGCGGGTCGTTTTCCGACCTGCCCCGTGAAGATTGCGACGTCCTGATTGTCGGTGCCGGCTTGGCCGGGCTGTACACGGCCTTGCAACTGGATCCGTCTTTGAACATCGTTATCCTGAACAAATTCGGCCTCGACCAGAGCAACTCGATGTATGCCCAGGGAGGCATTGCTGCGGCCGTGGCTGAGGACGACTCACCAGATCTGCATTTTGCCGATTCCATGGCAGCAGGGTCCAACCTGTGCAACAAGGATGCTTTGCGTGTCCTGGTCGATGAAGGTCCGGAGAACATCCGCATCCTCCAGTCCTGGGGCGTCCCCTTTGACCTCGATGCCAGTGGCCAATTGGCCGTTGGCCAGGAAGGTGCCCACTCCAGAAAGCGCATCATCCACAGCCATGGCGATGCCACGGGACTGCACATGACCAGCCGCCTGGTCGAGCTGGCCAAGGCAAGGCCTAACATCCGTGTGGATGACAACTGGACGCTGGTCGATCTCGTGGTTGACGATACAAATGCAGTTGTCGGCATCATCAGCCTGAATTCGCTGACTCCGGATCAGTTCCGTTTCTACCGCTCCCGCGCCGTGGTTTTGGCTGCAGGCGGTATTGGCCAGCTGTTCCTGCATTCTACCAATGCCCGTCCTGCAACAGGGGATGCCCTGGCAGCTTCGATCCGGGCTGGAGCAGCGACAAGCGACTTGGAATTCATCCAGTTTCATCCGACTGCATTGCCAGAACCTGATGAAAACGGGCGTTGCTTCCTGATTTCCGAAGCAGTCCGGGGTGAAGGTGCCATCCTGCGCTCGATTCACGGCGAAGCGTTTATGGAAAAGGTCCATCCCCAGGGTAACCTGGCACCGCGCGATGTCGTCTCCCAGGCAATCTTCCGCCAGATGCTCCAGGATGATTCCGACCATGTCTTCCTCGATATCACCCATCAGCCGGCTGATTTTCTGCAGCGCCGGTTCCCGATGATCTATGAAACTTGTCTTCAGCGAGGACTTGACATGGCCCGGGATTATCTGCCGGTTACGCCCGTCCAACACTATTTCATGGGGGGTGTCGATACGGACCTGCAGGCCCGGACAACCCTGAAGAATCTTTACGCCTGCGGTGAAGTCGCTCACACGGGTATTTATGGTGCCAATCGCCTGGCCAGCAACTCCTTGCTGGAATGTCTGGTCTATGGCCGCAGGGCTGCCCAGGCCATCAACGGTGCACCTGTCCACGACCTGGCAGACCTGGCAGCGCTGGCAGTGGTTTTTGCCCGGACCCAGGCCGCAGACTCAGCTCAGCGTGCGACAAAGCTGGCTGACAATCTGAGAATCACGGTGGCTGAATCAACAGCGGCTGAAGATCGTCAGCAGATCCGACAGCTGATGACTCGTTATTGTGGCATCCTGCGCAGCAAAGAAGGCCTGCAGACGGCTCTGCATGGTTTGGATGCGATCCACCAGCGGCGCGAACGGACGACGGTCCACACTTTGACTGAATTGGAAGCAGCACAGATGGCTGTGACTGGAAAAGCGATTGTCCAGGCTGCCTTGAGACGCCGCCACAGTATCGGCGCCCATTACCGGATGGACGAAAACCGGCCCAGCCCAGTCCAATCCGAAACAAGAAGGAGGAAATGACCATGCTGACCCCTTTTTTGATGGATGACATCATCATCCGCGCCCTGACCGAAGATATCGGGACAGGAGACATCACGACCTTGTCCACGATCCCGGCCGACAAACAGACAGCAGCGGTCCTGGTCGCCAAGGAAGCCGGTGTCATCTGTGGCTTGCCCGTTTTTGCCCGCGTCTATGAACTGCTCGATGCCAGTGTCAAGGTGGAGTTCTCAGTGTTTGAGGGCCAGCGGGTGCACAAGGGCGATCGCCTGGCCCGGATCGAAGGGCCTGCCCGCAGTGTCCTGACCGGCGAACGCGTCGCGCTCAATTTCCTGCAGCGCCTGTCAGCCATCGCCACCAAGACAGCCTGGGCAGTCGATCAAGTCGAGGGCACGAACGCTTCGATTTGTGATACACGGAAAACAACACCCGGTCTGCGCGTCCTTGAGAAATATGCGGTCCGTACCGGTGGCGGTTCCAACCACCGGTTCAATCTCGCGGATGGCATCCTGATCAAGGATAACCACATCCAGGCTGCAGGCGGCATCACGGCTGCTGTCACCATGGCTCGCCGCCAGGCTCCCCACACCCTGAAAATCGAAGTCGAAGTCGAGAACCTGATCCAGGTGGATGAGGCTCTTGCCTGTGGGGCCGATATCATCATGCTCGACAACATGGACCAGACCGGAATTGAAGCGGCTGTTGCCCGGATTGCCGGCCGCGCCCTGGTGGAAATTTCCGGTAACATGGGGGAGAAGAATCTTGCTGCCCTGGCTGGAACCGGCATCGACCTGATCTCAATCGGTGCCCTGACCCACACGGTCAAAGCACTTGATATCAGCTTGCGTTTTGACCTCGCCTGATTCTGGGCATGACCGATACCCAGCAGACCAGTTTTTAGTCATTCTGCAAGTATTAACTTTTCTTATTGCAAATCACTTTTTGACAAAAATCAATTGAACCGCGAAAAATACGGTGTTATACTCAAGGGACCATCATTTTATGGCAACATAAGCTGAATGGTCCTTTTCTATTTTGCAAGATCAAAGGCGATCTATTTCATCCCGGCCATTGCGGGGTTGTTTGCGATCGCAATGGCTCGAAAACAGGAGGACGATTTATGCAGCATCAAAATCTGGGGTTGCCCCAGAGGCAAGGTCTGTATGATCCGCAATTCGAGCATGACGCTTGCGGCATCGGCTTTGTCGTCAACATCAAGGGACACAAGTCCCACTCCATTGTCCGCCAGGCTTTGACAGTCCTTTCAAACCTGGCTCACCGCGGCGGTGCCGGCAGTGAGGACAATACAGGCGACGGCGCCGGTATTCTGCTCCAAGTCCCGGACAAGTTTTTCCGCTCGGTCTGTCCCCAGGTCGGCATCGAATTGCCGCCAGAAGGCCATTATGGCGTCGGCATGGCGTTCCTGCCCCTCGAGCGCAACGAACGCAAGGCGGTCCAGGCCAAGATCGAGGCCATCGTCCTCGAGGAAGGCCAGACGGTTCTCGGCTGGCGTTACCTGCCGGTCAACGAGTCCTCACTCGGCTACACAGCCCGGATCAACAGGCCCCACATCAGCCAGCTCTTCATCGGTGCAGCCGATGGACTGGACAATCTCGCATTCGAACGTTCCCTGTATGTCATTCGCAAACGCTGTGAAAAACTGGTCGTCGGCAAAGGTGAAGCCGACCGGGATTATTTCTATTTTGCAAGTCTGTCCAGCCGGACCATCGTTTACAAAGGCATGCTCACAGCTGAACAAGTCGACGCCTTCTACCTCGACCTGGCTAACCTTAACTTTGAGTCTGCCATCGCCCTCGTCCATTCGCGTTACAGCACCAACACCTTCCCAAGCTGGGAACGCGCCCACCCCTACCGCTACCTGATCCACAACGGTGAAATCAACACCCTGCGCGGCAATATCAACCGCATGAACGCCCGGGAACCGGGCTTGTCCAGCGACGTTTACGGCGGCGAGCTGAACCGGATCTTCCCGATCATCAACAACAATGGCTCTGACTCGGCGATGTTCGACAACACCCTCGAGTTCCTCGTCTTGTCCGGCCGTTCGATTGCCCATGCTGGCATGATGATGGTCCCCGAGCCGTGGCAGAACCACGAGTCGATGAGTGATGCGAAAAAAGCCTTCTATGAGTACCATGCCATGATGATGGAACCGTGGGACGGCCCGGCCGCCATGGCTTTTACCGACGGCACTCGTGTCGCCGCGATCCTCGACCGCAATGGCCTCAGGCCTTCACGATATTATGTGACCAAAGATGACATGATCATCCTGGCTTCCGAAGCCGGCGTCCTCGACATACCGCCGGAAAACATCGTAGTCAAGGAGCGCCTGCGGCCCGGTCGCATGCTGCTGATTGACACGGAAGAAGGCCGGATCATTGCTGACGAAGAGATCAAAGAGAAGATCGCCTGCGCAAAGCCCTACCGGGAGTGGATCGACGCTCACATGATCACGCTCAAAGACCTGCCGGAAGCCGTCGAAGAGCCGCTGCCGCCGCAGGAAGAACTCGAGAAGCTGGAGAAAGTCTTTGGCTATACTTACGAGGACCTCAAGACCATCATCCTGCCGATGGCCAGGGATGGCATGGAGCCAACGGGCGCCATGGGCATCGACTCGCCGATCGCCGTCCTGTCCGAGCGCAACCAGATTCTCTACAACTATTTCAAGCAATTGTTTGCCCAGGTCACCAATCCCCCGATCGATGCCCTGCGTGAGGAAATCATCACCGCAACCGAAACCTACATTGGATCTGTTGGCAATTTGATCCATCCCGAACCAGCTGATGCCCGTCGCCTCAAGCTCAAGTACCCGATCCTGTCCAACCAGGAGCTCGAGCGCATCCGCCAGATCACTGCGCCCGGTTTCAAGGCCGCCACCCTGCCAATGTTCTTTGCCGCCGGCGGCGATGGCCGTTCGCTCGAAAGTGCCATCGAGGCGCTGTTTGATGCTGCCGACCAGGCGATCGCCAACGGTGCCAACATCATCATCCTGTCCGACCGCGATGTCAGCGCCGCCCTGACCCCGATTCCTGCCCTGCTGGCAACCTCTGCCTTGCACCATCACCTCAACCGCAAGGGCACCCGGCCGAAAATCAGCCTGGTCGTCGAATCCGGCGAAGCACGCGAAGTCCATCACTTCGCCCTCCTGCTGGGGTATGGTGCTTCGGCCGTCAATCCCTTCCTCGCCTTCGAAGCGGTCGACGGCCTGATCCGGGATGGTTTCCTCAACGGCCTTGCACGCGAGGATGCAATCGCGCACTACATCAAGGCATCGATCAAGGGCATCGTCAAAGTCCTGTCCAAGATGGGCATCTCGACCATCCAGAGCTATCAGGGCGCCCAGATTTTCGAAGCCATCGGGATCAGCGAGGCCGTCATTGACCGCTATTTCACGGCCACTGCCACCCGCATTGGCGGGATCGGCCTGGAGGAAATCGCCCGCGAAGCCAACGATCGCCACAAGGCAGCCTTTGATCCGAATGTCGTCAATCCGGGTCTTGAGACTGGCAGCGACTATCAGTGGCGCAGCAATGGTGAATACCACCTGTTCAACCCGATGACGGTCCATCTCCTGCAGCAGGCCTGCCGCAACGGCGACTATGCCACCTTCAAGGAATATTCACACCTCCTGAACATGGAGACCCAGAAACGCAGCACCTTGCGTGGCCTGCTCGAATTCGTGCCAGCCCGTCACCCGATCCCGATCGAGGAAGTGGAATCCGTCGATTCGATTGTCCGCCGGTTCAAGACCGGTGCCATGTCCTATGGTTCGATCAGCCAGGAAGCCCACGAGGCCATGGCCATCGCCATGAACCGCCTGGGCGGCCGCAGCAACACCGGTGAAGGCGGTGAAAACCCGGCCCGTTTCAAGACGCTGCCAACCGGCGATTCAAAAAACTCCGCGATCAAGCAGGTCGCTTCCGGCCGTTTCGGCGTGACAAGTGAATACCTGGTCAACGCCCGCGAAATCCAGATCAAAATGGCCCAGGGTGCCAAGCCCGGCGAAGGTGGCCAGCTGCCTGGCAAGAAGGTCTACCCCTGGGTTGCAGCTACGCGCCACACCACTCCGGGTGTCGGCCTGATCTCGCCTCCGCCACATCACGACATCTATTCGATCGAAGACCTCGCTGAATTGATCCACGACCTCAAGAATGCCAACAAATATGCCCGGATCAACGTCAAGCTGGTCTCGGAAGTCGGCGTTGGCACGATTGCCGCCGGTGTGGCCAAGGGCCGCGCCGATGTGGTCCTGATCAGCGGCTACGACGGTGGCACTGGCGCATCGCCGATCACCAGCATCCGCCATGCCGGATTGCCCTGGGAGCTCGGCCTGGCCGAGACGCACCAGACCCTGATGCTCAACGACCTCCGGAGCCGCATCGTCGTCGAAACCGACGGCAAGCTGCTGACCGGTCGTGACGTCGTCGTCGCCGCCCTGCTCGGCGCCGAGGAATTCGGCTTTGCCACCGGCCCGCTCGTCTCACTCGGCTGTGTCATGATGCGCGTCTGCAACCTCGACACATGCCCGGTCGGTGTCGCCACCCAGAATCCCGAGCTGCGTAAGAAATTTGGCGGCAAACCGGACTACGTGGTCAATTTCATGCGCTTCATTGCCCAGGAAATGCGCGAAATCATGTCTGAGCTTGGCTTCCGCACCCTGAATGAAATGGTCGGCCGCACCGACCGCTTGTCGCCGAAAAAGGCACTCAACCACTGGAAGCATACCGGCATCGACCTGTCCTGCCTGCTCTGGCAGCCGCAAGTCGGGGAATCGGTGGGACGCACCTGCACCATGAAACAGGACCATGGCCTGGAAAAGACACTCGACCAGCAGATCCTGATTCCGTTCTGCCGCGCTGCGATTGAACACGGCCGGAAAATCGAGGCCACGTTCCCGATCCGCAACATCAACCGCGTCGTGGGCACGCAGCTTGGTTCGGAAGTCACCCGCCGCCATGGCGCAGCCGGATTGCCTGAAGACACGATCAGCCTTCATTTCCGTGGTTCGGCTGGCCAGAGCTTTGGCGCATTCGTGCCCAAAGGCCTCACCCTCAAGCTCGAAGGTGATGCCAACGACTACGTTGGCAAAGGCCTCTCTGGCGGAAAAATCGTCGTCTATCCAGACGCCAAGGCCACCCTCGTCCCCGAGGAAAACATCATCATCGGCAATGTCGCTTTCTTTGGCGCAACCAGTGGTGAAGCCTATGTCCGCGGCATCGCCGGCGAGCGTTTCTGTGTCCGCAACAGTGGTGTCAACGCCGTCGTCGAAGGGGTCGGAGATCATGGCTGTGAATACATGACCGGCGGGCGCATCGTCGTCCTCGGGCCGACTGGGCGCAACTTCGCTGCCGGTATGTCCGGTGGTATCGCCTACGTGCTCGACCGCGACGGCACCTTCTCTGGCAACTGCAACACCCAGATGGTTTCTTTGCAGAAATTGACGGACGCCGAGGAAATCCGCACCATTCAGGCCATGGTTGAACGCCATGTCGCTTATACCGGCAGTGAGCATGCCGCGCGCCTGCTCCAGGACTGGGACCGAACGGTTTCGAGCCTGGTCAAGGTCATGCCCAAGGATTACGAACGCATGCAAAATGCCATCAAGGCTGTCGAAGCCAGCGGACTGTCCGGTGAGGAAGCCCTCATGGCGGCATTCGAAGCCAACAACCGCGACCTGTCCCGGGCCAGCGGCAATTGACGGAACGGAGGAACACACATGGGTAAACCCACTGGCTTTATGGAATACAAGCGCGAGCTGCCGCCGGACCGTCAGCCGCTCGAACGCATCAAAGACTGGAACGAATTCCACGAACATTTTTCCGATGAACAACAGCAGCTCCAGGGAGCCCGCTGCATGGACTGCGGCATCCCGTTCTGCCATTCCGGTGTGCTGATCAACAACGCGGCTTCTGGCTGCCCGATCAATAACCTGATCCCGGAATGGAATGACCTGATCTACCGCGGCCGCTGGCGTGAAGCCTGGGAACGCCTCCGGAAGACGAACAATTTCGCCGAGTTCACCGGCCGCGTTTGCCCGGCTCCCTGCGAAGGCGCCTGCACCGTTGGCATCAATGACCCCCAGGTCACGATCAAGAACAACGAAGTCTATATCGTCGACAAAGCGTGGGCAGAGGGCTGGATCACACCCCAGCCACCCCTGCAGCGCACTGGTAAGAAAGTGGCCGTCATCGGCTCTGGCCCTTCAGGCCTGGCCTGTGCCGACCAGCTCAACAAAGCGGGTCACACGGTCACGGTCTATGAACGGGCGGACCGGATCGGTGGTCTGCTGATGTATGGCATTCCGAACATGAAACTGGACAAATCCGTTGTCCAGCGCCGCGTCGACCTGATGGCCGCGGAAGGGGTCGCATTCGTCACCTCGACCGAAGTCGGCAAGGACCTTTCTGCCGCCACACTCAAAGCCGAAAACGACGCGGTCGTGCTCTGTGGTGGTGCAACCAAGCCGCGCGATCTGCCGGTCGAAGGCCGTGAGCTCAAGGGTGTCTATTTCGCGATGGATTTCCTCAAAGCCAACACCAAGAGCCTTCTGGATTCCGATCTGACCGACGGACAGGCCATTTCTGCCCACGGTAAGGATGTCCTGGTCATCGGTGGTGGTGACACAGGTACCGACTGTGTCGGCACCAGCATCCGCCACGGTTGCCGCACAGTCAACCAGATCGAAATCATGCCCCGGCCGCGGGATTCCCGGGCCCCCAACAATCCCTGGCCACAATGGCCCTTCGTCCTGAAAACCGATTACGGCCAGGAAGAAGCCATCGCTCTCTATGGCAACGATCCGCGCACGTACCTCACCACCGCCAAGAAATTCGTCGGGGATGAGTACGGCCAGCTGCAGGAAGTCCACACCATCGAAGTCGAGTGGCAGAAAGACCCCCAGGGCCGGATGATCCCGGTTGAGGTCCCTGGCACAGAAAAAATCTGGCCGGCACAGCTGGTCCTCCTCGCCATGGGTTTCCTTGGTCCTGAAGACACGGTGCTGTCCGAACTCGGCGTCACCCGCGATGTCCGCTCCAACGCCAAGGCCGAGCATGGTACCTTCACCACCAATGTCAAAGGTGTCTTTGCTGCCGGCGACATGCGCCGCGGCCAGAGCCTCGTCGTCTGGGCCATTAATGAAGGCCGCGCCGCCGCCCGCGAATGCGACCGCTACCTGGTGGGCGACTCCCTGCTGCCGTAAGGCTCGTTTTGGATCCATCATCCCGGCCAGGACGCTGGTTCACGGACAATAAAAGGGCTGTCTCCACGAGATGGCCCTTTTCATTTGCTCTTGGGTACAGGGATCCCTGGAACCTGGCGTATGGCCCTCTCGTTGACACAGCCTGTTCTGTCACGCAAAAAGTCGCCTCAAGTGTACATCTTGAGACGACCTTCTGGATCCGTTTGAATAGGGGTGTCTGGCCTTACGCTTTCGGAGCCTTGGGAGCCTTTTCAGCTTTCGGAGCCTTTTCAGCTGCAACTTTTTTGACAGCCACTTTCTTGGTAGCAGGGGCGGCTTTCACGTCTGCACCTTCAGCAGCAACTTCCTTTTTCACAGCAGCTTTTTTGGCAGGGGCTTTTTTCGCCTCGGGTTCCGCTTTGACTTCCGGTGCTGCTTCTTTCTTGGCAGGGGCCTTTTTCACGACAGGTTTCTTGGCAACGTTGAATTCCTTGTCAACAGCCTCTGCGCCAGCGACACGCTCGAGCCAGGACCGGGCATCCTGGGCTGAAAGAACGAACAGGCCGGGCTGCGGGTAAGGAGAATTTTCACCGCCATGACCATAGATGAAATAGTCACCCGGGCCACGCTTGTAGAGCTTTTCCTCAAAGCCCATGCTATCGCCATAGCTGCCCTGGGCGGTCTCGGCAATCAGATCTGCCGTCTCAGTGTTATAAATTTTCCGTTCAACTTTGATAATCATGAGTTGGAGCCTCCTGGTTAATATCATCTATTCGGAAACGTTCACATTTTGTTAATAATCCGAATTTGGACCTATTTTATCTGGAAATTGATAATAACGCAACCTTTCATCCATTAAACGGCTGATTGCTGCAAAATCAAACTGTTTAGCGAACAGATTTTGTTACAATCAACGGCACCAGCATCTCTTCAGGGCACAATCCGGCGTGATGACCATGGAAGACCTGCCGTGTCCGTTCAAACCGGCCATGATAGCGGATAATGGTGTTTCCGGTGGCGCAAGCGAGGAAATCGCCGAGGAAATCGTCGATCTTGCGGTGAGCCTGGCCAGGGCCAAATAATGCCCGGGCCAGGACTTCGTCACGGTCCATCAGGAGGTAGCAATCACCAAGTGCCGCCTGGAAGCGCGCGACAAAATCGGCCCGGCGGTGGTTTTTGACGAAGAACGAAACGGCGCGAGTTTCCAGAGTCGGCGGGACAACCAGGCATTCGAGAATCTCGGGGTGGTCATCGAGATAGACCTCACGCTCGACAGGAACCTGCCCATGGTCTGCAGAAATGACCAGCAGCGTATCGTCCAATTCCTCCATCAGAGCGGAGAGCTGGCGCTCGAAAGTCTGGACCTCGGCGAGGACTGCCGGACTGTACGGCCCTTCATTGTGCATCCGTGAATCAGGCTGGTGCCAGTAGGCCAGGATCAACTGCGGTCCGGGCAGAGCAGCGTAGTCGCGCATGCGCTCGATCACTTGGTCAAAGGTATCGACGCCATCCTCGGCAAAATTGGGCTGGATCCTGTGCAACCCGACTGCCCCTCGCGTGGCAGCATAGATCTTGCGCCCGAGATCTTCATAAGGCATCAGCTCACCGGCTGGTGGCTTGATCTCCTGGCCCGACAGGCTGTCCCGGTCGAGATAGACGTCGATGATCCGGCCATATTCGCGAAACCAGGGGCTCCAGCCCAGCCAGCCATGCTCAGCCGGGGAAAGTCCGGACAGCATGGAGGTTGTTGCCGCAGTCGTCGTGCAGGGATAGACAGAAGTCAGTGTATCGACCTGATGGCTGCGAAAATAGCCGTCTGCAGCCAGTTGCTGTTTGACGAACGCATCGCCCATGGCATCCAGGATCAGGAAAATCCGGTTTTTATGCGGCTCAGCCAGAGCCAGGTCGAGCCCCGGCAGGCTCGGATGGTGGCATTCACAGCCATAAGCCTTGAGGATCGAACTGGCCAGGTTAAGGATACTGTGTGTGTAATCTGGAAACACCATGCTCATTGCCGAAACCTCCAGAATTGGTTACCCTGATTATAACGGATCAAGCCGAGCCAAGACAGACCGATCTATTCTGGCCACGCTTCGGTTAATCGATTGACACACCCTGTTGCGCTGATTAAACTGTTTATAAGAACATCCTGTCGTCCCAGATCGGCGGCAGGCAGCAGCTTTTCTCCCAAAAGCTGCCAGATTTTGAGAAAGGTCAGGTATTTTCAATGGCCTCTTCACACTTCGCGCACCAGTCCCATAAACAGGAACATCTCGAACATCTTTTTAGCAGTCTCTATCCCCATGACAGCCAGACTCATCTCAACCGTTTGCACCAGATCATGGCCGACGCCTCGGCAGCCCGCCCCCCTGAGCTGAAAGAGGCTGACCAGAGTGATCTTTCCTGGTACATGTCCAACCGCCTGGTGGGCATGATGCTCTACACCGACCTGTTTGCCGGTGACTTGGCAGGAGTGATCGAGAAAATCCCCTATTTCAAAGAGCTCGGGATCACGTACATCCATTTCATGCCGCTGCTCAAGGCCAGGGAAGGCGAGAATGATGGTGGATATGCGGTAGCGGACTACCGTGAGATCGATCCCCGGTTCGGAACGATGGACCAGTTCCGTGAGCTGGTTGCCCAGCTGCGCGCCGAAGGCATCCATGTCTGCCTCGACTATGTCGTCAACCACACGGCCAAGGACCATGAATGGGCCCTGCGCGCCCTTGCTGGCGAAAAGGAATACCAGGACCTCTATTTCATGTACGACACAGATGATATCCCGCAAAAATTCGAGGAAACCGTCCCGGAAGTTTTCCCCAAAGTCGCTCCTGGTAACTTCACGTATTATGAGCAGATCCAGAAATGGGTTTTCACGTCCTTTTACGAATTCCAGTGGGACCTTAACTACCATAACCCCGATGTTTTCCTGCGCATGACCGACATCCTGCTCTACCTGGCCAATACCGGAGTCTCGGTCATCCGTCTCGATGCCATCCCCTTCATGTGGAAAGAGCTTGGCACCAATTGTCGCAACCTGCCCCAGGTCCACACCTTGCTCAAGATGTTGCGCCTGATTGTCGACCTGGTTTGCCCCAGCCTTGTCCTGCTTGGTGAGGCGATTGTCGAGCCGTTCCAGATCGTCAAATATTTCGGTACCGATGAGCACCAGGAATGCCAGGTCCTCTACAACGCCGCCCACATGGTCAATATCTGGAACACCTTTGCCACGCGCGATGCCCGCCTGATGGCCAAAAGCGTCAAATATGGCTTCAAGATCCCGCACAGTGCTTGCTGGATCACCTATGCCCGCTGTCACGACGACATCGGCTGGGGTCTCAATGATAATATCCTCAAGGCAATGGGCTTCAGCCCCGAGGCACATAAGCAATACCTGATCAGCTTCTACAAGGGCGACCATTCCTTCAGCCATTCGCGCGGCGAGCTGTACGAATTCAATCCCGAGACCCTCGATGCCAGGAACAGCGGCTCCCTGGCCAGCCTGGCGGGTCTGGAGATGGCGCTGGAGAATCAGGATCTCTACCAGCAGGAACTCGCCATCAAGCGCATTCTCCTGATCCACGCCCAGCTTCTGGCCGAATCCGGCATGCCTTTGATTTACAGCGGCGATGAAATCGCCACCTTGAACGACTATTCCTATAAGCAGGATCCGAAAAAGGCCCACGACAGCCGCTGGCTGCACCGCCCCTTCTTCGATTGGGAGCGGGCCGAACGCCGGCATGACCTGTCAACCAGCGAAGGGCAAGTCTTCCAGGCCCTGCAAAAACTGATCCGGATCCGCACTGAGCATGAGCTGTTCCGTACCGATATCCCAGCCAAGATCATCGAATGCTATGAAAATCCTGTCTACAGCTTCGTCAAATACCACCATGATGACGCCCTGGTTTTCCTCGGCAACTACAGCGAAGACCGCCAGTGGGTCGACACCAATGCGTTCCACGGCGTCGGGATCTTCGGCAAGAAGACCGACCTGGTCAGCGGCAAGACAGTTGATTTCAACAACGACCGTATCTTGCTTGGTCCGTTCGAGTATCTCTGGATCAAGGGGCACGCTTGACGCCTAGCCGATGCTGCATCCTCCGGAGCAGCCGGAGCAGCCACCGCTGCAGCTGCTGAATGCTTCATCATCAGGGTCGCCATACAGAACATCGAGGAAATTTTCATCCAAATCACCCCGGGCAGGCGAGGCTTCCTTGCCTGCTTTTTCCTGCCCATGGTCGTGCTCACCACCTGCCAGGCGGGACGGGCGTCTGGCCCAGAGCTCCTGCAGGCTGGTAGCATGCTTGAATAAACCAGCCAGCTGAGCATCGGGTTCGGCGTAGACGATCGGCAGGTTGTCTTCACCCAATTCCGGGCGGACAGGGCGGATCAGGGCATCGGGGTCAACGGCGGCGAACTCCGCCGGGGCTTGTTCGAGTGGTGACTGGCGGGTGGAACCAGCCGTGAAACTGGCATCGAGCCGCACCCAGCCGCCCAGCGACTCCAGATAGACAGCATTCAGGGCATGCAGAACCAGCTGTCCATCTGCAGATTCTCTCAGATACTGGTAGGCAAACCCAGTGGGAATGCCGTTTTTGCGCAGGAGAGCGGCGATCAGATTGGCCTTGCCATAGCAGGTGCCCTCCTTTTCGTTGAGGACTTCAGACGCCCGCCACGTCATTTTTCCTGATGTGGTTGGCGTGGAGTTGGCAATTTTGTCGCGGACATATTCATAGGTCAACCGGACCAGAGCTGTCTCCGGATCGGACCAGGGCGCACCTTCCGGATTCTCCAGCTGGCTGGACAGGCGGCCCATCAGGTGTTCGGCCACAAAGCTCACGCGGGGTTCATCACAATTTACGGGCGACAGGGCCGCCAGATAATCTTCGTAGGGGCGATTTTCTCGGATCAATTGCATGTTGGGTGTTCTCCTTTTCAGGGCAAGCCTGCGTATTGATTGCTCCGTTTGACATCAAAATAGGTTTTTCGGAAGGGATCGATGTAGAGGCTGATCGATCCGATCCCTGTCTTGGCCTCCGTCTGGAAAATGAAATGGATGGTCAGGCGACCCTCATGAAAGCCGACAGAAAAGTCTGGTTCGTCGGCATTGATGATGGTCGGATCATCACCCGTTGCCTCCAGCGCCATGGCCAGGTAACGGTCTGCATCGAGATAGGTGCGGAAAAACAGGCTGTAGCCAGCCAGAAGCAAGACCAGGACCAGGCCTGAAACCATCAAACGTTTGTGCCAAACCGATTCCATGACTCCATTGTATTTTTCACAGGCACAATTGCAAGGCTCAACTGTTACTCTGGGTGATTATGTGACCGAATGAGGCCCATACCTGTGCTATAATCCTGCCAGGATTTGAAATTTACCTGCGCCACCTGTTCTGCACCGGTGTCCGCAATTGAAACACAAAGGAACCTTACCCATGGCCAAAGATGAACTCGTCTTGCTCTATCAGCTCGATACCACCAGTGAAAAAGGTCTGAAAATCCGGGAAATCCTCTCCCGGCTCAATATCCGGGCCAAGACCATCAGCCATGCCATGCTCAGCCAGACCATCGGCCATTTGGCCGACCTGCCCGGGCATGCACCCCGCTCCGCTGATTACGACGGCGAGCCGATCCCAGACGAGGTCCTGTTGATGAAAGACCTCAGTGACGCCCGCATCGACCGGTTGCTCAAGGATTTCCGTGAAAACGGGATCAGCCGGATCGATCTCAAGGCAGTCGTCACCCCGCACAATCAGAAATGGACCCTGCTCGACCTGATCACGGAGCTGCGCCAGGAACACGCGGTCATGGGGCGCTTCAACCAGTTGTACCAGTCGGTCCAGATGGCCGATCGCCTGCTGGCGGATGAGACTTCGAACGATGCTGGCAAGGTATCCGTCATCGCAGGGCTCTCGCCGGCCAGCCAGAAGCTCTCAGCAGCCGTCCGCGATTCCAGGGCGCTGCTCAGCACGAAAGAACTCCCCGAGATGGACCAGATCGATGCCATCCTGGTCCGTCTGAAAACAGCCTTGGCCGACTATCAGGCCGAGAAGAATTAATTCAAAACCAAAGGAAGATCACTCCCATGGAAAAGACCCCCTCCGTGATAGATTTAACCCAGTCTGCCGCTGGCATCGAGCAAGCGTTCACACAGGTGCCACGGCTGCTGGTCCATTTCAGTTCACCGACCTGTTCGGTCTGCCATTCTACGCTGCCCCGGCTGATGCAGGTGGCGCAGGATCACCAGGTTCCAGTGGTCGATATCAACATCGACACCCACCCGGAAGTGGCTGCCCAGCGCCTGGTCTTCACCGTACCGACCATCCTGGTCCTTGCCGAAGGCAAAGAAATGCTGCGCGAAAGCCGGTTTATCGGTTATGACCGGATTGACCGCCTCCTGGGCCTGATGGCCGAGGACTGACGATTATTCCCAGTCGAGCAGTCGCTGCTGGCCGGACAGCTGCTGGATCTCGGTGATATCCTTGCTGACTTCCAGAACCCCCAGATACTCACCCGCTTCATCACGAACGGCAAAATACTCGATCAGGACTTTCCTGCCCTTGAGATCGATCCAGAAGCGGGCTGTGTCACGCCGGCCCTCGCGGAATTCCGTGATGATTTTCTCGACCACATGGACACTGGACGGTGGGTGGCAGCGATCGACATCGCGGCCGATCACCGCTGGCGAACGGGGAAATATCCGGTCTATCGGCCGGGTAAAAAACGCGACTTTGTTATCCGCATCGACAAATGACAAGTCGACTGGCAAGGCATTGAAAATGGCCTCTGCCTGTTGTGCGGTCAGATCTCCCGTGGGTGTTTTCAGGAAAGTCTGGCTTTTGCCGGAAGGACTGCTGGCTGTCGGAAATCCGGGCAGATCTGTCTCCGGCAGATGGCTGTCAGAAATCAGCCCTTTCCAGTCCTGGCCTGAAAAGTAGACCTGGTACTGGTCCTGGGCCAAGAAGGACGGCTCATACTCACGGGCTTGGGCCAGCATGCCGGTCAGTTCTTCAGCCGAAAAGAGTTCTGCGGTGATGGGGAACAAGATCCACTGTTCCTTGTTGACCAGCCCTTGCAAGGCAAAGAACAGCTGGCCCAGTCCTTTGCGGACCAGATCGTCTGTCACACCCGGATTTTGCAATTGAGCGGTCATATCCTTGACGGTCTGGCGGGCATGATCCTGCAGGGCCCAGAGGAGCGCCAGGCCATGAAAACGGGCCTGCCTTTTTTCCAGCATCGGAAGCAAGATGTTCTGGATTTTTTCGTAGTGGTGGAAAACACCTGCCAGATCAGCGACCGCAGTGGCCAGCTCACCCAAGTGTGTGGCCAAGGTACCGGTCCACTGCAGCAGCAGGCTCCGGATCACCCCCAGACGCTGCTCGAGGGCCTCATTTTCGGCCGCCAGGAGATGGAGGAACGTGCCCGTTTCAGGCTGGGGGAGAGGATGGCCATGCAAAGAATGGCCCACCGCATTGATCACTTTGTCGAGATACTGGAAAATCTGTTCCGGAGTCTGGCCGGACTGGAGCTGGCCATTGAACAGCTCCATCAGCTCCACAGGCGTGACGGATTCCAGGTCTTGCTGGTGGCGGCGGAACAAATCCTGACCACTGACCGCAAGCCCGGCTGGATCGGACAGGCCGGCAAGATATCCCCGGAGCCTTTCAACCCGTTCCGGACTCAGGGATATGGCCGAACGGGCGCTCATCCGCGACCTCGCTCATAGGGCTTGGGATAGGGTAGCTCCACCTGGCGAGTCCGGCCATCCTGGTTGATCACCCAGTAGGGATTTCTCAAAAGCTCGCGTCCCAGGGCAACCAGATCGGACCGGTCATTGCCAAGGATTTCTTCAACCTGTTCGAGGCGGGTGACCAGGCCCACCGCGATGGTCGGGACCTGGCAATGTTTGCGGATCGCATCGGCATAGCTGACCTGATAGCCAGGGTAGATCTGGATCGGAGTCTCGAGAAGCCCGCCTGTGCTGACATGGACCAGGTCGGCCAGGTCTTTGACGGCGTCGACGATGCGGCACGCCTCATCGAGGTCGATCCCACCTGGGGCATGGTCTGCTGCTGATATGCGCAGCAGAATGGCACGGTCACTCGGCCAGACTGCGTGGACTGCAGTGAGCACTTCGCGCAGCAGACGTGTCCGGTTTTCAGTCGATCCACCATAGGCATCGGTACGCTGATTGGTCAGCGGGGAGAGGAATTCGTGGAGCAGATAGCCGTGGGCGGCATGGATTTCGACGGCATCAAAACCAGCTGTCCGTGCACGCCTGGCTGCATCCTGGAAGGCTTGCACGATTCCGGGGATTTCGGCCAGAGTCAGGGCATGGGGCATGCGGTATTCCTTCGAAAAGGCGATCGCGCTCGGGGCAACAATAACCGGGTCACTCGAGGTGCATTTGCGTCCGGCATGGGCCAGCTGAATGGCCGTCCGGGAGCCAAACTGGTGGATCAGGTCGACCAGGCCTTTCATGCCAGCGATCTGGCTGTCTTCCCACAGGCCGAGATCCTGGCTCGAGATCCGGCCATTGGCTGTGACAGCGGTGGCTTCGACAATGATCAGGCCAACCCCGCCCAGCGCCCGGGTCGGATAATGCAGGCGGTGGAAGTCCTTGACCATGCCACTTTCATCGCTGGAAAACATGCACATCGGCGGCATGACAATCCTGTTTTTCAAATTCAGGTTCTTCAAAGTATAGGGGGAGTATGTCAGCAGGGGCATCGGTTACAGGTCCTCCAAGGTCTTGTTTTTTTCATTGTAACCCAGTTTTCGATCCGCCGTCGGTCAAAAAGTTACCACTGGCGGGACTTGACAACTCCTTTTTTGCATGTCCATAATGACCCTGTCGGTCGCAAGTCGGTCGACAGAGATAATTTTTGGACCGGGGAGCCGAAAGGCTGAGAGGGAGCATCACGCTTCGACCCGTAGAACCTGATCTGGATCATGCCAGCGAAGGAAGTCTGCACTTTACACTCTCTTGATGAGGGATTTGCAAAGTCCGGCGATTCGCGGCCGGGCTTTTTTTGTTGCCGGCCGCCGGTCCAAAACCTGCCACCTCTGGTTATCTCGGCTTGCCGAGGATAGCCCGCCAAGGAAAGGATTTTGCCATGGAACCGCCGGATTTTGCCCGCCTGCTGGATGCCAATCTCAATCGAATCTGTGAAGGACTGCGCGTCCTGGAAGATTACTTTCGCTTTACAGTACCCGGCCCTGAGCTGGCCGGATGCTGTAAAAGTCTGCGCCACCGGGTGCGTCACGAACCGGGCCGCCTGTGGCCCGATTTGCCGGACCTGCTGTGGACCCATCGTGATGCCGTATCTGATTGCGGCCCAACGATTTCCCTGCGGTTGCAGGTCCAGGGTGAGATCGCGCACCAGCACTCGACAATCCGGGATTTGCTCACGGCCAATTGCAAACGGATCCAGGAAGGCTTGCGGGCCCTGGAAGAGGCAGGACGCTTGCTTGGCCAGTCAGACCTGGCGCGTTTTTTCGAGGACATGCGCTATCAGGCCTATTCATTGGAGTCAGACTGCCTGGCAGCTGTTGCCAACGAGCCGCGCTCCAGGCTGGCGGCAGCCTTGCGCGGACTGTACGGCATGGCTTCGCCGGAACCTGCCACAGGCCGGTCTGCCCTGGCCGTCGGCCTCGAGCTGCTCACAGCAGGGGTTTTTGTCCTGCAATACCGTAACAAGACGGCTGATACCGTCGACCAACTGGCTGACTGCCAGGTGCTGGCTGCCGCCTGCCACGAGCAGGGGGCTCTCCTGATCGTCAATGACCGGATCGACATCGCCCTGGCCTCAGGCGCCGATGGCGTCCACCTCGGCCAGGAAGACCTGCCTGTTGGTGTCGCCCGCCAGATGGCTGTCAAAGTCCGCCCGGGCCAGCCCTTCTGGATCGGCCAGTCCACTCATAACCCGGAACAAGCCCGCGCCGCAGCTGCTGCCGGTTGCGACTACATCGGAATCGGTCCTGTCTTTGCCACTGCGACCAAGGCGGATTTGCGGGCCCCGGTCGCGGGGCTCGAGTATGTCCGCTGGTCAGCCACGACGCTTGATCTGCCACACGTGGCGATCGGCGGGATCGGACCCGGTAATGTTGCGCAGGTCGTCGCGGCTGGCGCCCGTTGTTGCGCCATGATCAGTGCCATCAACCAGCAGCCAGACCTTGTGGACACGGCCCGGCTGGTCCAGCAGCAGATGCTGGCCTTGCTTTGAAAGCACGGAATCGTGCGGCCGTTTTCCGCACCATGATCTGAACAGGAGGATCCATGAACTCGAAAACTTCCCCAAACTGGACCACTCAAATGGACGCAGCCAGGCACGGCATCATCACGCGCCAGATGATCGAGGCTGCAGAAAGAGAAGGACTGGCACCGGACATCATCCGGGACCGGATCGCAGCAGGGACTGTCTGCCTGCCGGCCAATCACAACCACATTGCGCTTTCAGGCTGTGCGATCGGCCAGGGGCTCTCGACCAAGGTCAATGTCAATCTCGGTATCTCAGCCGACCTGTGCCAGTATGAACAAGAACAGGAAAAGGTCCGCACCGCCCTGGCTCTCAAGGCAGATGCGATCATGGACCTGTCGTCGTCCGGCCAGACGGGTGCATTCCGGCGCTGGCTGATCGAAATCTCCCCGGCCATGATCGGGACTGTTCCCATGTACGACGCCATTGGTTTTCTGGACAAGGAACTATCGGAAATCACAGCTGAAGAATTCCTCAGCGTCGTCGAAGCGCACGCCCTGGACGGGGTTGATTTCGTCACGATCCATGCCGGTCTCAATCGTGCGACTGCCAAGCGCTTTCGCAGCAACCCGCGTGTGACCCATATCGTGTCGCGCGGAGGATCCCTGCTCTATGCCTGGATGGAACTGACCGGTCAGGAAAACCCCTTTTATGAACACTTCGACCGTCTATTGGACATCTGTGAAACCTATGATGTGACGCTCAGCCTCGGGGATGCCTGCCGGCCGGGCAGCATCGCCGATGCCACGGACGCAGCTCAGATCGAAGAACTGATCACCCTCGGTGAACTGACACGACGGGCCTGGTCCCGCAACGTCCAAGTCATGATCGAGGGCCCCGGCCATATGACGCTGAATGAAATCCCGGCCAACATGCTGCTGCAGAAGAAGCTCTGCCACGGCGCGCCGTTCTATGTCCTCGGCCCTCTCGTCACAGATATTGCCCCGGGCTATGACCACATCACCAGTGCCATCGGCGGTGCCATCGCAGCAGCCAGCGGGGCTGATTTCCTCTGCTACGTCACACCGGCCGAACATCTGCGCCTGCCAGACCAGGATGACATGAAAGAAGGCATCCTGTCCGCCCGGATCGCAGCCCATGCTGCTGATCTGGCCAAAGGGATTCCGGGTGCCGCGAACTGGGACCGGGCAATGAGCCAGGCCCGCCAGGCTGTTGACTGGCAGACCATGTACAGCCTGGCCATCGATCCCCAGAAAGCACGCCGCATGCATGAAAGTGCACTGCCATCGGAGGAAGGGACCTGCACGATGTGTGGCAAGCTCTGCTCCATGCGCAACATGAACCAGATCTTGGGCGGCCAGTCGATCCGCCTGCATGAATCCATCCAGAAAGGCTGAACCATGAACCGTCGAACAACTTCCTTGAACCTGAAGAAATTGACACTGTCTGCCGTCCTGATCGCGCTGGGCACTGCAGGATCCTTCCTGCCATTCATGACCTTCCCGATCGGTCCCAGCCGCTGCGCGCCGCTGCAGCATCTGATCAATGTGCTCGGTGCGATTCTGCTCGGCCCCGGTTATGCCCTGGCCAATGCTTTCCTGATCTCCCTGCTGCGCAACGTTTTCGGGGTCGGTTCTCTCCTGGCCTTCCCGGGCAGCATGATCGGTGCGTTGCTGGCCGGCTGGCTGTACCGGTTGTCTGGCAAGGACAGCGCCGCTTTGGCCGGCGAATGGGTGGGCACCGGTGTGCTCGGCAGCCTGCTGGCCTACCCGGTTGCCCGCTATCTGATCGGCGCGTCACCAGCCAGCACGACGTTCTTCATGCTGCCATTTGCCCTCAGCACCCTGGCCGGCGGACTGATCGCTGCCCTGATCCTGCCGGTTCTGCGCCGCGCCATTTCCCTGCCCGCGCGCACCCACGCAAACTGCAGACCCTCTCCTGAAGATGTCACCCAGCCCTGATCCGGCTATCAAGCAGGACGAGATCTCAGCCAGATTCGATCCGGTGCGCCGGCATAGCCCCCTGATCCATCACATATCCAATTATGTCACTCTCCACGACTGTGCCAATGCCGCCTATGCCATCGGAGCCAGGCCCACCATGGCTTTTGACCCGCAGGAAGCAGCCATCGCTGCTCATCATGCCGACGCCGTCGTCTGGAACCTCGGCACGTTCAACTGCCTGGCCGCTACTGCGATCCAGGCTGCTCTGCCGGTTGCCGCTGCCCGACCGATCCCCGTCGTGATTGATCCCGTCGGTGCCCAGTCCTATCCAGGACGCCTGCAGTTCGCCCATGAATGCCTGGCCGGCTTCGCCAGCCTGGCCGAAAGAAGCCAACTGGCCTGCTGCATTTTCATCCGCGGTAACGAATCCGAATTGGCTGCCCTCATCCGAGCCAAAGACGCTGCCACTGGCGAACAGCATGCCCAGCCCTCCGGTGGGGTCGATCATTGCCGAAAAAGAGACCCGGTCTCTTTTTCGGCAAAGTTGTCATCCTATCAGCAGTTTCTTGCCATATTCCCTGCAAACATGGCGCTTTTCCTGGTCGAAACGGGCGAAAGGGACCGGGTCCTTTTTATGCACAACGGTCGGCTGGAACGGCTGGTCCATGAGCAATCTTGTCTGTCTCTGACTCGGATCACAGGTGCGGGTTGTGTGAGCAATACACTGATTGCAGCGACAACGGGAGCGGCTTTGATGGCTGATATTGGATGTTCGCGCAGTGAATTGGCTGCTGCAGCGCTGGCCGCTGTGGCCGGGCTGGTCCGCGCAGGGCAGCTGGCCGAGAACAATTCAACCGGTATCGGCACCTTTCGCAGCCTGCTCCTGGATGAGCTGGGGCAGACGTCGATGACGTGAAGCAGGATCGGTCGTGCCACGGAAAGCGTTGACCTTGGAAAGCCTGTGCTATAATGAAATCAGGTTCAGCGAAGGGGGATGCCGCCGTGCCGATTCTGACGATTTCCCGGCAAATGGGCAGTCTGGGTGACGAAATCGCCCAGGAGATGGCTCGACGCCTGGGTTGGGACTTGCTCGATCACAGCCAGTTGATCCAGCGCTTTTTTTCTGAAGGAGTCTCTGAACAGGAACGTCAATCCTTGAGCGAAAGTGCACGTTACTTCCTGAACAGTGCGCCCGATGGGCAGACCTACATTGACCGTCTTGAGCGTGGCCTGAACCGGTTGGCCGAAGAAAAGCCGCTGATCCTGCTTGGTTTTGGTTCACAAGTTATCTTTTCCGAAAATGATGACGCGGTTCACGTCCGGATCACCGCTCCGTCCGACATCCGCCTGGAACGGGTCAGGCAGCAATTCAATGCCACAGAAGACACCGCCAGCCAGATCCTCGATCAGGCGGACCGGCGCCACCGCCGCTTCGTCTCGACCTTGTTCGGCATGGACTGCGCCGATGAGTCTCTCTACCACCTGATCCTGAATACGGGATTCCTGTCCGTGACTGAAGCAGCTGAATCGATTACAGCACTCCTCAACATTCGCAAAATCATGCAGGAACAACCTGAGAAAATCGAGAAGCCCGTTCCGTCACCCAATGGCAAGATCCATTTCAAAAACAAGTCCGAAGCTGAATTCGCCCGGATTCTGGACATGCACCAGATCGAATGGAAATACGAACCGCGGACGTTCCCCGTCGAATGGGACGCCGAGGGCAATGTCACGCTGGCATTTTCACCCGATTTCTACCTGGTCCAGTTTGACACCTATCTCGAGCTGACGACGATGAACCAGCGCTATGTGACTGAGAAAAACAAGAAGCTGCGCCGGGTCCGGGAACTCTATCCCGGTACCCATATCAAGATCGTCTATAAGAAGGATTTCCAATCCCTGGTCGAGCGTTTCAGCCACATGGGCAGCTCCAGCCAGTGATGACAGGCTTGTTGTAAAACGACCGAACGAATCAAAGGGGCAGGGGAGGTTTTTCATGGGAGAAGGAGCCAGTAATGGCGGTTATAGGATCCGGCAAACCCTGCTCACATCCCAGGCCATCCAGGACCGGATTTCAGCATTAGGCCAGCAAATCAGCCATGATTACGCCGGACAGGAACTGATCCTGGTCGGTGTGCTTAAAGGTTCCCTCTATTTCATGGCAGATCTGTCCCGGGCGATCGATCTGCCACTGACGCTGGATTTCATGACCATTGGTACGATACCGAACACAACCAATCAGACAGGAATCGTCCGGATTACGAAAGATCTTGATGTTGATGTTACGGGTAAGCAGGTGTTGTTGATCGAAGACATCATCCGCACCGGACTGACCACGGCATATCTGGTCCAGAACCTCAAAGCACGGCAAGCTGCGAGCGTCAAGGTCTGCGCCTTGCTCGTCAACCCGGACCAGCAGCTGATCAATGTCCCCATCGCCTACAGTGGTTTTGAGATCGCCCATACCTGGCTGATCGGGTATGGCATGGATATTGCGGAAAAGGGGCGCAACCTCCCCTATATTGCCGAGATCGACCGGAATGGACGCACCTGACTGATTCAGGCGTATTGAGACGAAAAAAGAGTTCCAACGGCTTTCTGCTCGAGGATGTAGTCAATCGAATGCGGTTTGGAACCATTGGCAATCACAGCGTCAATGCCTGCGACGTTGGCAATCCGGGCAGCCAGGATCTTGCTGCGCATGCCGCCAGTCCCGCGAACCGTTCCGGCGCCGCCAGCCAATTGCTCGATTTCATCTGTAATTTCTGACACATGGTCAATCAAATTCGCCTTGTGATTGCTGCGGGGGTCGCTGTCATACAGGCCATCGATGTCGGACAGGATGATCAGCAAGTCCGCTCCAGTGAGCACAGCGACCATGGCTGACAACATGTCGTTGTCACCAAATGTGCCGTTATGGTAAATCTCCCGGGTAGAAACCGTGTCATTTTCATTAACGATCGGTAAAATCTGCTTCTCCAGCAAGGCCTCAAAGGTATTGCTGACATTGTCGCGCGACACGGCTTCGTCAATGTCATCCTTGGTCAGCAAAATCTGGGCGACGATGTGGTTGTAGTCATTCAGGATCCGGCTGTACATATTCATCAGCTCGCTCTGACCCACAGCAGCAACGGCCTGCTTGTCACGGATCAGGCGCGGTTTTTCCGGCAGGCGCAGCTTACCGACACCAACCCCGATCGCACCTGATGACACCAGGATGACTTCCTTGCCCTGGTTCATCAGATTGGCAATGGAACGGCACAAGTTTTCCATATTGGTCAAATTGAACCGGCCGTTCTCGTGGGTGATGGTGGACGTGCCGACTTTGATGACAATCCGCTTGGCCTTTGAAACCTTTTCCCGGCGAACATCTGTCTTGTACATGGTATTACCGCTTCCTTCAGTCTTTAATTGATCCAGGAGGTGATCCGCCCGGTCTGTGCTCAGGATTTGTGATGCTGGGGCGGGGCAGGGGCATGAGGGGCCGGTGCATCAGTCCCAGATGACAGGAGCGCCTGGGCAAAAACCTCATCCATGGTGTCAACAAACACCAGTTTGACCTTGTCGAGGACTGTGGCTGGGATATCGTTGGCATCGCGCTGATTTTCCAGCGGGACCAGAACGGTGTCGATACCGGCACGATGGGCAGCAATCACTTTCTCCTTCAATCCACCGATAGGCAGGATCCGGCCTCTTAACGTGATTTCACCGGTCATGGCGACATTGCGCCGGACCGCTTTGCCTGAGAGTGCCGAAGCGAGCGCTGTGGCCAGGGTGATCCCTGCTGAGGGCCCGTCCTTGGGCGTGGCACCAGCTGGAACATGGATATGGATATCGGTTTTCGTGCCGAAATCTTCACCAATGCCAAGGCTGGATGCCCGGGTCCTGATGTAGGACAGAGCCGCGCGGGCGGATTCCTTCATGACATCCCCCAATTGTCCAGTCAGTTCCAGATGACCGTTTCCGGGCATGATATTAACCTCGATCATCAGGGTATCGCCACCGGCAAATGTCCAGGCCAGGCCCGTCGCCACCCCAATCTGGTCCTGGGCGGAGGCCTTTTCATAGCGGAATTTCTGCTTGCCGATCAGGTCAGGCAGATTTTCCGGTGTTACTTTGACTTTCTTTTGTCCTTGCTCGGTGATCAAAATGGCGGCCCGGCGGCAAAGATGGGCCAGTTCGCGTTCGAGCTGGCGCACACCGGCTTCCCGGGTATAGCCAGTGATGATGCCCCGCAAACCTTCCCGGGTGATCGTCAGCTGGGACTTTTTCAAAGCATTTTGCTTGAGCTGGTTGGGTAACAGATGGCGTAAGGCAATCTCCAGTTTTTCCTCTTCGGTATAGCCGGACAAATGGATGGTTTCCATCCGGTCGAGAAGCGCCTGGGGAATGGTCTCCGCAGTGTTTGCTGTCGTGATGAACAGGACATTCGAGAGATCGTAGGGGATCTCAAGATAATGGTCCCGGAAGCTGTTGTTTTGTTCCGGATCCAGGACCTCGAGCAGGGCAGAGGAGGGGTCACCACGATAGTCACTGCCCAGCTTGTCGATTTCGTCGAGTAAAATAAGCGGATTATCTTTGCCGGCCTGGCGGATTGCATTGATGATCCGGCCGGGCATGGCACCGATGTAGGTCCGGCGGTGGCCGCGGATTTCGGCCTCGTCATGGACGCCGCCAAGAGACATGCGGACATATTTGCGGCCGAGCGACTCTGCGACCGAGCGGGCAATGGAGGTTTTGCCCACACCGGGAGGACCGACCAGGCAGAGTATCGGGCCCTTGTTGGCTGACACACCGGCATCCGAGCGCAATTTGCGTACGGCCAGATATTCAAGAATCCGGTCTTTGACTTTTTCCAGACCGTAATGGTCTTTGTCCAGAATTTTCCGCGCATGGACGATATCGAGGTTTTCCGGATTGATCCGGCCCCAGGGCAGCTCAAAGACCAAGTCCAGGTAATTCCTGAGCACCGAGCCTTCTGGATTGCCCATCTGGGCCCTGGCCAGACGGCTGATTTCTTTTCTGACTTTCGCTTTGAATTCCGTTGGTATCGCAGTCTGTTCCAGCAGTTCGAGATAGCGCTCCTGTTCTTCCTGGGTGCCTTCATGTTCACCCAGCTCACTCTGGATCACTTTCATCTGCTCGCGCAGGTAGTATTCCTTCTGGTTACGCTCAATCGTCTGCCTGACCTTTTCGCCAATTTCACGCTCGAGTTCGGCAATCGATTGTTCCCGGGTCAGGATGTCGAGCATAAACTCAATCCGGACTTTGACATCGAGCATCTCCAGAATCTGCTGTTTTTCCATCACCTGGAGATTCAAATGCGAGGCGATGGTGTCTGCGGCCTGGGAAGCGTTGGGAATATTGTTGATCAGGCCGACGATTTCTGTCGATATCCGCGCACTGGCGACCGCATATTTTTCAAAACGCCGGATCAGCTGGCGACGATAGGCTTCGGTGGTGAGATCATTTTCTGTTGCTGGTTGCTCAAATGGATGACACTCGACCAGATAGTAGGGATCTTCGCTGACAAATTGGATCCAACGAGCACGCTGCAAGCTTTCGACCATGACTTTGACTGTGTCGCTGTTGTTGGTTTCGTACACTTGCTTGACCCGTGCCAGACACCCCAGCTGGTAAATTTCATCCGGCTCCGGCCAATCCGTGCTGGTCTGGATCTGGGCTGAGACAAAGACAAGCTGGTCCGATTCGATGGCAGCTTTGACGGCGGCTCTGGATTTGGGTCGAGCCACATCAAAGGTCAGGGAGACACCAGGGAAAATGACAAGCCCACGCAAAGGAATCATCGGAACTGTGACTTCCTCCAGCGTCGATAGTTCATGTGAAGCCGGCAAACCCAGGATCGCCCGGGATTCCTGATTCACCGGGTCTCTGGCCTTTTTCCGGGATTTAGTCTTCTGTGTGTCCATTTGTCACCTGATTCGATTGATTGGATTCATTATACCATTGAGACGTCTGGAAATTTGTGTCATTCAGCCACATCAGAACACTTGCCAGCCAGCTGTGCCGCCTTTGGAAAAAGGCCCCGAACGCTGGACGCTCGGGGCCTTTTGCAGGACGATACAAGGGACGTTGGCTTGGACTTATTCGATGATGGTCGAAACAGTACCGGAACCGACGGTCTTGCCACCTTCACGGATAGCGAACTTCAGGCCGGGCTCCATGGCGATGGAGGTGATCAGTTCGACGGTGATGGTGATGTGGTCGCCAGGCATGCACATTTCGGTGCCGGCCGGCAGGTGGGCAACACCGGTAACGTCGGTGGTGCGGAAGTAGAACTGCGGACGGTAGCCATCGAAGAAGGGCTTGTGACGGCCGCCTTCAGCCTGGGTCAGAACGTAGACCTGGCCGGTGAACTTGGT
Source organism: Mageeibacillus sp. UBA5734 (assembly GCA_002419365.1). Taxonomy (GTDB): domain Bacteria; phylum Bacillota; class Clostridia; order Saccharofermentanales; family UBA5734; genus UBA5734. Next base: position 14,365 of record DIGA01000029.1, on the reverse strand, counting down.
GTGCGGCTTGATCGAGCCGGGCTTGCAGATAACCTGGCCGCGCTCGACGTCCTTGCGGGTGACACCACGGAGCAGAGCACCGATGTTGTCGCCAGCTTCAGCCTGGTCGAGCAGTTTGCGGAACATTTCGACACCGGTGACGACGGTGGCGCGGGGAGCTTCCATCAGGCCGACGATTTCGACAGCGTCGCCAACTTTGACGATACCACGCTCGACACGGCCAGTAGCAACAGTACCACGGCCGGTGATGGTGAAGACGTCTTCGACAGGCATGGCGAAGGGCTGGTCGATCGGACGGGCCGGGGTCGGGATGAAGCTGTCAACAGCGTCCATCAGCTCGAGGATGCAGGCATACTTCGGATCGTTCTTGTCGGTGCTGGTGCATTCGAGAACGTCGAGAGCGGAGCCTTTGATAACCGGGGTGTCATCACCCGGGAATTCGTAGGTGTTGAGCAGCTCACGGACTTCCATTTCGGTCAGTTCGATGAGTTCCGGATCAGCCATGTCGCACTTGTTCAGGAAGACGACGATCGAAGGAACGCCGACCTGGCGGGCGAGCAGGATGTGTTCACGGGTCTGGGGCATCGGGCCGTCAGCAGCGGAAACAACCAGGATCGCGCCGTCCATCTGGGCAGCACCGGTGATCATGTTCTTGATGTAGTCGGCGTGGCCAGGGCAGTCGACGTGAGCGTAGTGACGCTTGTCGGTCTGGTATTCGACGTGTGCGGTATTGATTGTGATACCACGGGCTCTTTCTTCCGGAGCTTTGTCGATGTTGTCGTAAGAGGTGTAGCTGGCCTGGCCGCCCATTGCGAGGACCTTGGTGATCGCAGCGGTCAGGGAGGTTTTGCCGTGGTCAACGTGGCCGATCGTGCCGATATTGACGTGGGGCTTGTTTCTTTCAAATTTTGCCTTTGCCATTGGGGATGATCCTCCTTTTTCCAGCACCGTCTTTCGGTGCCGTTGTAACTAATTCTTCCGCCTTTTTGGCCGTCTATTCCATTTTACACAAATTAACTGTCTTGACAATCATTTGCGGCTCTCGCAAGGGTCCAGCCGGCCTGCCGGGTCGGTGTTTGGGATGGGTACGGGTTATTTCTTCAGCAGGCCTTCCATGATGTTTTTCGGCACTTCTTCGAAGTGGCTGATCTGCATCACGAAGGTACCGCGGCCCTGGGTGCGGGAACGCAGCGCAGTAGCATAGCCAAACATCTGCGACAGCGGAACCTTGCACTGGATGTGCTGGGCGTTGGAACGAGCTTCCATGCCTTCGATACGGCCGCGGCGGGAACTGATGTCACCCATGACGTCACCCATGTAGTCCTCGGGGACGTCAATGTCGACACGCATGATTGGTTCGAGCAGGACCGGGTCAGCTTTGCGGCAAGCATCCTTGAAGCCCATCGAGCCGGCGATCTTGAACGCCATTTCGGATGAGTCGACTTCGTGGTAGGAGCCGTCGACGACGGTGACCTTGATGTCAACGACCGGGTAGCCACCCAGGACACCACTGTTCATGGCTTCCTGGATACCAGCATCGATCGGGGCGATGTATTCCTTCGGAATCGAGCCACCGACAACTTTGTTGACAAACTCGTAGCCTTCGCCCGGCTGGCGGGGTTCGACTTCGAGGACGCAATGACCATACTGGCCACGGCCACCAGACTGGCGGACAAACTTTCCGTCGGCCTTGACAGCCTTGCGGATCGTTTCCTTGTAGGCGACCTGTGGAGCACCGACATTGGCTTCGACCTTGAACTCCCTAAAGAGACGGTCAACGATGATATCGAGGTGCAGTTCGCCCATGCCGGCGATCAGGGTCTGGCCGGTTTCCTGGTCGGTGTAGGTGCGGAAGGTCGGATCTTCTTCAGCCAGCTTGGCCAGGGCAGTCATCATCTTCTCCTGGCTGGCTTTGGACTTCGGTTCGATCGCGACATTGATGACCGGTTCCGGGAATTCCATCGATTCGAGGATAATCGGAGCCGAGTCGACGCAGAGGGTGTCGCCAGTGGTCGTGTCCTTGAGACCGACGGCCGCTGCGATATCGCCGGAGTAGACACGGTCGATTTCTTCGCGGTGGTTGGCGTGCATCTGCAGGATGCGGCCGATGCGCTCACGCTTGCGTTTGCCAGCGTTCATGACATAGGAGCCGGATTCGAGTTCGCCGGAGTAGACGCGGAAGAAGCAGAGCTTGCCGACAAAGGGGTCGGTCATGATCTTGAACGCCAGGGCCGAGAAGGGCGCTGAGTCGTCCGAAGGACGTTCTTCTTCTTCTTCGGTCTCCGGATTGACACCCTTGATGGCCGGAATGTCAAGCGGGGACGGCAGATAGGCGATGACAGCGTCGAGCATCAGCTGGACGCCCTTGTTCTTGTAGGAAGAACCACAGAGAACAGGGGTGACCTTGCAGGCGATGGTCGCACGGCGCAGGGCTGCGGTGAGCTCTTCGTTGGTGATTTCTTCACCTTCGAGGAATTTCATGGTCAGCTCTTCGTCGGTTTCGGCGATAGACTCGACCATTTTTTCGTGCCATTCGTTGGCGGCATCAACCATGTCGGCCGGGATGTCGGTTTCGGTGATCTGCTTGCCAAGGTCGTCGCCATAGATAATGGCTTTCATCTTGACCAGGTCAACAATTCCTGTGAAGACGTCTTCCTTGCCGATGGGCAGCTGGATCGGAATCGCATTGGTCCGCAGACGTTCTTTCATCATGCTGACCGCACGGTAGAAGTCAGCGCCGAGGATGTCCATCTTGTTGACATAAGCCATACGCGGGACACCGTAGTGGTCTGCCTGGCGCCAGACGGTTTCGGTCTGGGGCTCGACGCCGCCTTTGGCGCAGAACAAGGTCACGGCACCATCCAGGACACGCAGCGAACGCTCGACTTCAACGGTGAAGTCAACGTGGCCGGGGGTGTCGATGATGTTGATGCGGTGTTCCTTCCACTCAGCGGTGGTGGCAGCGGAGGTGATGGTGATACCACGCTCCTGTTCCTGCTCCATCCAGTCCATGGTGGCTGCGCCTTCATGGACTTCGCCGATCTTGTGCACCTTGCCCGTGTAGAACAGGACGCGCTCGGTCGTGGTGGTCTTGCCCGCATCGATATGGGCCATGATGCCGATATTCCGCGTTTTATCAAGCGAGAATTTTCTGGGCACAGTAAGCTCCTTTTCCTGATCCGGTTACCATCTGTAATGGGCGAACGCGCGGTTGGCGTCAGCCATACGATGCATGTCTTCTTTTTTCTTGTAGGCGCCGCCGGTGCTGTTGAACGCGTCAACGATCTCGTTGGCGAGGCGTTCGTGCATGGTGCGCTCACTGCGGTTGCGGGCATAGGAAACCAGCCAGCGCAAACCAAGGGTCTGGCGGCGTTCCGGACGGACTTCGATCGGCACCTGGTAGTTGGCACCGCCGACGCGCCGGGCTTTGACTTCCAGCATCGGCATGATGTTCTCCAGGGCCTTGGTGAAGACCTCCAGGGCATCCTGGCCTGTGCGTTCCTTGACAATGTCAAACGCACTGTAGCAAATTTTCTGGGCGACTCCCTTTTTCCCGTCGAGCATGATGTTGTTGATCAGCTTGGCGACCTTGACATCATGGTAAACCGGATCAGGAAGCACTTCTCTTGTCGGGACATGGCCTTTTCTTGGCACGTGTCTTCCCTCCTATTCATGATAATGCGGCCAACCCCTGTTCACAGGGACTGTCCGATACCACAGGTACTCACGATAACGGACCGTGTTACGTACGTCTGGCCATAGTCCACCTGATGAGGTGAATCTATCGTCTGATGTACTGACAACTGTTAGTCCAACCGATGGCAGCTTGTGGTTAGCGTTTGACCTTGGCTGCCTTGGGTCTCTTGGCACCGTACTTGGAACGGCCCTGCTGGCGGTTAGCCACACCGGCAGTGTCCAGCGTACCGCGCACAATGTGATAGCGAACACCCGGCAGATCTTTGACACGGCCACCGCGGATCAGCACGACAGAGTGCTCCTGCAGGTTGTGCCCAATACCAGGGATGTAGGCGGTCACTTCGGTCTGGTTGGTCAGGCGAACCCTGGCAACCTTACGCAGTGCAGAGTTCGGTTTCTTCGGCGTCGTGGTCTTGACCACGGTGCACACACCACGCTTCTGCGGGGACGAGATATCGGTCGCACGCTTCTTGAGCGTGTTCATACCCGTCTGCAGAGCCGGGGAAGAAGACTTGTAGCTCTTGGACTTGCGTCCTGCATTGACCAGTTGGTTGAACGTAGGCATCAATACACCTCCTTCTCTAAAATATTGCCACTTTCCACATCAGCATCCGTCAGGGTGCACAACAAGCACACACACCGTCCAAACAGACATAAAAAGCCCCCTTTGGGGTTAGCGGCAACTTATTGTATCACCGGTCTTTTAATTTGTAAACAAGTTGCCAAAAAAGGCTCTTTGCTTATGACCGTGATGTTACCGTAAAAAGCATTGAAAAAATGCAACCTGACTTCCAATAAATGACCGTCCTGGAACCGTGGATGGTGGTTGCATGGTTGTTGCCATTTGATTCTGAGAAACGGGACACTTTTGGAGGAAATGTTCCGTCCAAAGTGCCAGGCCTGCGGCCAGGGAGCTCCTGTTTTGTGAAAGCAGGCCAGACCTGCAATCAAAACTGGCACTTCTCAAAAATTTTCCTCAAACCTTCAATACCCCATGACCACTCTTGCTGGAACCCGCTGCTTTTTACCATGCCTTTAACGGAATCAGATTAAGAGCTCCCCAAAAAAGGGCTGTGGTCACCATTTCGGCTATGCTATGATAATCGTAATAGAAGTTACAGTTCCGGCTATGGTTGGGCCGGCAAGGGAGGCTCCGTGGGAAAGATCAAGGTTGAGGTCTGTGCAGGGACGTTCTGTACGATGATGGGTTCGATGGATATTGCTGCGGCGATTGAAAGCCTGACTGAACTAGAGGAAAGTGGTATCCAGTGCGACCTCGATGTCACGATGGTGCCGTGCCTGGAAAATTGCGAATCCGGGGCGCTTTCACCGGTGGTCCGGATCAATGGTGAGACGTTTTTCCGGGCGGAAACCGAGACAGTGATGGCCAAGTTGCTGGAAATGGCCCAGAAGTGCCCTGACGCAGGAGACAGCAAGACGCAGGGACAGGCAGGACGCTGACCATGCGCGGGCTTTTCACACCAATCACCAAGATCCGCCGCCAGGTTTTCACCGAAGTGGCGCACCATGCCTATCAACGAGATCTCACCCAGACTGATTTCAGCTACTTTTACGAGTCGTCCTACCGGATCATTCCCGGTGAAGTGGCGCAGTACCGTGACAGTGTCTTCAAGGAGCGGGCGATCATCCGGGAACGGATCCGCCTGACACTGGGCCTGCCGCTGCGACCGGCCGATGCACACCAGAGTTTTACTGATGGCATGGCAGACATGGCCGTTGCAGAAAAGCGCCTGGCCCAGCCTCTGGTCAATGTCATCCCCTTTGCCTGCGAAGCGTGCCCGACCGACCATTTCAAAGTCACGGACAACTGCCGCAAGTGCCTGGCCCATCCTTGCACCTCGGTCTGCCCGGTCAATGCGGTTTCTATCGGTAAAACGCGGGCAATCATCGATCACGACAAATGCATCAAATGCGGCCGTTGCCAGACGGCATGCCCCTACCACGCCATCGTACGCACCGGCCGCCCCTGTGCCGAAGCCTGCGGTGCCAATGCCATCGACAGCGACGAATTGGGCCGGGCCAAGATCAACCAGGACAAATGCGTCGCCTGCGGCATGTGCATCGTCAGCTGCCCCTTTGCTGCCATCACGGACAAGTCCGAAATCTACCAGGTCGTCACGGCCATACGGCTGGGTTACCGTGTCTACGCCGCCATTGCACCTTCATTTGTCGGGCAATTCGGCCCCCTTGCCACCCCAGGCAAAGTGATCGCCGGTCTCAAGAAGCTTGGCTTTGCCGATGTCATCGAGGTCGGCATCGGCGCGGATATCGGTACAGTCATGGAAGCAGAGGAATTCATTGAAAAAGTCCCCGGCGAACTGGATTTCCTCGGCACCAGCTGCTGTCCAGCCTGGGAAAGCTTCGCCCGGGCCATCCAGCCGAGCCTGGCGGACTGTATTTCCAATTCCTCCACTCCGATGGTGGCCACAGCACACACCTTGAAAGCTCAGGACCCTCAGAGCAAAGTCGTTTTCATCGGTCCCTGCATCGCCAAGAAACTCGAAGCACTTGAGGAAGAAGTCCTGCCTTTTGTCGATTTCGTCCTGACATTTGAGGAGCTGATGGGCATGTTCAGCGCCAAGTCTGTCGACTTGGCCGGTCTGGAAGAAGAACCCTTCCGCTACCAGGCCTCGCGCGATGGCCGCGGCTATGCGGTCGCCGGTGGTGTTGCGGCCGCGATCAAAAATTGCATCGCCGAACTGGATCCGACGCGAGAGGTGCCAGTCCAGCGCGCCGACAGCCTTAGCGACTGCAGGAAAATGCTGGCCTTGGCCAAGGCTGGCAAGACCAAAGGGTACCTTCTCGAGGGCATGGCCTGCCCAGGCGGTTGTGTTGGCGGCCCAGGCACGCTGATGCCTATTCCGAAAGCGGGCCAGGCAGTCAATCAGTTTGCCAGCCAGTCACCTTACCAGACATCACTTGCCAACGAGTCCGTGTTGCCGGACAAAGACTGATCCGGGGCCACGACGTGATTGCCCAGATTTCAGCATACCGGATTGGCAGCGGATCGTTGACACCCATCTCCGGCGAATCACTCGTCAGCAACTTGTCAGCTACTGGCGAGTATCTCTGGCTGGATATCGCGGACACACCGGGTGAAGAAGGTCTGAACCATCTTGAAAAAGTGCTTGGCTTGCACGAGCTGGCTCTGGACAATTTGTTTGACACAGACCGCAATCCGCGGCTGCTTGAATTTGAGGACCACATCCTGCTGGGTGCCCGGTTTATCAAATCAGGTCCGGACAGCCTTGAACTCTCAACCATCGGTATTGTTCTCGGCAAAAACTTCCTGATCACCGCACACGAGGACAAACCCGAGATCATCTCAACAATTCTGGCCCGGGCCAGCGCCAACAGCAATCAGGTTTTAAACACGGGGCCAGACCGGCTCTTGTATCTGGTCCTCGACACCTTGACAGACCATTATTATGAGATTCTCGACGAACTCAGTGAAGGAATCGATGCAATCGACGACCGGGCGTCGGAGCTCATCCAGAAACAGGACGTCGTTCTGCAACGCGATATCCTGGCTACCAAGCGCCAGCTGCTGGCCATTCACCGGGCAGCCACACCCCTCCGGGATGCCTTGCTCAACCTGCGGCGAACCAACCGTTTCCTGATCAGCGAAACTGCTGAGCTCTATCTGCGCGATGTGTTCGAGCACATTTTGCAGCTGCTCGAAACCGTCGAGACTTACCGGGATATCCTGTCGAGCACGACCGAGCTGATCATGACTGCGGCCAGCAATCGCATGAATGAAATCATGACCTTCCTGACGGTCTTCACCACGTTTTTTATCCCGCTCAATTTCATCACCAGCTATTATGGTATGAACCTGGTCATGCCAGAGGCAAGGATGGCCGTGACCTACCCCGTTATTATCGCTCTTCTGGCTGCCATCATCGCCTTCATGTTCGTCTGGTTCAAACGCAAACGCTGGCTCTGATTCCACCGTTACAGCAACCAGGCCTTTTTGCGGCTATACTCGGACATAGATCATCAATTATCTAACCTTGGCTGTTTGCCAGTTGAGACTGGCCGGCAGCGATTTCCGCTTAAAGGAGGTTGTAATCACCCATGTTCCAGGAAATACAAATCACCGGGGTCCAAGCCCGTGAAATTCTCGATTCCAGAGGTAATCCCACCGTAGAAGCAGAGGTGTGGACCGAAGACGGCGCCTTTGGCCGCGCTGCAGTCCCATCAGGCGCATCGACCGGCGCATTTGAAGCCGTCGAACTCCGTGACAGGGACCCAGGCCGCTATCTCGGCCAAGGCGTCCGCAAGGCCGTCGCCAACATCAACGAGCGGCTCGCTGACGAGCTGATCGGCCTCAACGTCTTCGACCAGACCGGTCTCGACAACCTGATGCTCGAACTGGACGGCACACCGAACAAAGCCAATCTCGGAGCCAATGCCATCCTCGCTGTTTCACTGGCAACAGCCCAGGCTGCAGCCAATTCGCTGGGTGTCTCCTTGTTCCAGTATCTGGGTGGCCTCGGCGGCAACCGCCTGCCGGTACCGATGATGAACATCATCAATGGTGGCAAGCACGCCGACAACAGCATCAACCTGCAGGAATTCATGATCATGCCGATCGGTGCCGAAACCTTCCGCCAAGCCCTGCAGTGGAGTGTTGAAGTCTTCCACACCCTCAAAAAGTTGCTCCGGGCAGATGGTTTTGCCACTGCTGTCGGTGACGAAGGCGGCTTTGCCCCTAATTTCACCAGCGACGAACAAGGGCTGGACTACATTGTCAAAGCCATCGAGGCGGCAGGGTTCCGTCCCGGCAAAGATTTTGCCATCGCCATCGACGCTGCCTCCACTGAAATGTACGAAGCAGCCAAGGAAAAGGGCCGCGAGGGCGATTATCTGTTCTGGAAATCCGGTGTCTACAAGACCCGTGAGGAAATGGTCGATTTCTGGGCCGACTGGGCCTCACGTTATCCGATCATCTCGCTCGAAGACGGACTGGCCGAAGACGACTGGGAAGGCTGGAAAATCCTGACCGATCGCCTGGGCAAAAAACTCCAGCTCGTGGGTGATGACCTGTTTGTTACCAACACCGAGCGTATCCAGCGCGGCATTGACGGGGGCATTTCCAATTCCGTCCTGATCAAGCTCAACCAGATCGGCAGCCTGACCGAGACACTGCAGGCGATCGAGATGGCGAAAAACAACGGCTGGACAGCCATCGTCTCCCACCGGTCCGGTGAAACCGAAGATGTCACCATTGCTGACATCGTTGTTGCCACCAATGCCGGCCAGATCAAGACCGGCGCACCTTCGCGCACCGATCGTGTGGCCAAGTACAACCAGCTCCTGCGCATCGAGGAAGAACTCGGCGATGCTGCAGTCTATGCGGGACGCAAGGCGTTCAAGATCACCCCTGACTGGGCCTGACGGCTTGTCGGATCACCACACCGATTAAAGGGCGTCTCTCCGGAGGCGTCCTTTTTTACAGGCTCGAGATCAGCCGCTCCACCAGCCAGACCGTACCGGATGCCCCGAGGGCAACGGTCAGCAAGGTTCGCCCGGACAGCCCCAGCCCGACGGCCACCAAGAGTCCAGCCGTGGCAGAAACTGGGGTGGAGGTGGCAGAAAAAATCGCCGGGATGGTCATTCCGGACAGGACGGCATAGGGAACATAGTAGAGAAACGAGCGCACGAACGTGCTCTGGATCCGGCCACGAACCAAAACCAGGGGCAAGACGCGCGGGATATAGGTCACCACCGCCATAGTGGCAATGGCAGCAGCCAGATAAGAAGACTGGTCCATGGTCAGTTGACCTCCTCAGCTTGGCTGGATTCACCCATGTGGACAGGTGCCAGCACAGCACCCAGCGCAGATGCCACAACAGTGGCCAGGATGATCTGCCAGCCTCCTCGCAACAGGGCCAGAGGAGGGGCCAGGGCGATCAAGGTGCTGACACCGACTGCCACCACTGCAACGAGGGCTACCGTCCGGGATTGGCGGATCGTCGGCATCACAATTGCGACAAACATGGCATAGAGCGCAATGCCCAGCGCCGCACGCACACTGCCTGGCAGGACAGATCCGGCCAGGGCACCCGTCAGAGTACCGCCGGTCCAGCCCAGAAGGGGCAGCAGGAGCAAGGACAGGCTGTAGCGCGTGCTGATGGTTCCCGGCCGGCTGACAGAGACCGCATAGATTTCGTCGGTCACGCCAAAGCCGATCAAAAGGCGCTGGGCCAGACCAGTTCCCGGGGCCAGTTTCTGTGACAGCGACAGCGACATCAGCATGTAGCGTAAATTGATCAGGACCGTGGTCAGGGCAATTTCTACCAGAGGCCGGTGGGCCAGCATCAGTTGCAAGCCCGCAAACTGGCCAGCCGATGTCAGATTGGTCAGGGATATCACGGTTGCCAACCAGGCAGAAAGCCCGCCCTCGACCGCAGCCAGGCCAAAAGCAAAAGAGACGGCAAAATACCCGAGGCCAATGGGCAGTCCATCCGCCAGGCCAATCGTCACATCTGCCTGATGCAAAAGGTTGTGCGGACTGTTTGCCGGATGTTTTCCTGACTGAGACATAAGGAAGCGTGTACTCCTTGCCAGATTGTATACATTCTACCCGATTATAGTCATCTGACGGGGACTGGACAAGCAATGCCAGCCACAATTCTCGTGATTCTGCCAGCCCCTGATCCCGGTGGAACCGCCTGTTGCGGATTGCTGGAGGCAAATGGTTTGCGGTATCATGGCTACAGGCTGCGCGGAACATCCACGGCCTGCCAGGGCAGCAGTGAAATCGCGTCAAGCCTGACTAAGGAGAACCATGCTGACACTTTATTTTGCCCGCCACGGTGAGACCATCTGGAATACGCAGAGTCGCATGCAGGGCCGCCTCGACACCGCCCTGACCGAGCAGGGCCAAGCCCAGGCGATAGCCCTTGGCGACAGCCTGCGAGGCATTCAACTGGATACGGTTTTCGTCAGCCCGGCACCACGGGCACGCCGGACAATCGAGCTAGCCTTGCAAGCCGGTCATTTTCCTGCCACCATCCCAATCGAAATTGACGACCGTGTCCATGAGATGGATCTGGGTGACTGGGAAGGCTTGTCGGTCGACGAGGTCAAGGCAATTGCCCCGGATAATTTGCAGGCCTTTTTCTTTTCGCCGCCAGACTACATCCCGACTGGCAATGGCGAAACCTACCGTCAGGTCAGCGCACGGATGGCCAGTTTCCTGAGCCAGATGGAGGCACTTGGCCAGGCAGCACTGTCTGAAGGTCGCGATTACCATGTCTTGCTGGTCAGTCACAACATCACGCTCAAGGCTCTGCTGGCCTTGTTGAAAAGGAAACCCCTTTCCCTCCTGAGGGACGGCCCCCCCTTGAAACAGGCAGCCCTCTACCGGGCGGTCTATCGGTCCGGCCAGGCGTGGGAGATCGTTGAACCAGACTTTGACACATCTGACCTGCAGCCCTCGGCTGGAGGCAGCCAGAAAGAGGACAACCCATGAACGATGGATTCATCCGCCTCGCCACAGCCACACCGGCCATCGAAGTGGCCGACTGTCCGGGAAATGCTGCCAAGGTCATCGCCCTGATGCAAGCGGCTGAACGGGAAGGAGCAGCGGTTCTGGTCCTGCCCGAGCTGGTCCTGACCGGTTACACGTGCTCCGACTTGTTCCTGAGCCAGACCTTGCTTGAGGGGGCGCTCACCGCCCTGGAGCAGGTGATCACAGCCAGCAGGGGCCTCCACCTTCTGGCCATTGTCGGCTTGCCTCTGGCAGTCGGCCCGGATTTGTTCAATGTCGCTGCCGTCCTTTCAGACGGCAAGCTGCTCGGCCTTGTGCCCAAGATGAACATCCCGAATTATTCCGAGTTTTACGAGGCCCGCCATTTTTCAGCCGGCCGGCCCGAAAGCAGGCCCATCCATGTATTCGGCCAGGAGGTTCCCCTGGGCAGCAACATCTTGTTCGCTTGCCGTGAAGCTCCGGATCTGGTGGTTGGTATCGAAATCTGCGAAGATCTCTGGGTGGTTGCGCCACCTTCCCAAGATCATGCCCGGGCAGGAGCCACTGTCATCGCCAATCTCTCTGCCAGTGATGAGTTGATCGGCAAGGCAGACTACCGGCGCCTGCTGGTCAAAAGCCAGTCCGGCCGCCTGTTGTGTGCCTATGCCTATGCCGACGCCGGTGAAGGTGAATCCTCCACCGATCTCGTCTTTTCCGGCCATAGCCTGATCTGCGAAAACGGCCGGACCTTGGCCGAGTCGCCGCTTTTTTCAACCGGAATGATCCTGGCTGACGTCGATGTCGCTGCCCTCAACGCAGAACGGCGCCGCCAGACGACCTTTCCCGGACCCAAGCCTGCAGGCCAGAGCGCATATCTCACGGTTTACTTTTCCCACCCATCCCAGAGCCTCGATCTCAGGCGGGCCATTGCGCCACATCCTTTTGTCCCCAAAAATCAGAGTGACCTGGCCGAGCGCTGCGAAGAAATCCTGACCATCCAGGTCCAGGGCCTCAAAAAGCGCCTGGCCCACACCCGGTGCCAGTCAGCAGTGATCGGTTTGTCCGGCGGGCTGGATTCCACCCTGGCCCTTCTGGTCACAGCCAGGGCTTTCGATGCCCTCGCGCTGCCCCGCTCCGGCATCGTGGCCGTGACGATGCCCGGCTTTGGCACAACCGACCGCACCTACAGCAATGCGCTCCATCTGGCCAGAAGCCTGGAGACGACCTTGCGCGAAATTCCGATCCGTGCTGCGGTCAGCCAGCACTTCGCCGATATCGGCCATCCAGCCGATCTGCACGATGTCACCTATGAAAATTCCCAGGCCCGCGAACGGACTCAGATCCTGATGGACATTGCCAACCAGAGCGGTGGCCTGGTCATCGGCACCGGCGACCTCTCCGAGCTGGCCCTGGGCTGGGCTACGTATAACGGCGACCACATGTCCATGTATGCAGTGAACAGCTCTGTTCCGAAAACCTTGGTCCGCCATCTGGTCCGCCACGCGGCAGGCCAGTCTGAGCCAGCCTTGTCATCGGTCCTGCTCGATATTCTCGACACCCCGGTCAGTCCAGAACTGCTGCCGCCCAAGGACGGCCAGATCGCCCAGCAAACGGAACACATCGTCGGACCGTATGAATTACACGATTTCTTTCTCTACTACCTGGTCCGGTTTGGCTTTGCCCCGCGCAAGATCTACCGCCTGGCCTGCCTGGCCTTCGCCGGTTCTTACGATGCAGCCACCATCCATCGCTGGCTGACGATTTTCATCCGGCGTTTTTTTGCCCAGCAATTCAAGCGCTCCTGTCTGCCAGATGGCCCCAAAGTCGGCAGTGTCACGTTGTCACCGCGCGGTGACTGGCGCATGCCCAGCGACGCCCAGGCCCGGTTGTGGCTTGCGGACCTAGAGCGAGCCGACCCAGCGGCACCGACCCTGTCCTGAGGCCTGCCATGCCAGAATTACCGGAAGTTGAAACCGTCCGCATCAGTCTGGAGCCCCTGATCCTGGGATCCCGGATTCTGGAAATCCGCGAGCAGACCGCCGGTGTCCTGTACAATTGGACGGGGCAGCCGGATGTTGCCGGTGGCAGGACCGTGACCGGACTGCGGCGCCGCGGCAAATACCTGCTCATGGACCTGGGCCCGGATCTGCTCCTGGTTGCCCACCTGCGCATGACGGGCCAATTCAAATATGAAGAACAACCACCTGTTCTGCGCAAGCACGATCACATCGTCCTATCCCTGGAAAAACCCGGGACGGGGCCGGTTTGGCTGGTTTTTCACGACACGCGCCGCTTTGGCCGCATCTGGTTGCTGCGACCTGACCAGGCAAGCCAGATTGCCGGACTGTCTGCGCTCGGTCCTGAACCGCTGGATCCCCAGCTGGACAGCGAAACCCTGCGGCTGCGCCTGGCGCGCCACAGTCGCACCACTCTCAAAGCGGCCTTGCTTGCCCAGACGGTCGTGGCCGGACTGGGCAATATCTATGTCGATGAAAGCCTGTTCCTGTCCGGCATCAATCCACAACGCCTGGCGGGCTCTTTGTCCCTCGAGGAAGCAGATCGCTTGCTGACTTGCATGCAAAAAATCCTGCAGGCTGCGGTGAATGCGCGCGGCACCTCGGTCAAAGATTATGTCGATGCCCTGAATGTCCGCGGCTCTTTCCAGTATCAGCTCCAAGTTTATGGCCGGGCTGGTCAACCGTGCACACAGTGTGGCAAGCCTCTCGCCAAAACCAGACTGGCAGGCCGGACAACCGTCTATTGCCCCCAGTGCCAGCCGGTCTAAAGGGAGATGGCTTGGACTGGGCAGTAGTCCACAGCAGCTTCCAGCCGTTCGATCGCCTCAATGGAGTCAGCCATGCCCGTAACGATGGCGATCTGCCGGGGATCGACCATAAACTGGTCCGGACACAATTGCACGCAGAGGCCACAGCCAATGCAGCGGGTTTCGTCCACACGTGGTGTCATGTACAATACCTCCGGCAGCGTTGTTCTGATGATGATTTTAACATCAAAAAGCAGATTCATCCCCTCCCTCTAAGCTTCCGCTTACTCGCAAAGCGAGCGCGAAGGCGGGGGCTGAATCGGCAGTCAAAAACGATAGTCTGAATAGCAATAATCAATAGGCGGTTTCACTGCAAGTTCGGTAGATAGGGCAGCCCCAAAGTGGTA
>DIGA01000025.1 GCA_002419365.1 Mageeibacillus sp. UBA5734 | reverse complement strand
CTGACGGGTTTGCCTTTGGAGTAGATCAGAGCGAAACCGCGGACGATGGTCATCATGCCGAGCGTAGCGATGAAGGGCGGGATGCCGGTTTTGGCGATCAGCCAGCCATTGATGGCGCCCATCAGGGTGCCGACGATCAGGGCGGCCAGGATCGGGACGATCAGGGGCATTTCACCGAGTCCCGGATAGAGTTTGTTTGTCGCGCCGACAACCTGGGCCAGGCTGGCTGAGACAACCCCGGAAAACGCCAGCATGGAGCCGAGCGAGAGATCGATGCCCTTGGCAATGATGATGACGGTGACGCCGAGGGCCATGATGCCGTAGATCGAGCTCTGGGTGATGACGTTGAAAATGTTGTTGGCGGACAGGAACTGGGGCTTGATGATGCTGATGACCAGGATCATCAGGACCAGAACCAGGAAAATCCCGTAGCGGCTGATGATTTCGGATGTTTTATTGACCTTTGCAAGCGGCGATGCCATAGTCGTAAGTTCCTTTCTACTGAGCTTTCTGGAGATCGTCTTTGCTGGCGGTTGCATAATGCATCAGCAGCTCTTGGGAGACGTCTTTGGTATTGTCGATGATTCCGGTGACGCGGCCTTCGTGCATGACCAGGATCCGGTCGCTCATGCCCATGACTTCCGGCAATTCAGAGGAGACCATGATGACGCATTTTCCTTCACCGGCCAGCTGGCTGACCAGCTTGTGGATTTCGGCCTTGGCACCGACATCGATGCCGCGGGTTGGCTCATCGAGCATGATCACATCGGGCTGGGTCAGGAGCCAGCGGGCGACGAGGACCTTTTGCTGATTGCCACCGGAGAGATTCTGGATCTTTTGCCGTTCGGAAGGTGTCTTGACTTGCAGTTTCTCGATAAATGTCTGGCAGTCGGCTTTCATTTTCTTGTTGTCGACAAAGCCGAACGCATTGGTGTAGCGTGCCATATTGGCGACGGCGGTATTTTCGATCAAGTCCAGGACTGGGAAGATACCATTGAAACGACGTTCTTCAGTCAGGAGTGCCAGCTTTTTCTCAATGGCCTCCTCGCTGCTCTTGATATCGATCGCCTCACCGTTGAGAAAGATTTCGCCGCCGGATTTTTTGCGGATACCGAAAATGGTCTCCAGGACTTCCGTCCGGCCGGAACCGACCAGACCGGCAAAACCGAGGATTTCACCCCGCCGGAGGGTGAAGGAGACATCCTTGAAATACTTGGGATGGGAAAGGTTCTTGACTTCAAGAACGACCTCGCCGATGTCGCATTTGGTTTTCGGGAACAGATTGCTGACCTCGCGGCCAACCATCATCTGGATCATTTTGTCCTGCGGCAGCTTGTCGGTGTCTTCGGTGCCGATATACTGGCCGTCGCGGAAAACAGAGACACGGTCTGTGATTTGCTTGATTTCATCCAATTTGTGGGAAATATAGATAACGCTGGTGTTTTCTTCGCGTAATTTGCGGATGATTTTGAACAGCTGGGCGACTTCTGTGTCGGTTAGGGCAGAGGTGGGCTCGTCCATGATGATCAGCTTGGCATTGTAGGAGGCGGCCCGGGCGATTTCAACCAGCTGCTGTTTGGCGACGGTGAGTTTGATCATCAGGGTCTTGGGATCTTCGTTCAGGCCAACTGTCGCGAGGACCCCCTGGGTCAGTTCGTACATTTTCTTATGGTCGATTAGACCATATTTGTTCCTGGGTTCGCGGCCGAGCCAGACGTTTTCCATGATTGACCGGTAAGGGACCGGAGTCAGTTCCTGGTGGATCATGGAAATACCGAAATTCAAGGCATCGGCGGTTGTGTAATTGCTGCGTTCCTGGCCATCAAAGGTGATGGTACCGGTGTTTGGTTTGTACATGCCCATCAGGCATTTCATGATGGTGGATTTGCCAGCGCCATTTTCGCCGACCAGGGCGTGGACTTCGCCATAGCGGACCCGGAGTTCAACGCCTTTCAAGGCTTGGACCCCTGGGAAGCTTTTGGAAATGTTCACCATCTCGAGCAGGTATTCGTTAGACAAATCGACCACCCCGTTTTTCTTTCTGTTCACAGGTTTTTTGAAAGGAGCCAGGTTGCTGCACGTGCGTTGTCTGGTGCAACAACCTGGCTGTCAATTCCAATTATACGTTATTTGTACTGAGCAACATTGTCTTTGGTGACGAGGACGTAGGGGATCCAGTTGACTGATTCGGTGATGGCTTCTTTCTTGATGGCTTTGATGGCGAAGTCCATGGCACCTTCGGACTGTCCTTTGGCGTCCTGGAAGACGGTTGCGGTCAGAGTGCCGTCCTCGATCGCCTTGACACCATCCGGTGTGGCGTCGATACCAAAGACCATGACGTCGGAGATACCGGCGGCCTGCAGAGCGTTGATAGCACCGAGTGCCATTTCGTCGTTGTTGGCAAAGATGGCATCGAGATCGTCACCATAAGCGGTGATCCAGTTTTCGACGACGGAAACGGCTTTTTCACGCTGCCATTCGGCGGTTTCTTCGGCAAGGACTTTGATATCCGGGTATTTGCTCTCGATGATATTCTTGACGCCCTGGGAGCGCTCAAACGATGCTTCATAGGTCAGACCGCCCATCAGGATCGCGACGTTGCCCTTACCACCGAGTTTTTCACCGGCATAGCCCATCTGGAGCTCACCGGCGGTGACTTCCTGGGAACCGACATAGTAGGTGCCTTCCGGCATGTTGCCATCTGAGTAGGGATTGGTGTTGAAGTAGACTAGCGGAATGCCGGCTTCTTTGGCGGCGGCGGTGACGGGTTCCATGGCGCTGGTGTCAGCAGGGGTGACCATCAGGGCCTGGACGCCTTGCTCGATCAGGGCTTTGACTTGGTCTTGCTGCATGATGACGTCCTGCTGGCCATCGACGACGATTAGTTCGACATTGTTCTTTTCCGCATAAGCTTTGGCTGCGTCGACGAGGTAGGTTTGGAAGGTGTTGTTGATGTTAGGGCAGGCATAGCCGATCTTGATCTTTTCGCCGGCTGCGGCAGTGGTTTCGGCGGCTGTGGTTGTGGCTTCCGCTGCGGCGGCGGTTGTGGCTGCGGTGGTGCCGCCATCAGCGGGGGTGCAGGCGGCCAGTCCGAGGACGAGACCAAGGATTAGAACGATGGACAGTAATTTTTTCATGAATTTCTCCTCCGATTCCATGATTTTATCATTCGAGTGTGTGATCAGGACCGATTGAATTCTTGGACAGCTTCGAATGCGGCGGCAATGTTTTCGACTGGCGTATTGCCGACAATGTTGTGGATCGTGTTAAAGACGTACCCCCCTCCTTTGGATAGAATTTCCAGTCTTTCTTTGACTTGTGCCTTGACTTGTTCCGGTGTACCGCGGGGCAGCATTTCCTGGGTATCGACGCCACCACCCCAGAAGGTGAGTTTGTCGCCATATTTGTCTTTGAGCATCCGGGCATCCATGCCGGTGGCAGAGAGCTGGACCGGATTGATGATGTCCATGCCCATCTCGACGAAATCATCGAGGAAGCTGACGACGCTGCCACAGGTGTGATAGAAGGTTTTCCAACTGGTGTTCTGATGGACCCAGTCGTTCATTTTCTTGTAATAGGGCTTGTACAGTTCCTTGAAAATGTCGGTTGAGAAGAAGCCTGCGTTCTGGGTGCCAAAGTCGGTACCACTGATCCAGACGATCTGGATCCGGTCGCCCATCGCTTGTTTGTAGATATCCAGGTTCTTGAGCATGATGTCGGTCTGATATTCGAAGACAGCGCTGACGTATTCGGGGTAAAGGAGCTGGGCCATCATCCACTGGTCAAATTTGCGGATGCCGCGGGGATTTTTTTCGAAGGCACCGGGGATGTAGCCGGGGTCACCGAGACCGCCGCCGCCAAGGTTGCCGATGATGGCGTATTCGGTGGTCTCGAATAGGCGTTTGGATTCGTTCTCGAAGTAGCGTGCGGTTTCGTCGGTCATCACCGAGTAGAGGTTCTTGAAATCTTCGACCGGGGTCAGGTTGTCTTCGTCGACTTCTGCTTCAGCGCGGTCGATGATGTCGAAGAAATAACCGCCGGAGGGCATGTATATGCTAGGAGTTGCGCTGCGATCGCCCTGGGGGTACATCTTGTAGCCGCCATCGGGCAGGGTGTCGTATTCGTTGGCCGCGGCGATGTAGGTCGGCGTGCCGTCCGGCATGGTGAAGAGCTTTTTGTTGGTGCTATCCGGTACGCCGAGCGAGTTGGCCGGGTGATTGATACCGATGACATCGGCGCCGACGACCTTTCTCAGATCCTCATCGACGACGCCAAGCATCTGGATGATCTCGAAGACATCGAGCGGCTTTTCGGGCAAGCCATAGTATTGGCGCAGCTTGTACAGGGCGGAGACACTAATGCCGGTCTGCCCAGTGGCGCCCAAATCTATCGGCACTCGGTCCGGGGTTCTGTGATTAATTGCTGCCAAAACACGCTCTCTTGAATTCATGATTGGAACCTCGATCTATTTATAATTTGTGAAAGATGATGAAGATATCTGTGAGATGGATTCTGTATTTGTAGTTTATAACGTTTGTCAGGTGGTATAAAATAATAATTGTTGCTCAGTGGCTTAAGAATCTTGCTCTTGTAAATTCCGAGTATATTTATAGAAATTGACTTGAAGGGGTTGGAGGGTGATTGGCATTGGTCAATGTGATCGGACTAATCGAAAGGAGTGTGCTGCATGCTTAGCGGAGAGAAGGGTGTTTTGCCTGGTTCGGATTACTATTTCATGACGCCATCGGTCCTGGCGCAGGAGATTTTCTTTTATCCTCTGTTTTGCGGCCATTTTCGCTGTATTACTGGTTATGATGTGCGACGGATCGACTATAACAACTTCTTGCTCATGTATGTTGCTCAGGGCCAGTGTGGGATAGAAGCAGAGGGGCGCGAATTCGTCGCTCGGACGGGTGATCTGGTGATTCTCAATTGCCACAAACCGCACCGCTACTACGCGATTGACTATCTGGACCTGGTCTGGCTGCATTTTGATGGCCACGATGCAGAAAATTTCTACCGCCAGATCGTCCGCTCGTCCGGTATCGTCTGCAGTGTCGGTGAGGACTCCGAGATTGTCAGCGCAATCCGGGAGTTCTTGATCTTGTATCGCAATAACCAGCGCCTCGGTGAAGCGGAGTCGTCGTGGAAAATCTACCGGGCGCTGTGTCTGCTGCTGACCCAATCTTCTATATCCATGACTGCTCGCCAGCACGACAGCATCGACCAGGCGCTGGTTTACATCGACCAGCATCTCGGCATGGATATCAACCTCGAAGATGTCGCCCGACACGTAAACATGAGCATGTTCCACTTCTCCCGCCTGTTCAAGAAAAAAATCGGCCAGTCCCCCTACCACTTCATCTTGACCTCGCGCATCGACCGTGCCAAAATCCTCCTCAAATCAACCAGTCTGACCGTCAAGGAAATTGCCCGCATGATCGGCTTCAATAGCGAAACCAACTTCATCAGCACCTTCTCCAGTCGTGTCGGCATCCCTCCCCAGAAGTTCCGGGAGTTTCCGTTGTAGGAAATCGGACCGGGTCCCATTTTGGGCAGCTCGCTCGATTGGCGAGTTTCCATTTATTTCTTCTGCTTTTAAGATTTTTTGTTCCGAAAAAATGATCTCTTATCGTTCGGTTAGAAATTTTCATTGCTATTTTGTATGATTGAAGTGACGATTTCTCGACAAAATATCCTGTGAGGTGAAAAATGGACCCGGTCCGGAAGTTGAACTTTGGCATTGTTGGTGGCGGTGTTGGCGGCAATATCGGCAAGAGTCATTTGCGTGGGGCTTTGATGGATAACCAGGCGGTGCTGGTCGCGGGGGCTTTTTCCCGGGACCTTGAACGGAACCGGGTTTCTGGTGATCTGTGGGGCGTATCGCAGGACCGGGTGTATCCGGACTATGGGACGATGGCCGCTGCCGAGTCGCAGCGCGGGGATGGTATCGATTTTGTCATCATCGTCACGCCCAATCATCTGCATTACCCGGTGGCCAAGGTGTTTCTGGAGCATGGCATCCACGTCGCCTGTGAAAAGCCGTTCACACTGACAGTGTCTGAGGCGGAGGAACTGTGTGCGATCGCGCGGGAAAAGGATCTCGAGATCGCGATCACCTATACGTATGCGCATTACCCGATGATCCGCCAGGCCCGCAGCCTGATCCGCGATGGAGCAATCGGCGAGGTGATGGAGATTGTCGCCGAATACCCGGAGGACTGGCAGATGCTGGCCCAGAACCAGAAGCCGGACCATTTTGGCAACTGGTTCAGTGACCCGGCCAAAGCGGGCGAGTCGAGTGTCGTCGGCGGCATGGGCATCCATGCCTGGTACCTGCTGCGCGCCATGACGGGCCTGAAAGAAGAGAAAGTCATTGCCCAGTTCGGGTATTACCCAAAAAGCGCCCGTCTCGAATCAAACGCGCGAATTTTGCTGCGTTACCAGGGCGGTGCGCAGGGTGTGCTGTGGACCTCATCGACCGCAATCGGCCATGACTGCACCCTCTCGATCAAGATTTTCGGTGAGAAGGGCGCGATCGAATGGGAGCACGACGATCCGACCCGTTTGCGCGTCGCGCTGGTTGACCAGCCGGTGCAGATCATGACCTGCGAACGAGCCTACCTGTACCCGGAAGCCCGGGCGATGTCGCGCCTGCCTGCCGGCCATCCCGAAGGTTTCTACGAAGCCTTTGCCAACATCTACCGCGAGTTCTGCCGCCATCTGCTTGATAAAAAAGCTGGTCATGTTGCCGGTGAATACTATTACCCCGACATGCAGACCGGGCTCGACGGCATGAAATTCATCACTGCCTGCGTTCAAAGCAACCGCGAAGACAACGTCTGGACCAGGGTTTGAGGGGATAATAAAATCCAGTGCCGGACTTCTTCGGGAAGAAAAACCTGGCACTGGATCTCATGCTGGACGATGTGGTTTTTTGAGTGCAGAACTGCGTCTGCAAACGCTCGATCAGCTTTTGACTGCTCCGGCGACGACGCCTTCGATGATGCTTTTTTGCATGAAGCCATAGAGGATGATGACGGGGATGATGATCAGCATCAGGGCAGCCATCAGAGGGCCGAAGTCGACACCATAGGTGCCGTAGAAATAGACCGTTGTCAGCGGCAGGGTCCGGTTGACCGCTGTCCGCAGGACGAGCGATGGCAACAGGTAATCGTTCCAGATCCACAGGACGTCGAGGATGATGATCGTGACCGTCGTCGTTTTCATCAGAGGCAGGACGACCTGGAAAAAGGTCTGCAGCCGGGTGGCACCATCAATGAAGGCAGCCTCTTCGATCGACAACGGGATGGATTTGAGAAAGCCATGGTAGATGAAAACGGCCAGGGATGCACCAAATCCGATATACATGTAGACCAGGACATACTTGTTGTTGAGCAGGTTGAATTTTCCATAGATCGAGACGAGCGGAATCATCAGGACCTGGAAAGGTACGAGCATCGAAGCGACCATGGCGCCAAACAAGACATTGCTGCTTTTATAGGGCAGTCGGA
>DIGA01000054.1:71230-77046 GCA_002419365.1 Mageeibacillus sp. UBA5734 | reverse complement strand
GTCAGCTGGCGGATTGCGAGGTAGAGAACCAGCAGCGCAATCGCCAAGCCGGCGGCCAATGTGAGCAAACTGGCCACGGGGACCAAGGTCAGGGACATCAGGGCTAATAGCTGGAACAGCGCCAGATAGAAAATGACCGGGACAAAGCTCGCGGCCACCCGGGTCAGGGCGAAAGGGGCCTTGAAGACGTATTGCAGCGTCAAATGGGTGACCAGGATCAGGAGCCAGTCAAAGACCAGCGCCAGACCAGCACCCTGGATAAACAAGAAGAACCCGGCGATGAACGGATTAGCAGCCAGTTGGACCTGGGTCAATTGCAGGAGCAAATCAAGGGTGCCAAGCTGGGCGATCCGGACCATGGCCAGACCACCCAGTGCGGCGTGAATCAGTGATACAACCAGGAGACGGTGTGGATTCAGGTACTGGACTGCCTGGCGGATGGAGTCGACTGGCCGGGTCAGGTAGCTCAGATACTGGCCAAAAACCGCCAGGAGAGCGACGGTATCCATCGATTTTCTTTTGCCAGAGCTGCCATAAGGCGGCTTTTTTTGGCCGGAGGGCTGGTTTCTTTTTGTCGCTGACTGGAAAGCTGCCCAGAATCCTGCGCCTTTGGTCTTCGTGCCACCAGCCTTGGCTCCCGACTGGCTTGAGCCAGAGCTGCTTCTGGATTGCGATCCACTGCCTGGATGGGTTTTGGACTGGGAAGTACCGGTTGCGTTATGAGTCTGTCTCGACTGCCCCTGGTGGGATCCGCCTGCGGCATGAGACCTGCAGTTGCACTTTTCACCTGATGCCAGTTCACGACCACAGTAAAAACAATAGCGAGCCATCCAGCAGGCAGCCTCCTGAAGCATTTTGGTTCAGATTACAGCAAATATGTTATCATAATGTGACCAAAGCAAGAACAATGTGCCCTTCAGATGGTGCCCAAAAGTTCTTTGCACCAGCCAAGGAGCAGCCATGACCATACCGGACAAACTGACAGTAGCCTTCAACCTCAAGCCCAGCCAAGTCGACGGAATCATCGCCCTGATTGACGATGGGGCAACGATCCCTTTCATTGCCCGTTATCGCAAAGAAGTCACTGGTAATCTTGATGACCAGGTCTTGCGTGCTTTTGCTGAGCAGCTGGAGTCCTTGCGCAATCTTGAGACGCGCCGGTCAGATGTCATTCGCCTGCTCGGTGAGCAGGGTGTAACCGACCCTGAGCTGCTCGCACAGGTTGCGGCTGCAGACTCGCTGACTCGGCTGGAGGATCTCTACCGCCCCTACCGGCCCAAGCGTAAAACGCGCGCTTCCGTTGCCCGGGCCCTGGGATTGGGTGACCTGGCTGGGTTGATCTGGGCCCAGAAGACACCCCTGGCCAGTCTTGAAAAGCTGGCTGCCGCCAAAGCCGCCGAAGTTCCGGAGCTGCCCACAGTCGAAGCTGCCCTCGCTGGTGCCATGGATATCGTCGCCGAACAACTGGCTGACGATGCAGCCATCCGGTCTGCTTTACGCGCGTTGCTCTGGCGCGAAGGCGTCCTGCTCAGCAAAGCCAGGAAGAAGGAAGACAGCGTCTACCGCCAGTATTATGACTTTTCGGAACCGGTCAAGCGCATCGCCGGCCATCGTGTCCTGGCCATTGACCGGGGTGAACGGGAGGAGTTCCTTGCGGTTGCGCTGGAAGTCCCGGAAGGCTCAGCCCAGGACATCATGGAAAGAGCCGCTCTGCGTCCGCAAAGTGCCTGCCCTGAGCTGATCCGGGCCATCGTGGCCGATGCCTGGAAGCGGCTCATCGCGCCTTCGCTGGAGAATGAAATCCGCAGTGAGCTGACGACCCGGGCCCAGGAAAAGGCGATCACGGTTTTCGCCGAAAACCTCCGGAGTCTCCTGATGGTCCCACCCATTCGCGGCAAAACGGTGCTCGGACTTGATCCAGGCTATCGCAATGGCTGTAAGCTGGCCGTTGTCGATCCGACCGGACGCTTGCTCACGACGGGGGTCATTTATCCGACTCCGCCCCTCAGCAGGATCGACGAATCATCTGTGGCAATCAAAAAACTGCTGAGCCTGTATCCGATTGACTTGATTGCGATCGGCAACGGTACGGCTTCGCGCGAGACCGAGCAATTTATCCGCACCCTGATCAAGAACGACAACCTGACTGTCCGCTGCCTGGTGGTCAGCGAGGCTGGTGCTTCCGTCTATTCTGCCTCGCCCAAGGCCGCCGCCGAGTTCCCCGATCTCGATGTCAATGTCCGCAGCGCCGTGTCGATTGCCCGGCGCGTCCAGGATCCCCTGGCGGAGCTGGTCAAGATCGAGCCCCAGGCCATCGGTGTCGGGCAGTACCAGCATGATATGAACCAGAAACGCCTGGCCAGCGCACTGGGTGGGGTGGTCGAAGCGTGTGTCAATGAAGTGGGCGTTGATCTCAACACCGCCTCGCCAGCGCTTTTGTCCTATGTCGCCGGCATCACAGCGTCCCTGGCGCAGGCAATAGTCGACTGGCGCGAAAAGCACGGCGCGTTCCGTTCCCGCCAGCAGCTGCTGGCTGTCCCTCGCCTGGGTCCTCGAGCCTTCGAGCAGGCGGCCGGCTTCCTGCGCATCCCGGGTGCGGAGGAACCCCTCGACAACACGTCGGTCCATCCGGAGAGCTATGCCAAAGTCAAAGCTCTGGCCGGCCTGCTCAAGGTGCCTGTTTCACCAGAACTGGCGGAACGGGCCCGCGGACTTGACCTGGACCAGTTATCGGATCAGCTTGAGCTTGGCCGGTATACCCTGTCGGATATCCTCGATGCCCTGGCCCGGCCGGGGCGCGATCCGCGCGATGATCTGCCCCAGGTCGAGCTGGACCAGGAGATTCTCGACATCAAGGATCTCAAACCAGGCATGGTGATCCGCGGCGTGGTGCGCAATGTCGCGGACTTTGGCGCTTTCGTGGACCTCGGCCTGCACCAGGACGGATTGGTTCATGTATCCGAGCTGTCTGACCGCTTTGTCAAAGATCCTCTGACTGTCGTCCGGATTGGCCAGGCTGTCACCGTGCGTGTCTTGTCGGTGGATCTTTCGCGCAAACGGATCGCCCTCAGTATGAAAGGTCTGGCCTGATCGGTAAAATCGTCGGAAATCCGGCCATTTTTCCGCGCTTCCAGGACTTGCCGGCGAATGCATGCAACCTTTATTGTTTAAAGGATAGCCCACGTGTGCATCACTTGGGTGACAACTCGCCCCCAGCGGGACCGATAAACGGCAGGAGGTTCTTGATCGATGAATGGTTATATCTGGAACAAGCAAATGGAGACCCAGTCTTATGAAAACCTGCGCGAACTCCAGGGGCAGAGGCTGGTCGATTGTGTCCGGCGCATCTATGGGACGGTCCCCTTTTATACCGAAAAGATGCAGGCTATCGGCCTGACCCCGGAAGACATCACCTCGATCGATGACTTGAAAAAACTCCCCCTGACCGACAAGCAGGATTTGCGGGACAATTACCCTTTCGGCACCTTTGCCGTACCCATGTCCAAGATCATCCGTGTGCATGCATCGTCCGGGACCACCGGCAAACAAAAAGTCGTGGGTTACACCAAAGAAGACATCGACCTCTGGTCGGAGTGTATCGCCCGTTCCCTGGCCATGACCGGAATGACCGAGGAGGACTCGCTGCATGTAGCCTATGGCTATGGCTTGTTTACCGGCGGTCTCGGCCTGCATTATGGCGCAGAACGGATGGGCGTGATGGTGATCCCGGTTTCATCAGGCAATACGAAGCGGCAGCTCGATATCCTGCTTGATTTCCAGCCCTCGGCCCTGGCCTGTACACCCAGTTATGCCCTTCACCTGGCCGATGAAATGGACGCCCATGGCATCAGCAAACACCAGCTCAACCTCAAGGTTGGTATTTTCGGGGCGGAGCCATGGACGTTGGAAATGAAACACCAGATCGAGGAACGCCTTGGCCTCAAGGCTTTTGACATCTATGGCTTGTCCGAAACCCTGGGCCCGGGTGTGGCCATGAGCTGTGACCACAGCGATCTCCTGCACATCCAGTCCGACCATTTCATTGCTGAAGTCATTGATCCGGACACGCACGAAGTGCTCGGCGAAGGTGAACTGGGCGAATTGGTTTTTTCCAGTGTGACCAAGACAGGCACACCGCTCCTGCGCTACAATACGCATGACCTGACCCGGCTGTACTATGAACCTTGTGCCTGCGGCCGGACGACCGTGCGCATGGAAAAGGTTACCGGACGGGCTGATGATATGCTGATCATTCGCGGCGTCAATGTCTTCCCGAGCCAGATCGAATCGATCCTGCTCACGTATGGCGAGCTCGAACCGCATTACATGATCCATGTCGACCGGATCAACAACATGGATCGCATGGAGGTCCAGATTGAGATGACGAAAGCATTCTTCTCTGACTCCGTGCGCGAAATCGAGACGATCGAACGGCGCCTGACCGCGGACATCCATTCCACCTTGGGCATTGCGGCCAAGATCACCCTGGTTGAGCCCCGTTCCCTGCCCAGAAGTGAAGGCAAAGCCAAACGGGTGATCGACAACCGCAAATTCTGACACATGACTGGAGAGCGAACATGGTAACCCCGGACGTACCCGCTGAAAACAAAGCCCCAGCCCCGATGCAGGTCGGTGTGGTTGGCCTGGGTCTGATCGGCGGATCGCTGGCCAAGGCACTCGCTGGCCGGGCCAGGGTCACCGTGGTTGGGATCGACCCAGACCCGGTTGTGATTCAAAAAGCCCTCTCTGACCAGGTCCTGTCGCAAGGAGGCGTGATGCCCCTCCAGTCCGAGTTTAAACAGTTGGACCACCATCAGGCTCCATCCATCATCACAGCATTCAAGGCCAAGACTTCGCAGTCTGCTGGTCCAGCTGACCTTGCCGGTCCTGGCCCGGCCGACCAGTCCGCTGTCTGGCAGATGCTGGCAGATTGCCAGGTCGTTTTCCTGTGCACGCCGCCTGCCACGATCCCGGACCTGGTCAGGCAGATCCGTCCCTTCACCGGGGCCATCCTGACCGACGTCGCCAGCGTCAAAAAGCCAGTCCTGGACCTGATTCCCGACGACCGGTTTGTGGGTGGCCACCCGATGGCAGGATCAGAAAAGCACGGCTATGCCAATGCCCGGGAGAATCTGTTTGAAAATGCGGCCTATGTCCTGTGCCTGCCGGAACAATCCGCCATCACTGTCCTGGAATACCGCCAGCTGGAGCGCCTGGTCCAATCGATCGGGGCTTCTCCGATCAGCCTGGATCCGCAGACGCATGACAAGGCGGTTGCAGCGGTCAGCCATTTGCCTCACGTCGCAGCGGCAGCGCTGTCTCTGCTGGCAGCGCGCCAAGGCGACAACAACCTGACCCGGCTGGCTGCCGGAGGTTTTCGTGACATCACCCGCATCGCGTCATCGGATGCCAGCCTCTGGTCCCAGATCAGCCTCGAGTCCAGCGACCAGCTGCTGCCCCTGATCGACCAGTACATCGCCATCCTGCAGGAGTTCCGCACGGAATTATCTGACAAAGACTTGGATCACATGCGCCAGTATTTTTTCCAGGCGGCGCAGTACCGTGGATCGCTGCCCGTCGATGGCCGGGGTGCCTTGCTGACCCAGAGCATCCTCAATGTCTATATTCCGGACGAACCAGGTGTCATCGGCAAGGTGACGACGCTACTGGGCGACCATGCGATCAACATCACCAATCTGCGTATCCGCGAATTCCGCACCTACGAAGGCGGCAGTCTGCAATTGCTGTTGCCGGACTCGGCCCAGGCAGCCCGCGCGGCGTGGCTCCTCAAGGAGGCCGGTTATGAATGCGACTAA
>DIGA01000054.1:63981-71140 GCA_002419365.1 Mageeibacillus sp. UBA5734 | reverse complement strand
GCGACTAAAACGGGCGTGGGCACGCCTCCGGCCCGCTATGGCCTGCTGGGCTATCCGCTGGGGCATAGCTTGTCGCCGCAGATCCACCAGCGCTTGATGGCGCTGGCTGGCATTGCTGGCACCTATGAGTTGCTGGCGATTCCGCTGGAGGAAATAACCGGCCGTCTGCCTGAATTTTTACAGGCATTTGACGGCCTGAATGTCACGATTCCGCACAAGCAGGTGGTCAAGGCCAGTCTGGAAGAAATCGATCCCCTGGCTGAACAGATCGGGGCTGTCAATACCATTTCCTGCCCAGCCCAGGGGCGGATATCCGGTTACAATACCGATCTGGAAGGGTTTCTCAGTGATGCGCCAGAACTGTCCGGCCGCCGGGTCCTGATCCTTGGCGCCGGTGGTGTCTGCCGGACCCTGGCTTTTGCTGCCGGTTTAAAGGGCGCCACCCAGATCCGCTTCCTGGTCCGCCATGCCCAAAAGGCCCAGCCACTGGCTGAGACAATTGCTGCCGCTTTTCCAGCTTGTGGGGTCGATGTCACCACCGACCCCAGTACGTGTTTCTCCCCAGAGCAGCCCACACCCAGGGCAGACCGCTGGGTTTTGTTGAACGGTACACCAGCCGGCATGTGGCCACACACGGGCAGCGTGCCTGTGCCCGATGAGCTTCTGGACCATGTCCAGGCGGTCTACGACACAATCTACAATCCATTTGCCACCCGCCTGGTGCTCAGGGCCCAAAGCCGTGGCATCCCGGCCAAGGGCGGCCTGGGCATGCTGGTCAGCCAGGCCCTGCTGGCCCAGCGGATCTGGAATCCGTCAGCCGCTTTCCCAGCTGATGCCAAGGACTCGGTCCTCAGTGGCCTGACTGCGGAAATCTATCGCCAGTCCCCTCTGACCCTGGTCCTGATGGGCTTCATGGGCAGCGGCAAGAGCCGGGTCGGTCGCGAGCTGTCGGCCAAGACCGGCTGGCCTCTGGTTGACCTCGACCACTGGATCGAGGAAAAAGCGGGCTGCACCATACCCGAAATTTTCGCTGCCGAAGGAGAAGCTGCTTTCCGTGACTTGGAACGGCAATCGCTTGACGAAGTCCTGTCCACCCGCCGCTGCCAGATCCTGGCGACAGGGGGAGGGGCCCTCTTGAGTGAAGCAGCCCAGGCCATCCTGTACAGCCATCCCGCCCTGGTCATCTATCTCGATGCCAGCCTGGAGATGATTGAACAACGTGTCGGTGATGGATCAGGCCGCCCGTTGATTGCCGGACAGGACCGCGACCGACTGGTCCAGCTGTATGACAGCCGCCGTCCCATTTACAGGAGTTTGGCCGATTTTGTGGTCAATGCCGACTTGCCATTGGAATACAAACTTGACTCGATCATTGCTACACTAGGACTTGGAGGAGAAACCCCATGATTTTGATTTTGAAACAAGGCACCACCCGTGCCAAAGTGGATGAACTCTGCAGTTGGCTGCAGACGTCTTACGGCGTCCAGACCAGCCCGATTTTCGGCCAGGGCACAACCATCGTTGGCCTGGTCGGAGATACATCCAGCATTGAAATGGACGTGCTCGAGCAGATGGATGACGTCGAGCGCGTGATGAAAGTGCAGGAACCCTACAAGCGGGCTAACCGCAAATTCCATCCGGATAACTCGATTATTGACATCAATGGTGTCAAAGTCGGCGAAAACCGGATTGTCGTTGCAGCCGGACCCTGCTCGGTCGAATCCGAAGACCAGATCCGCCTCGTTGCCGAGCAAGTCCAGGCTGCCGGTGCCCAGCTGTTGCGCGGTGGTGCGTTCAAACCCCGCACCTCACCCTATGCCTTCCAGGGCCTCAAGGCCGAAGGCCTGATGTACATGAAACGTGCCCGCCAGGCGACCGGACTGCCGGTCGTGTCGGAAATCACCAATCCGTCACAGCTTGAACTGTTCATGGAATTTGTCGACATGATCCAGGTCGGCACGCGCAACATGCAGAATTTTGAACTGCTCAAGGAACTGGGCCGGGTCAAAAAGCCGATCCTGCTCAAGCGTGGCTTTGCCAACACCGTCGATGAACTGCTGATGTCTGCTGAATACATCATGAGCGGCGGCAACCAGAACGTCATTCTCTGTGAACGTGGCATCCGCACCTTTGAAACCAGCACGCGCAACACGCTCGACATCAGCGCCATCCCGGTCCTGAAGAGCAAGACCCACCTGCCAGTCTTTGTCGATCCGAGCCATGCCGGCGGCATTGCCTGGCTGGTCGAGCCCCTGGCCAAGGCCGCGATTGTGGCCGGCGCCGATGGCCTGATCATCGAAGTCCATAACGATCCCAAGCATGCCCTGTCCGACGGCCCGCAATCCCTGACCCCGGAAGCGTTCGCCGACCTGATGGGCCGTCTGTGCCCTGTAGCCGAGGCTGTTGGCCGGACCATCTGACCCCACTAAACAGGAGGTGCCCCTTATGCCTGAATTGATTGCCAGTACATCCAGTGGTGATTACCCAATCCTGATCAAAAACGGCGCGCTCGCAAGCATTGGCAACCTGGCCAGCGAAGCGGTCGTCGGCCGCAAGGCTTTCGTTGTCAGTGATGACACCGTTTATCCACTCTATTATGAGCCGGTGGCCCGGTCGCTCCAGGCTGCAGGGTTCACGGTCTCGGGCTACGCGTTTGCTGCCGGAGAGGGCTCGAAAACAGCCACCACCCTCCTGGAGCTGTATAACCAGTTCCATGCCGCCGGATTGTCGCGTTCCGACCTGATCGTCGCCTTGGGCGGCGGTGTCGTCGGCGATGTCACCGGCTTTGCTGCGGCTACCTACTTGAGAGGTGTGCCATTGTTCCAGGTTCCGACGACGTTGCTGGCCCAGGTCGATTCCTCGATCGGCGGCAAGACGGCGATCGACCTGCCTTTTGGCAAGAACCTGGCCGGAGCCTTCTACCAGCCCAAGGCCGTCATCCTCGACCCGACGGTCCTGCGCACCTTGTCGCGCGCCCGCATGGCCGAAGGCATGGCCGAGGTGATCAAATACGGCCTGATCCGCGACCTGCAATTATTCGAGCAGATTGAAAGCCAGACCTATGACCTGGAATGGGTGCTTGAGCGTTGCGTCCGGATCAAGACAACCGTCGTCGCTGCGGATGAGCGCGACACAGGCGAGCGCATGCTGCTCAATTTCGGCCATACCGTGGGCCATGCCATCGAAAAAATCACCGGCTATACCCAGCTATCCCATGGTGAAGCCGTGGCGATCGGCATGGTCGTCGCCTGTGAGATCGGTGAAAAAACCGGCCGCACCCCTGCCGGAACCGCCGTGCGCCTGCGCAAGGTGCTTGCCCATTACCAGTTGCCGACCGAGTGTCCGTGGCCAGCCAGCCAGCTGATGGGTGCCATCCATTCAGACAAAAAGCGCCTCGCTGGCAAGCTTTACTACATCTTGCTCAAGCAAGTCGGTGAAGCCGTCCTCAATCCGATGGATCCAGCCGGATTGGAAAAGATCCTCGGTGAGGTTGTCGGCCATGGCTGACCGGCACATCCGGCCTGCGGCGCTGCACGGGTCGCTCGTCCCGCCCCCGTCCAAGAGCGACGCCCACCGGGCTTTGATTTGTGCAGCCCTGGCCGGAACAGAAAACCGGATCAAAGGGATTGGTTCACACCCATCCGATGACATCAAGGCGACACGCCGTTGTTTGCAGGCGCTGGGCGATGCGATTTCGGACCGCCAGCCGGGCAAAGTTCCCGTTCAGACCGATGTGACGCTCGACTGCCATGAGTCCGGCACCACCCTGCGCCTGTTGATCCCAGTGGCCGCTGCCCTGGGTGTATCAGCAACCTTCACCGGCCACGGCCGCCTGCCCCAGCGCCCGCTGCAGGAATACCGCACGATTTTCGCTGGCCATGGTGTAGACCTGCTTTTCCCGGCTGAAGGCAGTTTGCCCCTCAAAGTCCGAGGGCAGCTGACGCCAGGCCTGTTCCAGGTTCCCGGCCATGTCAGCTCCCAGTACCTGTCCGGCTTGCTCCTGGCGCTGCCCCTGCTCGCTGGTGATTCGGAAATCGTCCTGACCTCGCCGCTGGAATCTGCTCCCTATGTCGAAATGACCCGCCGGACACTGGGTGAATTCGGTGTCGTGGTGGAAACGACGCCGACCGGCTACCGCATGGCAGGCCGGCAGCGCTTCCTGCCTGTCGACTATACGGTGGAAAAAGACTATTCCCAGGCAGCTTTCTGGCTGGTGGCCAATTACCTCGGCAGTGAAATCAAACTGTCCGGGCTATCTGACCATTCGGCCCAGGGCGACCGCGCGATTCTGCCAATCCTGGCGGATATGGCCAGGCACCAGTCCCAAGATGTGCCTTTCATCATCGATGCTGCCCAGATCCCTGACCTGGTCCCGGTCCTGGCCGTCGCAGCCAGCTTGACCCCGGGCCAGACCCGGATTGTCAACGCTGCCCGCCTCCGTCTCAAGGAGAGCGACCGCCTCGCGGTGACAGCAGACGTCCTGACGGCAATCGGAGCCCGGATCCGGGTCGAGGACGACAGCCTGGTCATTGACGGCCAGACGGAGTTGCCTGGTGGCCAGGCAGACTCCCATGGGGACCACCGCATTGCCATGGCGCTGGCTGTTGCGGCTCTCAGGACGACCGGAGGTGTCACCATCACCCACGCGGAAGCCGTCCGCAAATCCTACCCAGACTTTTTTGCCGAATTTTCCCGCCTCGGAGGTATCTGCGATGAGCTCAACCTGGGGTAATCTGCTCGAAATCAGTATTTTTGGCGAGTCCCACGGCCCTGGCATCGGAGTCGTGATCAATGGACTGCCTTCCGGCCATAAACTGGACCTGGAAGATATCCGGGCGTTCATGCGCCGCCGCGCTCCGGGCCAGACCGCCTGGTCGACACCGCGCCAGGAAAAAGATGAGCCCGAGATCCTGTCCGGCCTGTTCGAAGGCCGCACGACAGGCACGCCTCTGATGGCTGTGATCCGGAATACCGACACCCGCTCGGGTGACTACAGCGAACTGATGACCAAGCCCCGCCCCGGCCACGCTGACCTCACAGGCATGGCCCGCTACCTGGGTTTCAATGACCCGCGGGGCAGTGGCCATTTTTCTGGCCGCCTGACCGCGCCGCTGGTTTTTGCCGGAGCAGTCTGCCGCCAGATCCTCCAGGCAAGAAAGATCGAAATCGTCTCGCACATCCTGGAAATTGCCGGGATCCGCGATCTGCCCGTCGATACAACAGCCCCGGACCTGGCTCTGCTCAAAAGCCTGCAGCACAAGCCACTGCCTGTTTTGTCCGACACGGTTTCAGAAGCGATGCAGACAGCTGTGCTCGAGGCCAAGAGCAACCTCGATTCGGTCGGTGGCATCGTCGAGAGCCTGATCATTGGTCTGCCAGCCGGAATCGGCGACCCAATTTTCGACGGCATCGAGTCGCGTCTGGGCAGCATCCTGTTTGCCATTCCGGCTGTTAAAGGCGTTGAGTTCGGCGACGGTTTTGCCATGGCCAAGCGGCGCGGCTCGACCAATAATGACTCGCCAGTGTTCAAAGGTCAGGCGATCCGCTTTGCCTCCAATCACGGTGGTGGTGTCGACGGCGGCATCAGCAATGGCATGCCGGTCGTGTTCAAAGTCGCCTTCAAACCAACCGCCTCGATCGGCCGCGAACAGGCGACGATCAATTTGCGCACCTTGCAGCCAGACACGCTGGTGGTCCGCGGCCGCCATGACCCGTGCATCGTCACCCGGGCCGTCCCAGTCGTCGAAGCAGCCGCCGCGATCGCGACCCTTGACCTGCTGCTGGAATTCGAAGGCCGCCTGCCGCTGGCCCATGCCGTCAGCACTGCTGCGGACCAGAAAGCACATCCATCAGGCAGTCCTGAGACCGCCACGAGCGAGGAGACAGCCGATGCGGGATCATGAAATGGACTGGACCTGCGGCCTGCGCGCTGCCAGTACATCCGTTTTCCGCCCCGATGATTCGTCAACGGGCTTTGCTCAGGACACGCCCTTTACCAAGCGCCTGCTCCTGATGAATGGACCGAATCTCAACCTGCTGGGCCGGCGCGATCCGACCCAGTATGGCACATTCACCCTGGCCGATGTCGAATCCCGCACCCGGGAGGCTGCCCACGCCGCTGGATATGCCCTCGACTGCTTCCAGTCCAATCACGAAGGCGAGCTGGTCGACCTGATCCAGGCCGCCTCCGCGCGCTATGCCGGCATCCTGCTCAACGCTGGTGCCCTGACCCACTACAGTTACGCCTTGCGCGATGCCATCGATGCTTGCCAGATCCCGGTCATGGAGATCCACATATCGGATATCGCCAAGCGCGAGCCTTTCCGCCAGCTCTCCGTCATTCATCCCGTCTGTGCCGGCCAGGTCAAAGGCCTCGGGCTTCAGAGCTACATCGTCGGGACGAAGGAACTGGCTGCCATCCTGGAAAAAGGGAGAATCGAACTGTGAACGACCCGGCCAATCCCCCCAAGACACCATCCGGGCTGCCCGACCTCGGCCAGCTGCGCCAGAGGATCAATGCGCTCGATAGCCAGCTGCTGGCTTTGTTTGCCGAACGCATGGAGCTGGCCCGAGATGTGGCCCGGACCAAGGCGATCTCCGGCGCGGCCGTTTTTGATCCGTTGCGGGAAGACCAGATCGCAGCCAGCGCACGTGACGCGGTCAAAGGTGCCGATGGCATCCGGGCCGAAAAATTGCTCCGCAGCCTGATGCGCCTGTCCCGCGGTGTCCAGTATGACCTGTTGCTGCCGCACGACCGCAATTTTAGTCTGGGTGAACAAATCGCTGCAGCTTATCCCGTCGAGCCGGCCGTTTCCCGGATCATTCACCAGGGCTCGGCAGCATCCTACTCCGGCAAGGCCTGTGCGATCCTGTTCCCCGGCCGGCCGGTGCGCAGTGTCCAGACGTTTGCCGAAGCCTGCCTGCTGGTGGCTGGAAATGAAGCCGATGTCGCAGTCCTGCCGCTGGAGAATTCCACCGCCGGCAGTGTCGGTGATGTCTACCAGCTGCTGCAAAGCCATGGCCTTTATATCTGGCGGTCCTATGATCTGCCCGTGCACCACCATTTGATGGCCGTGCCAGGTGCCACCCTGGACCAGATCCATACGGTCATATCCCATCCCCAGGCGCTGGCCCAATGTTCAGATTTTATCCGTCGCCA
>DIGA01000054.1:53203-63833 GCA_002419365.1 Mageeibacillus sp. UBA5734 | reverse complement strand
GTGGTGGGTCGCGATCTGGTGATCACGCCGGATGCCAACCGCCTCAGCCTGGTCTTGAAGACACCTCATGCCAGCGGTTCCCTGGCTGCAACCCTGGCTTTGTTTTCCGACCGCAACCTCAATTTGTCGAAAATCCATTCCCGGGCCAATCCAGTCGAACCGTGGTCCTACCTGTTCGATCTCGACGTCGACTGCCCGGCCAACGATCCCCAGGCCCTGGCAACGCTTTACCAGCTGAGCCGGGAAATGAGTTATCTCCAGCTGCTGGGCTGGTACCCGGCCGAAACCGGCAACCAGCCGGCAGGAGACGATTGAAATTCGAATTGGACTAACAAGGGTGGCAGCACCAGGCCAGCTGTGAAACTGACCTGCATGGACGAAGAGAGGTTTGACAGATGATTGAACTGCAGCACGTCAGCAAAAGTTACAACGGCAAGATCCAGGCCGTCGACCACATTGATTTGTCGGTAGAACGGGGCGAGATCTTCGGTTTCCTTGGCCCGAACGGGGCTGGTAAAACGACCACGATCAAAATGATCACCGGCATCCTCGAACCAGACACCGGCACGATCCAGGTCAACGGCCACGACATTGTCCAAGATCCAATCCGGGCCAAGCGATCGTTTGGCTTTGTGCCAGATGACCCCAACATCTTCCCCCGCCTCAAGGCGATTGAATACCTGCGCTTCATCGGCGAGATCTACGAGGTGGACCCGGTGGTGCGCCGCCAGCGGATCAGCCAGCTGGCCGAACGCCTCGGTTTGTCCGCAGCCCTGGGCGACCGGATCCAGAGCTTTTCCCATGGCATGCGCCAGAAACTGATCATCATCGGTGCTCTCCTGCACCAGCCGGCTGTCTGGATCCTCGATGAGCCGATGACAGGTCTCGATCCCAAGGCCGCTTTCGAACTCAAGGAAATGATGCGCGAGCATGTCGCCGCAGGCAATACGGTCTTTTTCTCAACTCATGTGCTCGATGTTGCAGAAAAAATTTGCGACCGCGTAGCGATCATCGACCATGGCAAGATCCTGCTGTGCGGGACGTTGGCTGATTTGCGCGCCCGCACCGCCGAGGATGCCTCCCTGGAATCGATGTTCCTGAGACTGGTCGAGCAGGAATCCGAGCAGTCCATCCCGGCAGCCAGCGAACCAGCAGCCCGAAAGCCGCGCTTCCCCTGGGGTAAGCGCAAATGAAAAGCATGCCGGCCTTGCGCCGGATTCTGCACCTGGCGCTGGCGATTTTCCGGGGCAACAGCTTTGCCAACTTCTCTGGCGATGCCCAGACGAAAAAGAAGCGGCTGAGCGGCCTGGGCAGTGTCTTGCTGTTTATCTTCCTGGCCGGCTACTTCGCCTTCATGACCGGCGGCTCGGCCCTGGCCCTGTACGACTTGCTCGCTCCCGTGCAACTGCAGGTCCTGCTGCCCGGCCTTTATGTCAGTTCCTCGGTCCTTCTGGTTTTTGTTTTTGGCGCCCTGTACGTGCTCAGTGTCTTCTACTATGCCAGTGATGTCGACAAGCTTTTACCCCTGCCCTTTTATCCGGAAGAGGTCATCGGCGCCAAATTCCTCGTGGTCGCAGCCTACGAATACCTGTTCGTCGCAGGCGTTCTGCTGCCGCCATTGCTGGTCTATGGGGTCAAAAGCCAGGCAGCCTGGCCTTATTTTGCCCTCTTGCTGGGCGTCTATCTCCTGGTGCCGCTGATTCCGCTGGTCCTGGCCACGATCCTGACCATGCTGATCATGCGCTTCACACCGCTGACGAAAAACAAAGACCGGTTCAAGGCGATTGCCGGGATCCTGTTGCTCTTTGTCTCTATCGGATTCTCCTATGTCAGTTCCAGTTTGAGCACCAGGTCCGGCGCCGATCTGGCCGCCTTCTTCTCCACCCGGGTGGAACAGACGGCCCGCCTGACGGCTGCTGTTTTTCCAGGGACCACGTTTGCTGTCGGTGCTCTGACCACGCGCAGCACACCGGCTGCCTTTGGCCAATTGGCCCTGCTGGCGCTGCTTTCGATCCTATCCCTGGTGATCCTGCTGGCGGCAGGCCGCCTGTTGTATTTCAAAGGGGTCATTGGCCTTTCGACCGCTGCCAGCAAGCGCAAAGCCCTTTCCAGTGACGAGCTCGACCGGCAGCTGGGGGTAGGTGGCAGCCCCCGTCCGATTGCCGCTTTTGCGGTCTACATGCAAAAAGACTTGCGGATCCTGGTGCGCACGCCGATCTTCCTGATGAACAACGTGATCATGAATTTCCTGTTCCCGCTGTTCCTGGCCATCCCGATCCTCGGAGCCGGCACTCAGGATGAAGACATCCGCCAGCTGCAGGTGCTCGTCCAGGGCCTGGTCGATGGCACCGATCCCCGGGCGGCGCCTGTATTCCTGGCGATCGTGTTCGGCCTGGTGGTCTTTGTCAACGGCACCAACGGCATTGCCGAAAGCGCCCTGTCCCGCGAGGGCAGCCAGTTCTACATCATGAAAATCTTGCCGATGAGCTACAGCCGCCAGATCGCCGCCAAGCTGGCGGTGGCCATGGCCCTGGGCCTGGCTGGAACCGGCATCAGCCTGGTCTTGCTCTTTGTGGTCCTGCGATTGCCCCTTTGGCTTTTCGCCCTGTGTGTGCTGACCATTCCAGGAGCCCTGCTCCTGCCGAACCTGTCCGGTATCATCTTCGAACTCTACTGGCCCAAACTCCACTGGGACAATGAACAGAAGGCCGTGAAACAAAACATGAACGTGCTGTATGGGATGGTCGCGGCATTGATCATCGCGGGGCTGGCCATCGCACCGGTGATTGTGTTCGAGCTGCCGCTGCCGGTCGCAGCCATCATCCTGTTTGTCCTGCCGCTGCTTGTTGCTTTTGGCCTTATCCTTGTGCTGCGCCGCCTGATCCCGCTCCGGATGCGCGCAATATCACCATGAATAGCAGGAAACGAATCGCATTTTTATTCTGATTGCCGAAAATTGTCCTCGTCTTTTTAATTTCCTGTGCTATAATTTCCACATGTGTGTCCAAAAGCGCCTTGGATCTTCCATGGCACAGGACACTAGAACCAGTTCCCTGGGAGGTTAGCCCAATGCCCGATCAGGATTTTCTCGCCCGTATCCAAGCAGCTGAACAAGAAGCTGAGCAGATCATTGCCCAGGCTGTAGAGCAGGGACGCATCCGCCAGGAGCAAGCCCGCCAGGCAGCCCAGGAGGGCATCGCAGCCTGCCGCAGTGAAGCCGAACAGATGGTGCAGGAGCGCCTGGCCCAGGCTCGTGTGGAAGCCAATGAATTGCTGGCCCAGGGCCGCGACCAGGCACAGGAAGCCAGTGCAGCGATCCAGCAGGCCGCCCGGGACAGAAAAGCAGCCGCTGTTGCTGCTGTCAGGGAAAGGATTGTGACCGACAGTGTCCGCCGTTGAAATGAGCCGTCTCACCCTGGTCGGACTGGCCACCCAGAAGGCGGACATCATGGAATCCCTGATCCGCCTCGGTGCCGTCGAACTGGATGAGATGCCACCCCAACCTGTTCCACAAAATCTCGAGCCTTATGATGAACGAGGCTTTTTGTCGCTGAATTCCGTTTCGCGTTTGGAAGCCGCTGCTGAGTATTGCCGGCAGCAGGACCCTCAGAGCCATCACATGGGATCGGCCAAACGGCTGGCCCGGGCTGAGGATTTTGTTCTGGCCGGCCAGCGCGAACAGGAAATCATGGGACAGCTCCATTCGTTTGAGCAGATCCAGTCCCAGATTGCCCAGCTTCGCACCAGCATGGCCCAGGATGAGACTGTCCGTGAGATCCTGACGCCCTGGGATGGTCTCGAACTCGACCTGGCCACGACAGCCACCCGGGAAACCGTGGTTTTCGCTGGTGCTTTCCCGTCACGGGATGCTCTGGAGGCATTTCTGGTACAGGCCCGTGAAGAAGCTCCCGAGACCCATGTGGAAGTTTTTTCCGAAGATACTGCCAGTGTCCGCGTGGTCGTCATCACGTTGAAATTCCGTGAAGGACTGGTCCACACCGGCCTGCGCCAGCATGGATTCCACCTCCTGCCCGCCCTGGGTCTTGCTGGCAAGCCGCGCCAGATCCTCGCGGGCATCGCAGACCACTCGGACGATAATCAGCGCCGGCTTGAACGTTTGGAAAAAGAACTGCAGGACTTTGCCAGCCAAGGCAAGGATTTTGAATTGCTGCATGATTATTACCTGCTGCAGAGCGACAAGATCGATGCACTCAGCTGTCTGCCCGGCACGGCCAACACGTTCTATCTCACTGGCTGGGTACCAGCCAGACTGGCGGATGACATGACGCGCGCCTTGAAGCAGCGCTTCCTGGTGGCCGCAGAGATCAGGCCTCCTGTCGAGGGTGAAAGTCCACCGGTCCAGCTCAACAACCACACGCTGGTCAAACCGTACGAAATCATTGTTGAAATGTTCAGTCCGCCTTCGCATGAGGATGTCGACCCGTCCCCGCTCCTGGCACCATTCTTCTTCCTGTTTTTCGGCATGATGCTCAGTGACATTGGCTATGGCCTGGTCCTGACAGGACTGACCGGATACATGGCCTTCAAGAAAAAGGCGACCGGCGAGATGGGCCGCATGTCACGCATGCTCTTTATCAGTGGCATTGGGTCGATCATCTGGGGCATCCTGTTTGGTGGCTTTTTCGGTGACATGCTGACCGTGCTCAGCCAAGGCAAGATTGTGGTCCCTTCGCTCTGGTTCAACCCGATGGAGGAGCCGATGACTCTGATGGTCTGGAGCATGCTGTTCGGGGTTCTCCATCTGTTCACCGCCATGGGTGCCAAAATCTATCTGCTGGCCAAAACCGGCAAGGTGTTCGATGCCCTGGTCGATGTTGCGCCCTGGTATCTGGTCATCATAGGCCTGGGCCTGATGCTCGGCGGAGACAGCCTGATTCCCGGTGTTTCGCTGAAATTTGCCGCCCAGGTGATGGCCATTGCCGGTGCGGCTGTCCTGCTCTTGTTCGGCGGACGTGATTCGAAAAATCCGGTCCTGCGCCTGGTCAAAGGGCTCTTGTCCCTGTACAACATCACAGCCTATTTCAGTGACATCCTGTCCTACACCCGTATCCTGGCTCTGGTTCTGGCTACCAGCGTCATAGCCATGGTTTTCAATAAGCTCGGTTTCATGCTCGGGCCGACACCCATTGGCTATGTGGTTTTCATCGTCGCCGCCCTGATCGGCCACACCCTGAACCTGGCTTTGTCTGCCCTGTCTGCCTACGTGCACACCAGCCGTCTGCATTATGTCGAGTTTTTCAGCAAATTCTACGAGGGTGGGGGCCGTCTGTTCAAACCCTTGCGTATCCGCACCCGTTTCATCCAATTTGACCGTAAACCTTGATCCAAAACGATCTAAAAATAGTTGATCCAATTTCAGGAGGTATCCAACATGAACGAACTCATCAGCCTCATGGGCCCAGGCCTGACCTTGCTCGCTGGCGCGCTGGCCGCCCTGCTCCCCGGCATCGGCTCCGCCAAAGGCGTTGGCCGCGTCGGTGAAGTCGCCACTGGCGTCCTGACCGAAGACCCGGCCAAATTCGGCAAAGTCCTGATTCTCCAGGCTCTGCCGGGCACCCAGGGTATCTACGGCCTCTTGTCCTGGTTCATGATCATGAACTCGTCAGGCCTTCTTTCCGGCTCAGCCAGCTTGTCCTGGCAGACGGGCATGGCGTACCTGATGGCTTCGCTGCCGATCGCTTTTGTCGGTCTGTTCTCGGCTGTCTACCAGGGCCGCGTTGCCGAAGCCGGCATCGCACTCGTTGCCAAGCGCCCCCAGGAGCAGTCGAAGGCCCTCGTCCTGGCTGCCATGGTTGAAACCTACGCGATCCTGGCCCTGCTGGCGACCGTGCTGTCCGTCCTCAACATCAAGCCGGTCTGATCGTTGCTGATGAAAACACCAGCAGACTATCCCGGTGAAAGGAGCACTCGCAGTGGACGGAATTGAAGCCATTGTCGAACATATCCTGGCTGACGCCCGTGAAAAGGCCGCCCAGATCGAGGCTGGCGCAGCGGAGCAGATCGACCAGATCAAAAACCAGGCGGACCAGGCTTGTGCTGTGATCCGGCGCGATGCGGACCACAAAGGCCAGCAGGCTGCAGCTGCCATCATCAACCGGGCCAGCAGCCAGGCCGCGCTCGAGTCGCGCCGCGTCTTGCTCGAAGCCCGGCAGAGCCTGATCGATGAAGTCATCGTGGAGGCGACCCGGCAACTCGGCGAGCTCAGTGTTCCAGAGAAAAAGGAATTATATGCCAGGATGATCCAGGCGACTGGCGCATCCGGTGGCACTGTGACTGCCAATGCTGCGGACCAGGTCTTGATGCAAGATGTAGTGGCTGCCCTTGGCAAAGAATGGGAACTCTCCACTGGGCCGGGCATGTTTTCCGGTGGGCTGATCCTGAGCCGTGGCCGGATCGAGGAAAACCTGACATTTGACTTGCTTGTCCGCAATCTTCGGCCGCAGCTGGCCGCCCTGGCAGCCGGGATTCTTTTCCCGGATGCCGGTTGATCCGCCAGCCAATCGGGTACGGAGCCAAACATGCGTAAGAAACCTCTCGTCGACAGCAACCAATACGGCTACGCGACCGGCCGGATCCGGGCACTTGAAGGGCAGCTGATGGATATCGGCCGCCTGAACCGGTTGATCGAGGCCAGAACCCCCGAAGATATCACCCGTGTCCTCGCCGACAGCGGCTATTCTTCGGCCGATACGCACGACGTCCTGGAACGGGAAACGGCAGACCTGTATCAACTCGCTTCAGAAGTCATGGTCAACCGTGAATTCGTTGAGGCGTTGCTGATATTCAACGACTGCCACAATCTCAAGGCTATTGAAAAATACCTGGCCGCCTGGTGGCCACGCCTGATTGAGAATCCCGAGGATGAATTCGAAATCGACCCGCTCTCCAGAAAGGACAACCGGGCAGATTTTGAGCTTCCAGCCTTGCCGGAGACCAATGTTACTGCCAGTTTTTCTGCGGTTGAGTCCCTGATGGTCCATCCGTCCCTGGTCGAACCGGAACGATTGTTCCAGGCCATCCGCGACCGGATGCCAGACCGCATTCCAGCCTGGCTGTACCAGGGCGCCATCGAAGCAGCCGGTGCCGTCAGGAACCGCTATGACATCGCCGAGATCGACCAGATCCTGGACCGCCTGGCCTACACCGAGGCCATCCGCAGGGCCGAGGAACTGGGTAATCCTTTCTTTCTCGACTATCTGCATCTGCGTACGGACCTGGCCAATCTGGGCAGTCTGCTCCGGAGCCGCCTCCTGAAAGCAGACCGGCGCCTGCTGGGCCAGTCGTTGCTGCCTGCCGGCAGGATCAGTCATGAAGCCCTTCTAGGCTGGTTCGGGGCCGACCCGGAACAGATCACTGAAGATCTGGCCAAAGGCCCCTTTGCGGAACTTGCTCCGTATTTTGCCAGCCAAAACCAGCGCGGCACCCTGGCCGCCTTTGGCAAGGCCTGTGACCACCTGATCCTCGACCATCTGAAAAAAGCCCAGTATATCCTGCGTGGTCCGGAAGTCCCCCTGGCCTACCTCCTGGCCCGCTTGCTGGAAATCAAGAACGTCCGCATCGCGCAGACTTTGCTGCGCAACAAACTGCCGTCGGCCCAGATCCGAGAACTGGCGCGCGACAGCCTGGCCGCCAGGAGGTAAACGATGTACAAAGTCGGCGTCATTGGCGACCGCGACAGCATCATTGGATTTCGCGCCCTGGGCATGTCTGTCCATGACGCAGCTACCCCAGCCGAAGCAGAAACCTTGCTGCGCGAGCTGTCGGATGAGCAATTTGCTGTCATTTTCATTACAGAACAATTGGCCGAAAGCAATTTGCCGCTGCTGCGTGAGCTGCGCAGCCGCAAACTGCCGGCTGTGATCCCGATCCCCTCGATTGCGGGGACCACCGGACTGGGCATGTTCCAGGTCCGTGAATCTGTCAAGAAAGCAGTCGGCATGGACATCTTCGCACAAGACGAAGCAAACCAGGCCGAAAAGGAGTAGAGCCATGTTAAGCAAGAGTCAAGGGACCATTGTCAAAGTATCCGGCCCCCTGGTTGTCGCCGCAGGCATGCGCGATGCCGAATTGTTCGACGTCGTCCGTGTTTCGGAGAAAAAATTGATCGGTGAGATCATTGAAATGCACGGTGACCGCGCTTCGATCCAGGTCTACGAGGACACGGCAGGCCTGGGCCCGGGTGAACCGGTCGTTTCAGAGGGTGCTCCGCTCTCGGTCGAACTGGCCCCCGGTTTGATCGGCCAGATCTTCGATGGTATCCAGCGCCCGCTCGATCGCCTGGTTGCCCTGGCTGGCAACAACATCGACCGCGGTGTCACCGTCCCAGCCATTGACCGCGACCGCAGCTGGGTTTTCCAGCCCACTGCCGAGGTTGGCACCCACGTCACCAGCGGCGATGTGCTCGGCACGGTCCAGGAAACTGAGCTCGTCCTGCACAAGGTCATGGTTCCTCCTGGCCTTGCCGGCGTGATCGAATCGATCGAATCCGGCGACAAAAAGGTGACCGAAACCATCGCGACGATCCGGACTGCGGCCGGTAAATCCGTACCGGTGACCATGATGCAGAAATGGCCGGTCCGCCGTGGGCGTCCTTATGCCGAAAAGATCTCGCCGGATGCCCCCCTGGTCACCGGCCAGCGCGTCATTGACACCTTCTTCCCGGTCGCCAAAGGCGGCACGGCCACCGTTCCCGGCCCGTTCGGCAGCGGCAAGACCGTCATCCAGCACCAGCTGGCCAAATGGGCCGAATCCGACATCGTCGTCTACATCGGCTGCGGCGAGCGTGGCAATGAGATGACCGACGTTCTGATGGAATTCCCGGAACTGATCGACCCCAAATCCGGCCACTCCCTGATGAAACGCACCATCCTGATCGCCAACACGTCGGACATGCCGGTTGCCGCCCGTGAAGCCTCGATCTACACCGGGATCACAATCGCCGAATACTTTCGTGACATGGGTTTTTCGGTCTCGATCATGGCTGACTCAACCTCCCGCTGGGCCGAAGCCCTGCGTGAAATGTCCGGCCGCCTCGAGGAAATGCCAGGTGAAGAAGGCTACCCGGCCTACCTTGGATCCCGTCTGGCCAACTTCTATGAACGTGCCGGCTCGGTCCGTTGCCTCGGCTCGGAAGGCCGGACGGGCGTCCTGACTGCCATCGGCGCCGTTTCACCGCCAGGCGGCGACTTGTCCGACCCGGTTGCCCAGTCCACCTTGCGCATCGTCAAGGTCTTCTGGGGGCTTGATTCCTCCCTGGCTTACAAACGCCACTTCCCGGCGATCAACTGGCTCAACAGCTACTCGCTGTACACAGACAAGATCGACAACTGGATGAACCTGACCGTCACGCCAGAATGGAGCCGCCTCAGGACTGACGCCATGCGCTTGCTGCAGGAAGAATCCGAACTCGAAGAGATCGTCCGTCTCGTCGGCCAGGACTCGCTGTCTGCGATCGACCGCCTCAAGCTCGAAGCAGCCCGCTCCGTGCGTGAAGACTTTTTACACCAGAACTCTTTCGATGAAATTGATACCTACACCTCCCTGCAGAAACAGCAGCGCATGCTCAGCCTGATGATGCAGTTCTTCTACGAAGGCCAGCGCGCACTCGAACGAAACGCCTCCTTCCGCGACCTGGTCAACGTGCCGGCCCGCGATGGGGTCAGCCGCCTGAAATTCGTGCCTGAGGCTGAAGTGATGGAGAGGGCCGACCTTCTGGCCCGCGAGCTGACAGAACAGATTGAAGCTGCAATTCCCCAGGGGGTGATGTAAATGCCCAGAGAATACCGCACCATTGAAGAAGTCGCCGGCCCGCTGATGCTGGTGCAGCAAGTCGAGGGCGTCAAATATGACGAACTCGGCGAGATCGAACTGCCCAGTGGTGAACTGCGCCGCTGCAAAGTCCTCGAAGTCAACGGCCAGAATGCCCTGGTCCAGCTGTTTGAAAGCTCGCTGGGCATCAATGCCGAGCACAGCAAAGTCCGTTTCCTCGGCAAAGGACTTGAATTAGCCCTGTCC
The DNA here is from genome assembly GCA_002419365.1 of Mageeibacillus sp. UBA5734. Taxonomy (GTDB): domain Bacteria; phylum Bacillota; class Clostridia; order Saccharofermentanales; family UBA5734; genus UBA5734. The sequence goes on along the minus strand of DIGA01000054.1, from coordinate 53,798 downwards.
CCGGACATCCTCGGCCGCGTTTTCGACGGCATGGGCCAGCCCAAGGACGGTGGACCCTCGATCATCCCGACCCGGATGCTCGATATCAACGGCAAGCCGATGAATCCAGCCGCCCGCGACTACCCGAACGAATTTATCCAGACCGGCATTTCGGCGATCGATGGCCTGAACACCCTCGTCCGCGGCCAGAAGCTGCCGATTTTCTCGGCTTCCGGTCTGCCTCATTCCCAGCTCGCTGCCCAGATCGCCCGCCAGGCCAAGGTCCGCAGCGGTTCCGGCAATTTCGCTGTTGTCTTTGCCGCGATGGGCATCACTTTCGAGGAAGCCGACTATTTCATCAATGACTTCCGTCGCACCGGTGCCATCGACCGTGCCGTCCTGTTCATGAACCTGGCCAGTGACCCGGCGATTGAACGCATCTCGACCCCCCGCATGGCCCTGACCGCTGCCGAATACCTGGCCTTTGAGCTCGACATGCATGTTCTGGTCATCATGACCGACATCACTTACTACGCTGAAGCCTTGCGTGAAGTCTCGGCTGCCAGAAAAGAAGTTCCGGGCCGCCGCGGTTATCCGGGCTACCTCTACACCGACC
>DIGA01000054.1:10454-53110 GCA_002419365.1 Mageeibacillus sp. UBA5734 | reverse complement strand
TACATCACCGAAGGCCAGATCATCCTCAGCCGTGACCTCTACAAAAAAGGCGTCCGGCCGCCGATCGACGTCCTGCCCTCGCTCTCCCGTCTCAAAGACAAGGGGATCGGTGAAGGCAAGACCCGCGCCGATCATGCCAACACGATGAACCAGCTCTTTGCCGCCTACTCGCGCGGCAAGGACGCCAAGGAACTGGCCGTCATCCTCGGTGAGGATGCCCTGTCCGAAGTTGACCGCATCTATGCCCGTTTTGCCGATGCCTTCGAACGCGAGTATGTCTCGCAGGGCTTCGAAGGTGACCGCGCGATCCTGGACACCCTGACAATTGGCTGGAAACTGCTGTCGATGCTGCCCAAGAACGAACTCAAACGCATCAAGGAATCGTTCATCGAGCAGTACTACGGGAAGGACTGATCGGCCATGGCCAAAAAACAGGTCAATCCCAACCGCATGGAGCTGCTCCGGCTGAAGAAACAGCTGGTGACAGCCCGCCGCGGCCACAAGCTCCTGAAAGACAAGCGTGACGAACTGATGCGCCAGTTCCTCGACCTGATCCGGGCCAACCGCGTCTTGCGCCTCAAGGTCGAGCAGCTGATCGCCGCAGCCAACCAGGACATGCTCCTGGCGCGTGCAGTCATGGACAACGCTTCGCTCGAAACCGCGCTCATGGCGGGCAAGGAATCCCTGACCCTGGACATCGACACGAAGAACATCATGAGCGTCAATGTCCCGATCTTTGCTTCGCTGTTTGATGTCTCGGGTGAAATCGAAGGCCTGCCCTATGGCCTGGCCTCGACAGCCGGCGAGCTCGACCAGGCCATCCTGGCCCTGCACGAAGCCTTCCCGGTCATGCTCGAGCTGGCTGAGGTCGAGAAGAGCGCCCAGCTTCTGGCCGACGAAATCGAGAAAACACGCCGCCGGGTCAATTCGCTCGAGTATATCCTGATCCCGGAACTGATCAGCCAGATCCGCTCGATCACAATGAAAATGGACGAGAACGAACGCGGCAACCTGACCCGCCTGATGAAGGTCAAGGACATGATCGTCAAGCAGGCGATCGAAAAAGCCCGCGCGCTCGATGTGGCCCAGTAAGACCTGCGTCCATTTTGGATCAGGGTCAAATCCTGCACATGCAAAAAAGCTGTCTTGCTCACGCACAAGACAGCTTTTTTTGCTGGCGTGCAGGCCAGACAGCCCCTAGCTGGAAAAGAAAAGGCTGGGTTGACAGCGCCTGGCCAGCTGTCTATAATAGCGAAAGTACTTTATCGCTTTATCAGTTTACCTTGCTAAAGTGATGGCTGCCGGCAAACAGGCTGCGCCGAAGAGAAAGGATCATTCCATGGGACAATGGCAATTCCACACACCGGACGGTGTCCAGGATCTTTTACCTGATGACTGCTATGCCAAGCGCCAGTTGGAACACAAACTGCGCGACCTGTTCTGGCAACGTGGCTATCTCGAGCTGGAGACCCCAGGCATCGAATTCTACGACGTCTATGCATCCGGCAGTGGCCTGGCCCCACAGGAAGGTCTGTTCAAATTTTTTGACCAGCAGGGCCGCATTCTCTGTCTGCGCTATGACGGCACGGTCCCGGCCGCCCGGGTTGCAGCTACCTTGTATCGCGACAGCCAGCTGCCGCTGCGCTTTTCCTACATCAACAGCATGTACCGCTACAATGAGTCCGGTGGCGGTCGCCAACGCGAGTTCACCCAGGCGGGTGTCGAGCTGATGGGCAGCCAGTCGCCGGCAGCTGATGCGGAAATCATCGCCATGGCGATTGAATCGGCCCAGGCGACGGGGATCAAAGACCTCCAGGTTTCGATCGGCCAGGTTAATTTTTTCAAAGGTCTGGTCGCCGAATGGGGACTGGATGAGGAAACTGCCGAGAAATTGCACCGCCTGATCGATGCCAAGGACATGGTCGCCATCGAAGAGCTATCCGACCGGATGGGTCTTTCAGGCAAAGCCCGCGAAGTCCTGTTGCAGATGCCAGCCCTCTATGGCACCTATGACGTGATCGACCAGCTGGAACTGCTGGTCGAAAATGCCTTGAGCCGCGAAGCATTGGCGAATCTGCGCGCTGTCCTCGACCACCTTGCAGCCGCTGGATTGCTCGAATTTGTTTCCCTCGACCTGGGCCAGCTGCAAAGTTTGAATTATTATAGTGGTGTGATCTTCAAGGGCTTCACCTATGGTCTGGGATTTCCGCTCTTCAGTGGGGGGCGTTATGATCAGCTGGTCAGTAATTTTGGCCGCCAATTGTCAGCAACCGGGTTTTCGATTGGCTTGAATTTCGCCCTGATGGCCTTGCGTCGCCAGGGGCAGAGCCTGCCAGCCCGACCGGCGGTCGATTTTCTTGGCTACCACCCATCCCGCCAGGCTGCGGCCCTCGCCCGGGCGCGCCAGATGCGGCAAAACGGCTGGTCGGTCGTCTGTGACTACGATGGTAAAAGTTACGCCGAATTGGCTGAACTGGCCGCACACAGTGACTTTGCCTCCATCCTGTATCTTGGCCCCGATAGCGACGAGATCGAGACCATCGACCCCCAAGAGACTTCGTCCTGACCGGTACATGAAAAGGAGCTGCCATTCATGGATAAACTGACCATCGCCCTGTCCAAAGGCCGCCTGGCGGAACAGGCCATTGAACTGCTTGAACAAGCTGGCTATGACTGCCGTGCTGCCAAGGAAAAAAGCCGCAAGCTGATCCTGGAGGACGCCCAGACAGGCCTGCGCTTCATCATGGCCAAGCCGGCCGATGTGCCGACCTACGTCGAATACGGCGCGGCTGATATCGGGGTCGTCGGCAAGGACACGCTGCTCGAGGAGAGCCGCCAGCTCTATGAGGTGCTCAATCTCGGATTTGGTGCCTGCCGGATGTGTGTCTGTGGACCCAAATCCCTGGCCGGCAAGCTCGATCGTCTGCCCAACAAGCGCATCGGCACCAAGTACCCGCACATTGCCCGTGAATATTTCGAGACCAAGAAACGCGAAAGTGTCGAGATCATCAAGCTTAACGGCTCCGTTGAACTGGCTCCCCTGATTGGTCTGTCCGATGTCATCGTCGACATCGTCGAAAGCGGCCGCACGCTCGAAGAAAATGGCCTTGGCGTCCTTGAGGTCATCGAAGAGATCAGCGCCCGCATGGTGGTCAACCGCGTCAGCATGAAAATGAAAGCCGACCGGATCAATCCCCTGATCCAGGCGGTACGCGTCCAGCTGGACCAGAACCGCCAGCAGGCAACCGCCGCAGCAACTGGTGCAGCAACCGGTGCAGCCGGGCGGGAGGTGACCGCATGAGCCCTCTTGTGAGCGTCACACCGACGACCCGGTCCGAGCTGTCCACGGTCACAGCCAAGCTGGGTCTGCGCGAAAAAATGGACTTGGCGCCCGTCATTACAACAGTCCAGTCCGTCCTGGATGACATCCGGTCCCGCGGTGATTCCGCCGTTCTGGCGTATACTGAGCGTTTCGACAAGGTCCGTCTTGCCCCAGCGCAACTGAGGGTGACTGAAGCTGAAGTTGAGCAGGCCCTCGCCAGCATCGATCCAGACCTGCTTGCCACTCTGCGTGAGGCTGCCACCAACATCACCCGTTTCCACAAGGCCCAGCTGCCGCAGGATGTCCATCTGGCCACGGCACACGGAGGGTTCACCGGCCTTGTCCACCGGCCGCTCGATTGTGTCGGTGTCTATGTCCCGGGAGGATCCGCCCCGCTGCCATCCTCGGTCCTGATGAATGTCTTGCCTGCCAAAGCGGCCGGAGTGGGGAAGATTATCATGTGCACACCGCCACGTCCCAATGGCACCGTCCATCCGGCGATTCTCGCCGCGGCCTCGATTGCCGGTGTTGATGAAATCTACCGGGTCGGCGGTGCCCAGGCCATTGCTGCGCTGGCCTATGGTACAGCGACCATACCGGCGGTCGACAAGATCTGCGGCCCTGGCAACATCTACGTCAATACGGCCAAGCGCCTTGTGTTTGGCCACTGTGATATCGACATGTTCGCCGGGCCGAGCGAGATTCTGATCTTGGCGGACAAGACGGCCCAGCCGGCCTATGTCGCAGCAGACATGCTGTCCCAGGCCGAGCATGATCCACTGGCATCGAGCATGCTCCTGACCACAGACCCTGAGCTGGCGTTGGCTGTTGCTGCCGAAATCGATCGCCGCGTCCCGCTGCTGCCACGCCGGGCGATTCTGGAGAAGTCCCTGCAGCAGTACGGCGCCATCCTGGTCGTCCCCGACCTGGGTACGGCGATTGATTTTGCCAATGAACTGGCCCCCGAACACCTTGAACTCTGCATCCAGGATGATGACATCGAGCAGACAATCGCGCAGATCCGCCATGCCGGCGCGATTTTCGTCGGCCATTATAGCCCGGAACCGCTCGGCGATTACTTTGCCGGCCCCAACCATGTCCTGCCAACCAGCGGAACCGCCCGGTTTTTCTCGCCGCTCAACACAGCTGATTTTATCAAGAAGACCAGCCTGATCCGCTACACCCGCCAGGATTTGGCAGCAGTGTGGGAAAAAGTTGCCCAGTTTGCTGACAGCGAAGAATTAGCCGCCCACGCCGATGCCCTGCGAGTCCGTTTCGATGCGGACCTGGCCCGGCAACAAGCAGAGGATCAATCACCAAGACAAGCAGCAGGGAAGGAGTGATCCCTATGAGCCATTCTGATCGCGACGCTCGCCGCCTTTGGAGCCGCAAGGTCCACGGCCTGACGCCCTATGTCCCGGGTGAACAGCCACGCGACCGCGTCTTCATCAAGCTCAACACCAACGAAAACCCCTATCCGCCAGCCCCGGGCGTGATCGAAGCGATCCAGACCTTTCCGGTCGAACGGCTCAAACTCTATCCAGATCCAACTGGACTGGCGACCCGCACGGCTCTGGCAGATTACCACGGAGTAGCTCTGGACCAGGTCTTTGTTGGCAATGGCTCGGATGAAGTCCTGGCCATGGCGTTCCAGGCCTTTTTCAATCACCACGTCGATCCGGCCACGGCAGGAGCGTCCGAACAAATCATTTTCCCGGACATCACCTACAGTTTCTACCCGGTCTATGCCCGGTTGTACGACATCCCCTACCGGACGGTCGCCCTGGCAGAAGATTTCTCAATGCCACTTGAGTCCCTCAAGGCCCCCTCGGCAGGGATCGTCCTGGCCAATCCGAATGCCCCGACAGGGATTGCGCTCCCTCTCGAAGGCATCCGTTCACTGGCTGCTGCGGACCGCGACCGCCTGGTCCTGGTCGATGAAGCCTATGTCGATTTCGGCGGTGACTCTGCTGTCGCCCTGTTGCCCGAGTTCGACAACATCCTCGTCATCCAGACGTTGTCCAAATCGCGCTCCCTGGCCGGGATGCGGATCGGCTTTGCCATTGGCGACCCCCATCTGATCCATGCCCTGGAACGGATCCGCGATTCATTCAATTCCTACACCCTCGACAGCCTCGCCCAGACCTGTGCCATTGCCGCTTTTGCCGATGGCCCGTGGTTTGAAACCACACGGGCGCGGATCATGGCCACACGGCAACGCACCACACAGGCACTGGAGAACCTTGGATTTCTGGTCCTGCCCTCGTCCGCCAATTTCATCTTTATCCGCCATGACCGGCTGAAAGCATCAGATCTCTACACCTGTCTGCGCGATGCCGGGATCCTGGTCCGACATTTCAAACAACCACGGATCGAGAATTTCCTGCGAGTCTCCATCGGTACAGATCCGGAAATGGATGCCTTCATCACGGCACTGACCGAGATTACGGCAGATAGCCAGTGAGGATGCCAGGCCCTATAATGGAACAATATCCACGCGAACAAGGAGGCCGCCCCATGCGCGTAGCCCAGCAAGACCGCAAAACACAGGAAACAGATATCCATGTCTCGCTTGACCTCGAAGGCCAGGGCCGTTCCGACATCCAGACAGGGATCGGCTTTTTTGACCACATGCTGACCCTTCTGGCCAAACACGCCCAGTTTGACCTCACCATCCGGGCAGAAGGCGACCTGATCGTCGATGGCCACCACACCGTGGAGGATGTCGGTATTGTCCTAGGCCAGGCCATCGCCCGTGCGCTCGGTGACAAACGTGGCATCAACCGCTATGGCCAGGCCGTCATCCCCATGGATGAAGCTCTGCTCGAGGCTGTGGTAGACGTGTCCGGTCGCCCGTTCCTCGTCTACCAGGCCGAACACCGGGCCCCGGCGGTCGGCGATTTCGACACGCAGCTGGCCGAGGAGTTCTTCCGTGCCCTGGCGTTTAATGCCGGCATCACCTTGCACCTGTCCTGCCGCTATGGTAAAAATGATCATCACATCATCGAAGGCCTGTTCAAAGCCCTGGCCCGGGCTCTGTCCGTGGCTGTCCACATCGATCCGGCCCGTGCCGGCCAGATTCCCAGCACCAAAGGTGTACTTTGATTGTCCAGGAGGAACCCATGTCTGAACTCTTAAATGACACATCCTTTATCGACCTGCCGCTGTTTGTCCGGGGCAAAGTCAGGAACGTTTATGACCTCGGCGATTCGCTGCTGATCGTCGTCACGGACCGGATTTCTGCCTTTGACGTGGTCTTTGACGAATTGATCCCCGACAAGGGCAAGGTCCTGAACAGCATCGCCGCTTTCTGGTTCGATTATACGAAAGACGTCGTGCCCAACCATGTGATCTCGACCAATCCGGCTGAATACCCGCTCGGCCTCGACCAGTACGCCGACCAGCTGGCCGGTCGCTCCATGTGGGTCAAAAAAGTCCAGATGCTCCCGGCCGAATGCATCGTCCGTGGCTATCTCGAAGGCTCTGCTCTCAAGGAGTACCGCCAGCATGGCACCGTCAGTGGTGTCAAGATGCCGGAAGGCCTGCGCCAGTGTGACCGCCTGCCCAAGCCGATGTTCACGCCTTCGACCAAGGCAGAGGAAGGACATGACATCAATATCACCATTGCCGAGCTGGGCAAGCTGATCGGCTCCGCCATGGCGACCAAACTCGAGGAAAAGAGCCTCGCCCTCTATGCCAAGGCGGCTGCCTATGCCGAAAGCCGCGGCATCATCCTGGCTGACACGAAATTCGAATTCGGCCTGCTCGATGGCCATCTGGTCGTCGCCGATGAGATCTTCACGCCAGACTCCTCGCGCTTCTGGGAAATGGCTGATTACGAACCCGGCCGGGCCCAGAAAAGCTTTGATAAACAGTACCTGCGTGAGTGGCTCGAGACCCTCGACTGGGACAAAAATCCGCCGGCTCCGCAGCTGCCTGAGGAAGTCATCTCGAAAACCTCAGCCAAATACCGTGAAGCCTATGAACGCCTGACCGGCCAGCCACTGGCCTGATCGGCGCGATACTGCCTGGTACCGGACGAACGGAAACGGAGAGTTCCATGATTGCAATCATCGACTATGAAATGGGCAACCTCGGCAGTGTCGCCAAGGCTCTGACCTATCTAGGCCAGCGTGCCGAAGTCACCAGTGACCCGGATGTGATTTTCCGGGCCGACCGGGTGATCCTGCCAGGTGTTGGTGCGATGAGCTATGCCCTCGAGCAGCTCGAGAAAAAAGGCCTCGACGAGGCGATCCGCCAGTATCTGCTGACCGGCCGGCCTTTCCTCGGCATCTGCCTGGGCATGCAGCTGATGTTTGAAAGCAGCGAAGAAGGAGATGCGCGCGGCTTGGGGATCCTGCCCGGCACGGTGCGCCGGTTCCAGCCTCAACCGGGTCTGAAAATTCCGCACATGGGCTGGAATCAGCTCGAAGACTCCCGCCTTTCGATCTTGCCCAGTGGTACCCATTTCTATTTTGTCCATTCCTATTATTGTGACCCGGCTGATCCGGCCATGGTGGCAGCCAGGTGCACCCATGGTGTTCCGTTTGCAGCGGCCGTGCAGAAAGACAACATCCTATTGACCCAGTTCCACCCGGAAAAGAGTGGTGACAGTGGCCTCAAGCTGCTCGCCGGCTGGGTTTTCGGAGGCGACGAAGACTGATGGCTGATTCGAATTTCATCATTTATCCGGCAATCGACCTGCTCGGCGGGCGCTGCGTCCGTCTCCGGCAGGGCGATTACAACCAAGTCACGGTTTATCACGATGACCCGGTCGCCATGGCCCGGTCTTTCCGCGATGCCGGAGCTTCCTGGATCCATGTCGTCGACCTCGATGCCGCCAGAAGTGGCGTCCCCGCCCATGTCGACCTGATCCGAGCCATCAGCCGCGAAACAGGCCTTATGGTCCAGACCGGTGGCGGGATCCGTACCTTGGAACACCTCAAAACCTTGCTGGAAAACGGCATTACCCGGGCCGTCCTTGGCACTGCCGCCGTCAAGAACCGTCCTTTGGTCGAGGAGATCCTCAAACGCTACCCGGACCGTGTGGCGATCGGCATCGATGCCCGTGACGGTGAGGTCAGCATCGATGGCTGGACCCAGGGCAGCGGCTTGCCGGCTCTGGAATTTGCCCGGACCATGGAAGCCCTCGGTGCCCGCACGGTGATTTTCACCGACATCGCCCGCGATGGCATGATGGTCGGCTCGGCGACCGACCGCGTCCAGGAACTGGTCGAACAGACCAGCCTTGCGATCATCGCCTCTGGCGGTATCGGTACCTGGGCCGACATCGAGGCGGTGCGACAGACAGGTGCCGCTGGCGTCATCGTCGGTAAAGCCATTTACGAAGGGACGGTGAGTCTTGCGCAATGCTGGCCAAACGTGTAATCCCCTGCCTTGACGTCCGCGCAGGTCGTGTCGTCAAAGGCATCAATTTCATCAACATCCGCGATGCCGGCGATCCGGTGGAAATCGCCAAAGCCTACAATGAATCAGGCGCGGACGAGCTTGTCTTTCTCGACATTTCCGCCACGCTCGAGGAACGCGGCATCCTGATCGACGTTGTGCGCCAGGTTGCCCGCCAGGTTTTCATTCCGTTCACAGTTGGCGGTGGCATCCGGACCCTCGAGGACATCCGAGTCCTGCTCCAGGCCGGCGCCGACAAGGTCTCGCTCAATTCCGCCGCCGTCCAGAACCCGGCCCTGATCACCCAGGCCGCCGAACGTTTTGGCAGCCAGTGCATTGTTGTCGCGATCGATGTCCGCAAAAATCCACTCGGCCGCTATGAAGTGATGATCGCCGGCGGCACCCGCTACACCGGCCTGGACGCGATCGAGTGGGCCACCCGGGTCGAAAGGCTCGGTGCGGGTGAGATCCTTCTGACCAGCATGGACAAGGATGGCACCAAGAGCGGCTACGACCTCGGGATCACCCGGGCGATCGCCGACCGGGTCTCGATTCCGGTGATTGCGTCCGGTGGCGCCGGTCAATTGTCCGACTTCTATGATGGCCTGGTCAGTGGTGGCGCCGACGCGGTTCTGGCGGCCAGCCTGTTCCATTTTGGTGAAATCGCCATCCCGACTTTGAAAAGCTATCTCAACCTGCGCGGCGTGCCGGTCCGGCCGCCCCATGAGGAGCGCCTCGCCGAGAACCAGGCGATCGAAACCAGCGAAGCATTCGGCCAGAGCCTGGTCCTGTCCGGCCATTACTGGCCCAAACTCAAACTCGACGACCATGGCCGCATCCCTGTCATCGTCCGCGAACAGTCCAGCCAGGAGATCCTGATGCTGGCCTACATGAACCAGGAAGCCTTTGAGAAAACCCTGGCTACCGGCCTGATGCATTACTACAGCCGCAGCCGCAAGAAGCTCTGGCTCAAAGGCGAAACGTCCGGCCATTTCCAGCAGCTGCGTCATCTGGCGGTTGACTGTGATGCCGATACCCTGATTGCTGACATCTACCAGATCGGACCGGCCTGCCACACCGGCAGCCATTCCTGCTTTTACCGCCAGATCAACGAACTATAAGGAGAACACACATGAGCCAGATCGGAAACATCATGGACGAGCTGTACGCCGTCATCTCAGACCGCAAGCAAAACCCCAAGGAGGGTTCCTACACCAATTACCTGTTTGATAAAGGGGTCGACAAGATTTGCAAGAAAATCGGTGAAGAAGCAGCTGAAGTCATCATTGCTGCCAAGAACAACAATGCCGGCGAAATCATTTACGAAGTCTCCGACTTGCTGTATCATCTCAATGTCCTGCTCGTCCAGAGCGACATCCCCCTCGACTCCATTTATGCTGAATTGAAAAAGCGCCGCTGAATTTTGTTTGACAAGATCCCTCCTTTGTGGTAAATTCTTGTTTGCTCATCCACAAGAGGGATCTTTTTTTATGGAAAGAAACCCGATTCAGACTGATATAGACAAGGCGGAGGATTGAACCATGGCTAAGGCAGGCGCGCGCGACAAGATCACCCTGGCTTGCACCGATTGCAAGCAGCGCAACTACAATTCGATGAAGAACAAGAAGAACGACCCGGACCGACTCGAAATGAAGAAATATTGCCGGTTCTGCCGCAAGCACACGGTTCATCGCGAGACAAAATAAACGGCTTCACGCTGGTCAGGATGTATTGATTATGGCAGACAGCAAAACCAACAAACCAGCTGAGAAAAAAGCCGGCAAAAGCGGGGGCAACCGTTTCGTCGCTTATTTCACACGCATGGGTAAAGGCCTTGCCGCCTTCTTTGCCGGCATGAAAGCCGAAACCAAACGGATCATGTGGCCCGACCGGAAAAAACTGGTCCAGAGCACCGCGACTGTCCTAGCGATCATCGTCCTTGCGGGCGCCATCCTGTTTGCTGTTGATTCCCTGCTCGGCGGCATCCTCTCTGCTGTTGGTTTCTATACACCTGCAGCACCGGCTGCAACAACCGCCACCACTGTCGTGACTGAAACGTCGGCTACTGAGCCGGCTGTTGCCGAGGTGGCCGAAACCACAGCTGCGGCTGCGCCTTCAGAAACCACCGCCGCAAACTGACCGCCGGTTGGCGCTGCGGTCCTAAGGAGCTCATCAATGGCAGATGCTTTGAATAGTGCGCCCAACGAGGCCAAATGGTACGTTGTCCACACTTACTCAGGCTACGAAAACAAAGTCAAGGCAACCCTTGAACAGATCGTTGAGAACCGTGGTATCCACGACTTCATTCAGGAAGTCTCCGTGCCGATGGAAGAACAGGTCGAGATCAAGGATGGCAAGAAAAAGGTCACCCAGCGCAAGATCTATCCTGGCTATGTCCTGGTCAAGATGATACTCACCGATGAGATCTGGTACATCGTCCGCAATACCCGCGGCGTAACTGGTTTTGTCGGCCCCAGCAGTTCGAAACCGACTCCCCTGACCGAAGAAGAGCTCATGCTGATGGGCCTCGAGTCATCTTGGGAACCGGTGGTCGACTACGGCATCGGGGATTCCGTCAAGGTCATCAATGGCCCACTGGAGAGCTTTATCGGTACCGTCGAGGAGATCAACCTCGAAAAGAAAAAGGTCCGTGTGCTTGTTTCCATGTTTGGCCGCGAGACCCCGGTCGAGTTGGAACTGACCCAGATCCTGCGCATCTGAACCTGGATCCCTTTACACGAATTTTCATGAGATTCCTCACGCCTCTTCCAGGCGTCGAAGATAAGGCAGCCGGGACTCGCCCGGCAACTATTTTGGGAGGTGGACGTATATGGCCAAGAAAATTACCGGGTATGTAAAATTACAGATCCCAGCAGGTAAAGCTACGCCAGCGCCACCGGTTGGACCAGCTCTGGGTCAGCACGGCGTCAATATCGCCGGGTTTGTCAAAGAGTTCAATGAAAGAACTGCCAAGGATGTCGGCCTGATCATTCCGGTCATCATCACGGTCTATGCGGACCGTTCCTTCTCTTTCATTACCAAGACTCCACCGGTGCCTGTATTGCTCAAGAAAGCCTGCAACATCGAAAGTGGTTCGGGCAAGCCGAACAAAGACAAAGTCGCCAAGATCACCCAGTCTGAAGTCATGAAGATCGCCCAGATCAAACTGGTCGACACCAATGCTTCCGACCTGGAATCCTGCGCCCGCATGGTCGCTGGAACTGCCCGCAGCATGGGCATTGTGGTCATCGAAGGCTAAGGCGAAGGAGAGGATTGTAAATGAAGAAGGGTAAACGTTACACTGCCGCTGCTTCACTGGTCGACCGCTCCATGAGCTACGAGCCAGCCGAAGCCATCTCATTGGTCCAGCAGACTGCCAAGGCCAAATTCGACGAATCAGTCGAGCTGCACATCCGTCTCGGTGTCGACTCCCGCCATGCTGACCAGCAGGTCCGCGGCGCTGTCGTCCTGCCCCATGGCACCGGCCGCACCAAGCGCGTCCTCGTTTTTGCCAAGGGCCCGAAAGCTGATGAAGCGACCGCTGCCGGTGCTGATTTTGTCGGTGCAGATGAGCTGGTTGCCAAGATCACCTCAGAAAACTGGTTTGATTATGACGTCGTAGTTGCCACCCCGGACATGATGGGTGTGGTCGGCCGCCTCGGCAAGCTGCTCGGTCCGAAAGGCCTGATGCCTAACCCGAAGTCCGGCACTGTCACCATGGACATCGCCAAGGCGATTGCCGAAATCAAAGCCGGTAAGATCGAATACCGCCTCGACAAGACGAACATCATCCACTGCCCCATCGGCAAGGTCTCCTTCGGCCAGGACAAGCTGGCTGAGAACTTCAAGACCCTGATGGATGCCGTCATCAAGGCCAAACCGGCCGCAGCGAAGGGCCACTACCTGCGTAGTGTCACCATCACTTCGACCATGGGCCCCGGGATCAAAGTCAACACCACCAAGCTGGGTTAATTGTTGACAATCTGACCTGGCCCGCCTATACTTGTCCAATGCGCCCAAGACAGCAGGAATCCGTCCCCGGACGGGTTGAAAAGACCATCCTGCCGAGGTAGCAAACCAAACCCGCGCAATCTCTTCCGGCATCAGGCCCTGCGCCTGGTCCCGCAAGCGACATGCAATCTGGATTTGTCTTGCAACCCCTCATGTCTTGCCGGCGTGAGGGGTTTTAATTTTTAAAAAAGGAGGTACTCCCATGCCCAGTAAGAAGATTCTTGATCAGAAGGCTCAGGTCGTTGCTGATCTTGCTGCAGAGTTCAAGCAGGCTCAAGCCATGGTATTCGTCGAATATCGCGGCCTGACCGTTGCCCAGGACACTGCGATGCGTGCAGAATTCCGCAAAGCCGGCGTCTCATACCAAGTCATCAAGAACACCCTGTCTGGCCGTGCGCTCGAGATTGCTGGTGTCACCGGCGTCGAAGAGATGCTCAAAGGCCCGATCGCCATCGCTTACAGCAAAGAAGACATCACGGCTCCGGCCAAGGCTGTCAAACCTTTTGCTGACAAATTCGACGTGATGAAGATCGTTGGCGGCGTCCTGGAAGGCAAAGCTATTTCTGCCAGCGATGTCCAGAATCTGGCGGCCATCCCTGGCAAAGACGTGCTCTACGGACAAGTCGTGTTCACCCTGCTGGCTCCGATCACCGGTCTGGCTGTCGCGCTCAACGAAATCGCCAAGAAAGGCGAAGAAAATGGCGCTGCCACTGTAGCTGAGCTCGCTGTCGTCGCAGCTGAATAATCCATACCCTGCACAAGCAACCACAAGATCCAGAATGGATCAATAAAAAATGGAGGTATTTACCATGGCTAGTGAAAAAATCACCAAATTCATCGAAGATGTCAAGGCCCTGTCCGTCATGGAACTGGCTGAACTCGTCAAAGCCCTCGAAACTGAATTCGGCGTGTCCGCCGCTGCAATGGCTGTTGCTGCCCCGGCTGCCGGTGGCGCTGCTCCGGCTGCTGCCGTTGAAGAACAGACCGAATTCACCGTCATCCTCAAGGAAGCTGGCGCTGCCAAGATCAACGTCATCAAAGCTGTCCGCGAGCTGACCGGCCTTGGCCTCAAGGAAGCCAAAGACCTCGTCGACGGCGCTCCGAAAGCCATCAAGGAAAATGTCAGCAAGGAAGACGCCGACGCTGTTGCCGCCAAGCTCAAAGAAGCCGGCGCTGTTGTCGAAATCAAGTAAGAATCCTTACTTGCTGCTGGTTGTCTCGAAAGAAATGCTCGCCCCAGGGATCGATGCCCGGGGCGAGTTTTTTCGCGCAGGTGAAACAGACTGTTCCGGTCATTCGTCGCAACAGATCGCAACAGGTAGCCGAAATGGATTGGGTCTCCACCTGGCAATCATGTAAAAATTCCAGCGAAAAATTTTTGCAAACCATTTGACAAAGACCTTTTTCGCTGGTATGATCATCTAGCGTGTGAAACACGCAAGTGCCTCAGACGTGGCGGCGTAGCTCAGTTGGCCAGAGCATTCGGTTCATACCCGAAGTGTCGTTGGTTCGAATCCGACCGCCGCTACCATATATGGCCCGTTGGTCAAGCGGTCAAGACATCGCCCTTTCACGGCGAAAACAGGGGTTCGATTCCCCTACGGGTCACCACCTTATGGGTGCTTAGCTCAGCTGGGAGAGCACATGCTTCACACGCATGGGGTCGCAGGTTCAAGTCCTGTAGTACCCACCAAAACGCGGGATTAACTCAGTGGTAGAGTGTCACCTTGCCAAGGTGAAAGTCGCGAGTCCGAATCTCGTATCCCGCTCCATCATGATTGGCCGGTGGAAACACCGGCCAATCGCATCTGGCACCATAGCCAAGTGGTAAGGCAGAGGTCTGCAAAACCTTTACTCCCCAGTTCGAGTCTGGGTGGTGCCTCCAAAACAAACAAGCCTCCGCTAAAACCGGAGGCTTTTCCTATTCGGCGGAGGCTTCCATCGCGCCAGTAGAGGCTATCCAATACGGAGGATGATCCCATGCAATTTGATCCTGTCTTGTCCGATATCATGCTGCAATATAATGTCTGGTATGGCGAACAGTACCATCACGCTCTGGAACAGTTCGAGTCCGAATCGGATGTCTGCCAAGTCCAGATCGACTGCCAGCCCTGGTTCGACCGGGAATTGGTCGTTTATGATGACCAGGACCAGACGGTGTTGTTCAAGGGCCGGCCACTCGACTGGCTCCCGGACCACCCGCAGCCGGACCAGGTGGTAGAACTCGCCTGGCATGCCGCTGCCTTGTGTGACGATGAGCTGCCGCAGCCGATCGGCAAGCTTCTGGTAGCGGATCCAGCCATCTGCAGTGCTGTCGTTGAATTCATCCTGGAGGAGGATTTCAACCGTCTGCAGGCGGATTTCGAAGACCCCCGTTCCCTGGCACTGAGCCGCCTCCTGCTGGCCGTCGGATCTTGCTGCACCGAGACTCAGCTCAACCTCATCCTCGACCACTTCATGACGACATCACTGCCCGATGATCTGGTCACAGATGCGATCAAGCAGGTTCTTGCCCAGCATGCACCCCCGTCCGTCCTCTGGCTGACTGAGCGGCTGCAGGCCGCCCTTGACAGCGGACTTTCGGTCTCAGGTCCTGTTGAGGCCCTGATGATTTTCCTCTCCGAGGCAGGCCGCTCAAGTCATGCGCCAGAAAGCTTCACGGCCATGCGCACCGCTTTCCGCCGCGCTGAAGACAAGCAAGTGGCAGCGCTCTGCCTCGGTGATTTCGGCGACCCGCGTGGCATTGCAGTCCTGAGATCCTGGCTCGACAGCCACCCGGAAACCAGCCGGACTGTACGGCTCGAAATCGTCGCAGCCATCAAGCGTCTTGGCGGAGAAACCGATTGACAAGCCCAAGTGATTTTCCTATAATCACTGGTGCAGTTGCGGGATTAACTCAGTGGTAGAGTGTCACCTTGCCAAGGTGAAAGTCGCGAGTCCGAATCTCGTATCCCGCTCCAGAGTAGAGGTTGTCTTGGAAGCAGATGTGTTTCTGTGCCGGGACAGCCTTTTTTCATCGCATGCACGGGCAGTCTGGCGGTCTCGCCTTTCCTGCCCCTGTCTTTTTGTTTATAATCAACCTGAGCACGACTGCCATCTTTGAGTGCAAATCAGATGGCAAGTCGCAGCCGCTTATGAGCCGGAGGTTTTTATGGCACCCGTATCTCTTCAGAGCATTGTCAAGGAATTTGAACTTGAGGTCATTGCCGAATACGGCAACCTCGAGGAGATCCGCATCTCAGTCGCTGACGTCACTCGCCCCGGCTTGCAGCTGGCGGGCTATTTTGACCATTTTGGCCCAGACCGGATCCAAGTCCTGGGCAATATGGAGACCGCATTCCTGGACCGCATGGAGAGCAAAGAACGCCACGAGCGGATCGACGCCCTTTTTTCGCGTGGGATTCCTTGCCTGGTCCTGACCCGGAACCATGAAGCTCACCCGGAACTGCTCGAATGTTCAAAAAAATATTCAACGCCGGTCTTGCGCACCAGTCTGCCTACATCCGATTTTACGTCGGCCATCGTCAAATACCTCAATGTCGAGCTGGCCCCGCGCATGTCGATGCATGGTGTCCTGATCGAGGTCTACGGTGAAGGGATCCTGATTCTGGGTGAAAGCGGCGTCGGTAAAAGTGAAACCGCCCTCGAGGTGGTCAAGCGCGGCCATCGCCTGATTGCCGATGACCTGGTCGAGGTCCGCCGCGTTTCCGACACGACCTTGCTCGGCCGGGCGCCGGAGATCATCCGCCACCTGATCGAGATCCGCGGCATCGGTATCCTCGATGTCAAGGAGCTCTATGGTGTCTCATCAGTCAAAATGCAGGAAAACATCAACTTTGTCATCAATCTCGAGCTCTGGGATGAAAAGAAGACTTACGAGCGTCTCGGCATCAACGAAGAAACCACCTCCATCCTCGGGATAGACGTGCCCTCCATCACGATTCCGGTTCGCCCTGGACGCAACCTGGCGATCATTGTCGAGGTTGCTGCCATCAACTTCCGCCAGAAATCGATGGGTTACAATGCTGCCAAAGCTCTGACCGACCGTGTGTTTGGGCCTTCAACCTGAGGCAGGGGCAACTTGCAATGACCTTAGCAGATCGCCAGGAACATCCACAGTTGACGGTTGCCCAGCTGGATTTGTTTGCCGCTGATCTGGCCACCGTGCTGGCCTTGGGCAGCGACCGGTTGCGCAGGGCAGAACCGATGTCAGTCCACACGACATTTCGCGTGGGTGGTCCGGCTGACTTTTTCATCGAACCAACATCGGCGGCCGAACTTTCCGCCATCCTCAGGATGGCTCGACAGCACCGCCTGCCTGTCACGGTTCTTGGCAATGGTTCCAATGTGGTTGTTGCCGACAGGGGGATCCGCGGGCTTGTCATCAGCCTCGGCCAACCGATGGCTGCCATCCGGCGTGAGGGTGACTGCCTTGTCGTCGAGGCTGGAGCCCTGCTCTCCAGTGTGGCGGCATTTGCAGCCCGGGAAGGACTGGGCGGCCTTGCGTTTGCGTCTGGTATCCCCGGCACGATCGGTGGGGCTGTGATGATGAATGCGGGGGCCTATGAACACTGCATGGCCGATGTAGTCCGCTCGGCTCGGTACCTGGCTTCAGATTGGTCTGAGCACACCGCTGCAGGGCCAGAACTCGCCTTTGGCTATCGTACCAGTTGTTTCAAAGGGACAGACCGGATTGTGACCGAGACAACCGTCTGCCTCGCGCCGCAGGATCCGGCTGAAATTCTGGCTGATATGGCTGCACTGGCGGTGCGTCGCCGGACCTCGCAACCTCTGGAGCTGCCCAGTGCCGGGAGTGCTTTCAAACGCCCGCCCGGCCATTATGCCGGCAAACTGATCGCGGATTGCGGTCTCAAGGGATTTAGTGTCGGCGGGGCTTCTGTATCGACCAAGCATGCTGGCTTTATCGTCAATCACGGCCAGGCGACCGCTTCTGATGTTGCAGCTGTGTTTTGCCATGTCCAGGCAACGGTCGAACGCGAAACGGGAATTTTACTCGAACGGGAGGTCCTGTTCATTGGTGACTGGGACTAGGTGATGGCGCAGCGCCCAAGCCAGCCGGGCAGATGGTATCTGCATCAATAAGCTGCGACAAAGGAGCCCTATGGAAATTTTGATTTTGACAGGCATGTCCGGAGCCGGGAAAAGCCTGGCAGCCAACTACCTGGAAGACATGGGTTTTTTCTGTGTCGACAATTTACCGCCGTCTCTGATCCCGGAACTGATCCGGACCTACCAGGAGACGTATCTGGCCAAAAACGGGGACCTTAATCCGACCTTGCAGAAGGGCAGCCGGCTCGCCATCGTCATCGATGTACGAAGCTCCAATCTCTTCAATGAAGTGGTGCCAGTCCTGGAGCTCCTGCGCGAGCAGGGACACAGCCTGCGCATTGTTTTCCTGGATGCGACGGACCAGGTCCTGATCAACCGCTACAAGCTCAGTCGCAGAAACCATCCGCTGGCGCATGGCCGCAGTCTGGCCCAGGCCATTTCCCTTGAACGCGACCGTCTGGCCCCCTTGAAAGATCGCGTCTCAGACATCGTCGAAACATCCAATCTGGGGCCGGCTGAATTGCGTGACATGATCTACGCCATGCTTTCCGGACCGGGCCTGGACAAGCGAATGACCATCCTTGTCCAGTCATTTGGTTTCAAATATGGTGTACCGGTCGACAGTGACTGCGTACTGGACGTCCGCTTCCTGCCCAATCCCTTTTACCAGGAACTGCTGCGCCCCCAGAGCGGACTCGACCCTGATGTGTGCGACTATGTGTTTTCATTTGCCGAAACAGAAGCCTATCTGGACAAGCAAGTCGATCTGTTCAATTTCACCATCCCGCTGTACATCCGTGAAGGCAAAGTCCGCCTGATGATCGCAGTCGGCTGCAGCGGCGGACGCCACCGGTCAGTGGCGCTCGCTGAAGCTCTGGCCAAACGGCTGGAAAACAGCCAGGTTTCGATCGTCGTCGATCACCGCGACTTGCAGAAAGATTCCCGCTATTTCAGCAAGCGCAGCACACCGGAAGTCTGATGATGCTGGATTTTGATGAACGCCTGATCCAGTTCGCCAAAAATCCCGAGTCAGGTCCGCGCGTGGTTGTCATTGGTGGTGGCACCGGGTTATCCATGTTGCTGCGCGGTTTGAAACTGTACTCGCACAATCTGACCGCCATCGTCACGGTCGCCGACAACGGTGGCTCGTCCGGCATGCTCCGCGAAGATCTTGGCATGCTGCCTCCGGGTGATATCCGCAACTGCATCCTGGCCCTGGCAGATACGGAACCGTTGCTGTCCGAGCTGTTCAATTTCCGCTTCAAGGATGGCCGCCTCCAGGGCCAGAGCTTTGGCAACCTGTTCATCGCCGCGATGAATGAAGTCTGCGGCAATTTCACCGATGCGATCCGGAATGTCTCAAAAGTCCTGGCTGTGGAAGGCAAAGTCTTGCCGGTGAGTTTATCGACCATTGACCTGGTCGCCCATCTGGCCGACGGAACAACCATCAAGGGCGAAGCCCAGATTGGCGCACGCAAGCCCAGCCCGGATAACCGGATCGTTCGCCTGGCCATGCTACCGGAAGATGCCCACCCTTTGCCGGAAGCCGTCCAGGCGATCCAGTCGGCCGAAGTCATTGTGCTCGGTCCGGGCAGCCTCTACACCAGCATTATTCCCAACTTGCTGTTCCCCCCGATTGTCGCAGCCATCCGGAAAAATCCGGTCGCGAAAATCTATGTCAGCAACATCATGACCCAGCCTGCTGAGACACTCGGTTATACCGCCAGCGACCATGTCAGGGCCATCCTTGAACATGCCGGGCAAGCGAGTGGCCGCGGTTTGATCGACCATTGCATCACCAATAATGCCTGGATCGAAGATCGCCTGATCGAAAAATACCAGCTGGAAAGCGCCGTGCCTGTCCTGGCGGACAAGGACGTTTTGCAGAGCCTGGGAGTCCAGGTGTTTGAAGCACCCCTGGCTATTGTCAGCTCAGGTGTCATTCGCCATGACCACACCTTGTTGGCCCGCCTGGTCCTTGGATTGGGGCTGGCGCATCGATGACCGGTCCATCAAGCCATCCGGCCAGACCTGCTGGCCGTCCTCCGCAGAGCTTTTCCCAGCAGATCAAGGATGAACTCAACCTGCAAAGCGGCAGTGAACGGAACTGCCAACTGGCAGAGCTGGCGGTGGCACTCGCCTGCGCCCATCGCCAAAGTCCCAGTGAAATCATCCTGACCACTGCCAATCCCAGCTATGCCGGACTGGTCGCCCGCCTGGTCCTGGAGCGTTACCACGTGGCACCTGAACTGTCAGCAGGCAGAGAAACCCTCAGCATCGTCCTCGCACCGGAGGATCTGGTTGCACTGATTCGCCAGGACCTTTCTGGCCAGTTAGGCGTCGATGTGGTCGCAGGCCCCTTCCGGCTTGACCTGGACAGAGCGCCGCACTGTACCAGGGCGATCCTGCGCGCTGCGTTTCTGGCCAGTGGGTCCATCCGCGATCCACTCAAGGCCTATCACCTCGAATTCGACTTGCGCCGAGAAGATGTCGCCCTCTGGCTGGGACAGTTCCTGGCAGATCTCGACATCCGCTCCGGATTAGTCAGGCGCCATGGCCACACCGTCGTCTACATCAAGGAAGGCCAGCAGATTGCCGATTTTCTCCTGCATTGCGGGGCTCATCAATCGCTTCTGGCTTTCGAGTCCCTGAGGGTGGAGAAAGAAATGCGCAACACGGTCAACCGTGTGGTCAACTGTGACAGTGCCAACAGCACCCGCATAGCCAATACAGCAGCCCGCCAGCTGGAGCTGCTTCATTACCTGGAGAAGTCTGGTCTTTTCGGATCACTGCCAGAGGAGCTTGCCGCCGCCGGCCGGGCCCGGCTGGAGAATCCCGACTTGTCCCTCAAGGAATTGGGGGAGACCCTCGAACCGCCGCTCGGCAAATCCGGCATGAACCATCGCCTCAAGAAGCTGGAGCAATTCGCCCAGGACCAGATGGAGAAGGAAAGAAGACACCACCATGATTGAAATTGTCCTGATCGAACCAGAAATCCCCCAGAACACCGGTAACATCGCCCGTACGTGTGTGGCGACGGCTTCCAGGCTGCATCTGGTCGAGCCCCTGGGTTTTTCAATCAGTGACCGCCAGCTCAAGCGGGCCGGCCTGGACTACTGGTTTGACCTCGATTTGACCATCTGGCCGGATTTTGACAGCTGGTACCGGGCCTTTGCCGGGAAAAGCCTGTTCTATGCCACCACGAAGGCACCACGGACCTATGCTGAACCCGCCTATCCAGAGGATACCGTCCTGGTATTTGGCAAGGAAACCAAAGGCTTGCCAGAGTCCCTCTTGCAGGCGCATCCGGAACGCTGCATCCGCATCCCGATGCAGTCGGAGAGCCGGTCCCTGAACCTGGCCAATGCCGTGGCCGTGGTTACGTATGAGGTCTTGCGCCAGCAAGGTTTCCCTGGCCTTCTGCTCGCCAGTGATTTTTTATGAAAACAGGGAGTCTGCCATGATCGATGAACAACGCCTGATCGAACTGTTCCTGCACCTGGCATCGCTGGACGCGCCATCGCTGGAGGAGCGCGCTGTGGCCGATGCGGTCAAGGCTGAACTCACATCCCTGGGACTTGATGTTGCAGAAGACGATGCAGCCAGCCGTATCGGTGGCACGACCGGAAATCTGCTCTGCCGAGTGCCGGCCAATTGGGCTCTCCAGGATCTTCCGGATGCCGGAAAACCATCCGGTCAGGAAGTCGCATTCCGGCAAGACCAAGCCGCCCTGTTGTTCTCCACACACCTGGACACCGTCCAGCCGTGCCGGGGCAAACATGTTTTTCTTGGCGATGACCGGATTTTCCGCAGCGATGGAACCACCATCCTTGGCGCCGATGACCTGGCAGGAGTCTCTGCAGTGCTGGCATTGCTCCATGAATTGCGTGATCGAAAAATGCCCCATCGTCCTCTGGAACTGCTCTTTTCAGTAGCTGAAGAGGTCCATCTCCAGGGGATATCCGTTTTTGACACCCATGTCCTGAAAGCACGGGAAGGCTATGTGCTCGACACCAGTGGGGCCCCGGGAATCGGAGTCATTGCCGCTCCTGGACATGTGCACCTGCATTTTGAAGTGCACGGCCGTCCGGCCCACGCTGGCATCGCCCCGGAAACCGGCATCAGTGCGATTGCAGTGGCCGCACAGGGGATTGCCCGGATGCAGCTGGGGCGGATCGACCCGGAAACCACAGCCAACATCGGCCGGATCGAAGGTGGTGGCGAAACCAATATCGTCGCGGCCAGCTGCAAGGTCACAGCGGAATGTCGTTCGCTGGATCCCCAGCGGCTGACTGCCCAAGTCCAGCACATGGTAGACTGCATGGAACTGGCTGCAGCCGGGGCAGGTGCGTCCGTTACGGTGCAAACCCACGCGTCCTACCATCCGTACCGGGTGGATCCAGACCAGCCCGTCGCACGCCGCTTCCAGGTTGCGTGCATAGCCATCGGGAAATCAGCCCGCCTGATCGCTACAGGAGGTGGCAGCGATCTGAATGTCCTGTCCCGCGCGGGACTATCCGGCATGGTCCTTTCCTGTGGCATGCAGCAGGTTCATTCCAATGCAGAAAATCTGGCACTCGACGACCTGTCTGATCTGGTCTTGCTGCTGCAGGCGCTGGTCGATGCGCCTTTCTGATTCCGGCACGGCAGTCCGATTGGCCTGACGACAGAATGGCAACGTCACAGTTTCCATAAAAAAAGAGTGTGTATCTTGGGAAATCTGATCAAATGTTTCATTCGTTCGTCAAGTGAAATTGTGTTATAATATTGGAAATTTCCTGTGAACACAGGCCTTGGCCTGAGCTGATCGAGGTATACATGTCTATCCGGGACATTGAGGCACTGGATTGCGAACTTGCTGTCTATCGCAAAGGATTTTTATCGGTCCATATTGACTTTGCCCGCGGCTACATGACCTGGCGGGAAAGCAATACCTGGACGAACAATTTCACGCGTTCCCTGCGACCGGATCAGATCGAATCCCTGCGCCAGCGCCTGATGTGTTCCCTGGAGCGGTTTGACTTGCCGGACATGGCTCACCAGCCTGCTGCCAGCAGCCGGCTCATGACCCAGGAACCCCCTGCCAGCAGTCCTGCCACCCTCGCCTGTGACGATTCAAATGGCAAGATCGCCTGGGCCCTTTCGCTTAAAACCCCATCTGGCTATCGCCAGGGCACCGGCAGCGGCTTTTTGCCGGAGGGCTGGCAGGAGCTGAGCCAGACAATCGAGACCATCAGCCGCCTGCCCTTTTCCTTCCGTTAAAGACCTGCCCACACGACTCGGAACCCGGCCACACCCTCTGGACAAAACCCGATCATCACGGCTTCAATCAGCGCCGCACCCGGACAGGAGGTGCCGGGGCTGTTTTTATGCGAGCTGATTTATGCTAGAATACAGCCAATGCCGGTGGGCGCAATGACACGCGAAGGTGGTGCGGGATGGACTTTCTCGAGGGGTATTTGCTCGGTCCACAATGGAGCGATACAGAGTACGAAACCCATCGCCATGCGGGTTTCCACATGCTGGTCGGTCTTGTGGCAGCAGGTGCCTTTGGTTTTCTGATCCTGAGCCCAGACCATGCAGCCCGCTGGATCTGGCCCTGGCCTGTACCAGTCCTGCTCCTTTTGGCCCTGCTTCTGTCAAACCCCCTGCTCTGCCGCCATTACTACCGGCACAACCGGCTCGTCAGGATGCTGATCCTGGTGGTCATTGCCCTCAAATACGCCCTGGCGATCCTGGTGCTGTTTGCTGTGGCCATGCCGCTGGTCCGGATCGACACCAGTCATCTGGCACAGAGCTTGCTCGCGCAGGCCAACGAGTCTATCGCTGACATGACCGACCGGTTCCATGCCCTGAACAACGCCAGCGCCATGATGTTCGGCATTATCCTGGGCAGCCTGTTAGTCTTGCTGCGCACAACCCTGGTCATCGCTGCCTGCGTGCTGGTCCCAACGTTGTTCCTGCTTGCCGTCCGCTGGATCCAGCGGCTCCTGGACTTTGTGATCCGCAAACAATTGAAATTCAAACCTGATATGGAATAGGAGAATACACCATGCGAAAAACTAAAATCATCTGCACCATGGGCCCCGCTGTTGACCAGGACGATGTCCTTCTCTCCCTGATGCAACGCGGCATGAATGTTGCCCGTCTCAATTTCTCCCACGGTTCCCATGAGGAGCACCTCGGCCGCGTCCAGAGGATCAAGAAACTGCGCGAGCAGCTCAACTTGCCGATCGCCATGTTGCTGGACACCAAGGGTCCGGAAATACGCACCGGCAATTTTGCCAATAACCGCATCCAGCTCGAAGAAGGCGCCCTGGTCACCGTGGCTGCTTCCCAGGAACTGGGCAGCGAAACCTTCATCCCGGTTTCCTATGCGGACATCCACAAAGACCTCAAGGCCGGCGACCGCATCCTGATCGATGATGGCCTGATCGAGCTGGAGGTCATGGACATCGAAAATGAACTGCTCCGCTGTGTGGTCCAGAATGGTGGTCCGGTCTCGAATCACAAGAGCATCAACCTGCCGAACGTTTCGACCAATCTCCCTGCACTGACCGACAAGGACGTCGCCGATATCAAATTCGCAATCGAGCATGGCTTTGATTTCATCGCCGCCTCATTTGTTCGCAAGGCATCCGACGTGCTCGAGATCCGCAAGATCCTGGAAAAGCATAACGGCGAACACTTGCACATCATCGCCAAGATCGAGAATCGCGAAGGTGTGGTCAATTTTGACGAAATCCTCAAAGTCTCAGACGGCATCATGGTGGCCCGCGGTGACCTCGGTGTTGAGATCCCGATCCAGGAAGTCCCGACGATCCAGAAATCCCTGATCGAGAAATGCTATAAGGTCGGCAAACCGTCCATCACCGCCACCCAGATGCTGGACTCGATGATGCGCAATCCGCGCCCGACCCGGGCCGAGGTTTCCGACGTGGCCAACGCCATTCTCGATGGTACCAGCGCGATCATGCTTTCTGGTGAAACCGCTGCCGGCAAATACCCCGTGGAAAGCCTGTCCATGATGGACAGCATTGCCCTCCAGACTGAAAAAACCATCGATTACTGGGGCAATTTCAACAAGGCCAACTACCAGATGATCCCCAGTGTGGCCAATGCCATCAGCCATGCCACCTGCATGACCGCCATGGACCTCAAAGCCCGGGCCATCGTCGCAGTCACCCACAGTGGCCGCACCGCCCGCCTGATCTCCCGTTTCCGCCCGGAATGCCCGATCATCGCCACCACCGTCTCACAGGAGTCTTTGCGCCAGCTGTCCCTGTCCTGGGGTGTCTACCCCTTCCTCGTCAGCGAGGTCTTTGCAACCGACGCGATGTTCGAGCTGGGCATGAACAAGGCCCTGGAATCGGGCTTTGTCAGCAATGGCGATGTCGTCGTTATCACCGGTGGTACACCGATCGGCATGAGCGGCACCACCAATACCCTCAAAGTCCAGACCATCGGCCGCTTGCTGGTCGAAGGCAAGGGCATCGGCAAGGGCAATGTCAGCGGAGAAGTGCTCGTCATTGATAGCCCGGATGATGTCCGCATGGCTGATTTGCGGTCGGATTATGTTCTGGTTGCGCGCGATACGGATAATAGCATGGTCAACCTGATGAAAAAGGCCGTCGCCCTGATCGTTGAAGATGATGACCCGGGCAGCCACACCGCCACCGTCGGCCTGGCCCTGGACATCCCTGTGGTCTATGCCTGCGAAAATGCCACCAAGATCCTGAAAACAGGTTCGATTGTCAGTGTCGATGTCGAGCGCGGTACTGTCAGCTGAAAAGAGGCCTTATGCCGTACGATCCCTGGAACCAGGATTCAAAGCCTGGCCCGAATCCGGACTACTTTTATCCCCATGGCACTTATGGCAGCAGCCCGGCCGGCGGCCCACAGCCGCCCCGCCGGGGTTCTGGCCGCACCATCGCGCTGGTAGCAGCCTTTCTGGTTGTAGCCATCCTGTTTTCGGTCCTGACCGGCGTGATCGTTTTTGCGGTACTCCAAGGACCTGTCCTCGAAGGCCGGTTTGCCTTGCCAACCCTGCCAACCCGTCCTGAAATCCGCGAACAAACCCAGCCCAGCGACCAGGTCCAGCCACCGGCCAAGACCACAGAACCAGGCGCGACTGACCAGGAATTTTCCATATCCGACCTCACCGATGGCCAGCCCTCTGCCGGGAACGCCCTGTCGATCGTGGAGATCGCCCGGATCGGCAAGCCTGCTGTCGTCGCGATCAATACCGAAACACTCGTCTCGTCTCCCTTTGGCAACACGGGCCTGGTACCGGCTGCCGGATCGGGTTTTATCCTGACCCGTGATGGCTACATCGTGACCAACCACCATGTGGTTGCAGGCGCCCGCACCATTTCGGTCGTCCTCGACAATGGCGACGCCTACGATGCCGCCTGGGTGGGCTCTGATCCAGGCAACGATCTGGCCGTGCTCAAAATCGACGGCCAGGACTTGCCTACCGTCCGCCTCGGCCATTCCAGTGATCTCGAGGTGGGTGAGCTGGCGGTGGCCATTGGCAATCCCCTGGGCGAGTTGAGCGGTACCGTCACTGCCGGTATCATCAGCGCCCTGGACCGTGCCGTCACCATTGACGGCCAGACTCTCTACCTGCTCCAGACTGACGCCGCCATCAATGCCGGCAATTCCGGTGGTGCCCTGTTCAATTCTTTTGGTGAAGTGATCGGGATTAACACAGCCAAGAATGCTGGCGCCGGAATCGAGGGTCTTGGATTTGCCATCCCGATCGACCACGCCAAGCCGATCATCGAAACGATCATCCGCAGCGGTTCCCTGCCGGGCAAACCCCGGATCGGCCTTTACACCCAGGATATCGATGAAAGCATGGCCGCAGAATATGACCTGCCCGTGGGCGTTTACATCACCCAGGTAGAACCCGGCAGCCCCGCCGATGATGCCGGCCTCAGGCAGGGGGATGTGATTGTGGCCATCAACGGCCAGGAAGCCCTGACGACAGCCGCAATCAATGAAATCAAGAACCAGTTCGCCCCCGGTGACCGCATCGACCTGACCATCATCCGCGATGGCCGCGAACGGACCGTCTCCATTATTCTGGGCGAGGATATTGCCTGATGCGAGGCTGGCGCCACTGGATCAAGCGAGAGGTCATCATCCCGGCGGGCATGCTCATCCTGGCAAGTGTGGCCCTGGTCTGGCTTGGTTTGCAGCTGATGCCCTTGCTGGCACAGCCGTCATTCCGCTGGTTGCTCTATGTCTTTCTGGCCAGCCTGTTGGTGTTCGCCCTTTTCGCTTATGTGACCTTGCGCCATATTTTATCCAGCTACACCCTTGAGCGCTTCGACCCGGGCAATCCGGAAAGTGTCAAGCGCCTGGCCCGGATGAGCCGGTTCAATTGCCCCGTATCAGGACTGGAACCGCAGCAGATGGGATCTGCCTTGATCGAGCATCTCCGTTCGACTGGGTTTTCGGTCGAAGCCAACCACCCGGTGCTGGGCACTGTCCTGATCCGTTCCCATCCTCCGCTCATCCCCTTGCTGGGACGCCCGCGCCATGACCGCATCTTCTTGCTCGAAAAATCACCACTGAATGTCTTCATCGTTGATTTCACCATCCGGGATGCCCTGCGCTATCTGGTAGCCCAGGACGCCCAGTCTGCTGACCGCAACCTCCTGCTGCTTCTGACCCAGGAACCTCAACTGCTGGAAGCTGCTTCAGCTGCTGCCGGTGTCGTCAATTTCCTTGGCCGGACTGAGGACGGAACGATGGGTGCGCTGTTGATTGACTGCGTCGGCCACCGTCTCTATTATCCGATTGACCAGACATTGCTGCCCTGGTTTCTGCGCCAGTATTTCCGGCGTTTACGCCAGCAGCTGTTGGCAGTTGTGACCCGGGAGCGCTGACCCTCATGGCACAGGATACGAAAGCCAACTGGACACAGGACACACTGGCCAGCTTGTCATTGAAGAATGGCATGCACAAGGCTGTCGCCCAGGGACATCCCTGGGTTTACCGCACCCAGATCGAATCCGTGACGGGCGATCCATCCCCGGGGGATGTCGCCAACGTTCTTGATTTCCGTGGCCGCTATCTTGGTACAGGCTTCTACAATCCTCATTCTATGATTTCAGTCCGGATCCTGACCCAGACACATGAAACCATCGCTGCTGATCTGATCACAGCCCGGATCAGGTCTGCCCTGGCCTTCCGGCGCCCATTCCGGCGCCCGGATACCGACAGCTACCGTCTGGTTTTTGGCGAGGCTGACCGACTGCCAGGCCTGATTGTCGACCAGTTCGCCCGTACCCTGGTGGTCCAGATCCTGTCCCTGGGCATGGAACGTTATCTCGATGCCATCTGCGAGACTCTGATCACAGAGGTCCAGCCCGAACGATTGATCCTGCAGCACGAGGAATCCATCCGGAGCAAAGAAGGGCTGCCCTTGTATCGCCGAGTCTATGCCGGTCAGGACCAGACGCAGGAAACCATACTGGAAAATGGCCTGCGGCTGACCATTGACCTGGCCAGCGGCCAGAAAACCGGCTATTTTCTCGACCAGAAGGCCAACCATGCCTATCTGCGGCCGTTCGTGCAAGGCAAACGGGTGCTCGATTGCTTCACCTATATCGGCGGATTTGCCCTCAATGCCCTGGCCGGAGGTGCAGCAGCAGTGACCGCAGTCGATGTTTCTGCTGCAGCCATGGACCTGACCGTGCACAACGCCCGGCAAAATGGATTTTCTGACCGTCTGACCCCGATTGTAGCCAACGCGTTCGACTTCCTGCGCGAGCAGGCCCGGGCCAAGGCCAGCTACGATGTCATCGTCCTGGATCCACCGGCCTTTGCCAAAAGTCACAGCGCCCAGGCCGGGGCCGCCCGCGGCTACAAGGAAATCAACCTCAGTGCCTTTAAAATGCTGGAGTCAGGCGGGATTCTGGCAACGCATTCCTGTTCGTTCCACATGCCGGAGGCTCTGTTCCTGGAAACCGTCCTCAGTGCAGCCCGGGATGCGCGGCGAACCGTCCGCATCCTTGATATCCGGCGCCAGGATTTCGACCATCCGGTCCTGGGGGGCTATCCGGAATCGCATTACCTTAAAAGTGTCTGGCTCCAGGTGATATAGAAAGGGGATCCTTATGAAAGTGACATTTTTGGGTGCAGCCCAGACTGTAACCGGCACCTGCTATCTGGTTGAAACTGAAAAGACCTCCTTCCTGATTGACTGTGGCCTGCACCAGGGCCAGCCGCATGAAGAGCGTCTCAACTACCAGCCTTTCCCTTTCCGGATCGACAAGATTGACTTCCTGCTCCTGTCCCATGCCCACATCGACCACAGCGGCCGGTTGCCCAAGCTTTATGCCGAGGGCTACCGCAACCCGATTTATGCCACGAAGGCAACGGTCGATCTGTGTGCGATCATGTTGCCGGATTCTGGCCATATCCAGGAAACAGAGTACAATTGGCGCCGGCGCAAGAACAGCCGCTCCGGCCGTCCCGTCGAGGAGCCCCTGTACACCATGCAGGACGCCATCGACACCCAGCAACTGTTCCAGTCCATTCGCTATGACCAGGAATTGCATCCTGCCGAGGACGTCCGGGTCCGGTATCGCGATGCCGGGCATATCCTGGGTTCATCGATCCTGGAGATCTGGATCAAGGAAAACGGCGGCGAAACCAAACTCGTTTTTTCCGGTGACCTGGGCAACAAGAACATCCCGATCCTCAGAGATCCGACAGTCATAGACGGTGCCGATTACCTCATCCTCGAATCGACCTATGGTGACCGTCTGCACGACCGGCCCAATCACAAAGTCGACCGCTTTGTCCATGCGATTGAAGAAACTCTGCAAAGGGGTGGCAATGTGATCATCCCTTCCTTTGCCGTTGGCCGGACCCAGGAGCTGATCTATTCCCTGAACAAGGAATATGATAAATTCGAACGCCAGCGCCGGTTGCTCCACGACACCCCTGTCTACATCGACAGCCCGCTGGCGATCTCCGCGACTGAGGTATTCCAGAAAAATACCGATTGCTTTGACGACGAAGCCCGTGCCTACATCGAAAGCGGTGATCATCCGCTTGATTTCGACAATTTGCATTTCACGAAGACCGCCGATGAATCCCGCCAGCTCAACGAAGACCCGGACAGCAAGATCATCATCTCCGCCAGCGGGATGTGCGAGGCCGGCCGGATCCGCCACCATCTCAAGCACAATCTCTGGCGCAAGGATTCCACGGTCATTTTTGTCGGGTACCAGGCCCGGGGCACCCTCGGCCGCGCGCTGGTTGATGGTGCAAAAACGGTCCGGATCTTTGGCGAGGAGATCGCCGTCAAAGCCAGGATCGAAATGATCGAGGGCTTCTCCGGCCATGCCGACCGGGATGGCCTGCTCGAATGGGTCGCCGCCATGAAGCAGAAACCCAAAAGGATCATGCTCGTCCATGGAGAACCTGCTGTCATCGCCAGTTTCCAGAAAACGATCCGCCACCAGCTAGGTATCACGGCTGTCGCGGCCCAATATAACGAAACGCTCGAACTTGGCCTGCCAGTCCAGCGTGCCACCGTCGTCGCACCCTGCCTGCCTGCGGTCGAGATTACCGAAGCGGTCGAAATGCTCGACGCCATCCGGCTGGATTTCGAGGCCATGATCGAAAAAACCAAAAACGAGATCTGCCAGGTCTCGCCCAGCGTGCGCTACCAGATGCTGGCCGCCCTCAAAGACCAGCTCACCCAGGCCACCTCCACCATCGTCCAGAATCACCAATAGTCAATTTCAGGCAGCCAGTTCCAAAACCCCTGGCTGCCTGACTTAAATCCAATCTGACAACCTTGAATTCATAAAAAGTTTTCAGATTGGTGCACGATCGCCAGGTTTATTTACAAAACGTCGATTTTTCGTTGAACCGGCTTTGATAAGCTGGCATCAGGAGGACCACACCATGGATCAAACACACCGCAGCCAACACCTGCATGAAACGATAGAGGACTACTTGCATGTCCTGCCCCAGATCCGCACCGGCCTTTCTGACCAGGCTGCCATCGAGCAGCGTCAGAAAGCCATTCGCGAGAAACTCGGCGCATCAAAAGAACAATGGACCGACTACCGCTGGCAATTGTCCCATCGCATCACGACTGTTGAAAAACTTGCAGACCTTTTGCCGCTGGAACCTGGTACGCTGGATCAGCTTAGTCAGGTCAGTCAGCGCTACCGCTTTGCCATCTCGCCCTACTACCTGTCCCTGATCGACCCGTCCAACCCGGATTGTCCGATCCGCCGCCAATCGGTCCCTTCCATTGATGAGCTCAATCCAGAGGGCGTCCTCGACCCGATGGACGAGGAACATTCCAGCCCGGTCCCGTCGGTCACACGCCGTTATCCGGACCGCCTGATCATCAAGGTCACCAACCAGTGCGGCATGTATTGCCGCTTCTGCCAGCGCCGCCGCCTGATCGGCGAAACCGACCTCGCTGTCGATGAGGCGACCTTGCGTGCTGCCGTCCAGTATGTCCGCGAGCAACCGGAGGTGCGCGATGTCCTGATCACCGGTGGTGACGCCCTGATGTTGTCCGACCAGGCGCTCGAGCGGCTGCTGCAGGACCTGCGTTCGATCCCGCATGTCGAGATCATCCGGCTCGGAACACGCACCCCGGTCACACTGCCGCAGCGGATCACGCCTGAGCTCGTTGACATGCTCAAGCGCTACCATCCACTCTACGTCAACACCCACTTCAACTCTCCCGCCGAAATCACCGTCGAAGCCAAAGCCGCCTGCAATCGCCTGGCCGATGCCGGTATCCCGCTCGGCAACCAAATGGTCCTTTTGAACGGCGTCAACAACAACAAATTCATCGTCCGGCGCCTGAACCAGCTGCTGCTGACCCTGCGCGTCAAGCCGTATTACATTTTCCACCCCAAGACCGTCCAGGGTACGTCCCATTTCTGGGTCCGGATTGAAGAAGGCCTCGAGATCATGGAAAACCTGCGCGGCTACACGTCCGGCATGGCTATCCCGACCTACATAGTCAATGGACCCGGAGGTCTCGGCAAAACCCCGATCCTGCCCAACTACCTGCTCTACATTGGCAAGGACAAAGCCGTCTTCCGCAACTGGGAGAACAAGAACTTCGAGATCGAAAACCAGCCCAACCGTGTCCTGCACGATCCAGGGCGTTTCGAATAACGGAATAACCTTGAATAACAAGCATAAACCTCGTATGAACCAACATAAAAAAGTGGATCATACGAGGTTCTGCACGGTTAAAATTAAAAAGCAGTCACCAGATCACCTGATGACTGCCCTTAACCCTTTTGTATTGGAATGCTGCGTTTTCCTTAGAAATCAATATCGAAATCGACCTCCGTATTGGCAGCCATAGCCGAGGTCACCGCGTCAAAAATCGCCAGCCCCTCATCGAGCTGGGCATTGGTGTGCGTCGCCGTGTAACTTGTCCGCAGCAGGCAGGACTCCTTGGGTACCGCCGGCGGCAGCACCGGGTTGACGTAGACACCAGCCTCCAGCAAATTGCGGGCTGTATACAGGGTGCGGCCAATGCTGCCGGTCAGGACCGGGATAATCGGCACCAGGTCATTGCCGCTATCAAAGACTCGGACATGGGGCAGGGCAGACAAGCCGCGCCGCATGTAGGCGGCGATTTCATTCAGGCGTCGGACACGCTGCGGTTCCTGCTCGAGGATACGCAGGGCCTCACGGGCCGCCCCGATCTGGGCGGGAGGGATCGAGGCACTGAAAATGAAGGGCCGGGCATTGTGCTTGATGTAGTGGATGACCGACTCCTTGCCGGCGACACAGCCGCCCAGGGAGGCCAACGTCTTGGAAAAGGTGTTCATGATCAGGTCGACCTCGTCGGCCAGGCCGAAATATTCCGCCGTACCGCGGCCGCGTTCGCCGAGCACACCGATCGAATGGGCATCGTCGACCAGGATGCGTGCACCATACTGGCGGGCCAGGCGGACGATTCCCGGCAGGTCACAGATATCACCCTCCATGCTGAACACCCCGTCGGTGACAATCAGCATGCCGGCGCTTTCCTCTGTGGCGCATTTCTCCAAAAGACGCTGCAGGTCTTCCATGTCATTGTGCTTGTACTTGAGCGTCTTGCCGATTGCCAGGCGGGTGCCATCGATGATGCTGGCATGATTGAGCGCATCCGACAGGATATAGTCATTGCGCCCGACCAGAGAGGAAATGATCGCCAGGTTGGACTGGTAGCCGGTCGAAAAAACCAGCGCGGCTTCCTGCTGCAAAAAGGCAGCCAGCGCTTCTTCCAGTTCAATATGAATATCCAGGGTGCCATTAAGGAAACGCGAACCGGAACAACCGGTACCGTATTTCTCGATGGCCTTGATGGCGGCTTCCTTGACCCGCGGGTCCGAGGTCAGCCCGAGGTAATTATTGGAGCCGAACATCAGGGTCCGCTTGCCCTCCATCATGACCTCAGTGTCCTGACCTGAATTCAGGTAATGGAAATAGGGATAGATATCCAGCGACATGGCCAATTTGGCGCGGTTGTAGTCATAACACTTCTGAAACAAGTCCATGGGCTGACGTCCTCCGGAGAAAGTTGTGTAAGAAGATCAAAAACAGATCCATCATAGCACATTTGTCAGGACAATTGATTAAGAAATGCCATCCAGCCAGGATTTGGAAGCAGGAACGAATGAGTTTGCCTCAGCCGTAAAGCAGCCGAACAATCCAGCGCACCAGCGGTAAAGGCAAAATCCGGGCTGCCATCGTCATGGCTTGATTGTGCAATCCGGGCGTGACCATGATTTTTGGATGCTTGCGGGATAATTCCCGGACGATGGCCTGAGCGATGCTGCGGGACGTCATACCGTTCTGTTCATCCCGGGCCATGCGGCTGACAGACCGGTTGAGACGCTCCGCATACGGGGAATGGGTGAGCGACCCGGAGAACTTTCTGGCCTCTGTGAATCCCGTCCGGGTATCTCCTGGTGCGACGATTGTGATTTTGAGCCCAAAAGGCCGGACTTCATCAGAAAGTCCGAGTGCCAGGGCATGGACCGCTGCTTTCGCAGAGCTGTAGTATGTCTGGAAGGGCACCGGAATGGCTGCTGCGACTGAGGTGACCAGGATGATCCGGCCATGTCCCTGATGCCGCATTCGCGGCAAAACGGCTCGCAACATGCGGATCGTGCCGAAAAGCAGGTTGTCATATTGCCAGATGGCGTCTGCCAGCGGGATTTCTTCGATGCTGCCCGCCAGGCCAGCCCCGGCACAGTGAACCAGTGCATCCAAGCGGCCTTTGTGGTCAAGTGCGGTGGAAACTGCCGCTGCGCAACTTTTCTCATCAAGGACATCGAACTCGACGGTATGGATCACACGATGCAACTCGGGATCAATCTGGACCTGTGCCAGCTTTTGACCGATGGTGCGTGATGCTGCGAAGACTGTAACGCCTTGTCTGGCCAGCAACAGGACAGTTTCCCAGCCGATTCCGGAACTGGCACCTGTGACCAGGACGATCCCTGGTAGCCTGTCTGGAAATTGCTGGTTCGATTGAACGGATGGGGAGGTGGAATGTGATGGATCCAATCGTGGCATGGCAGTCTCCCGATAAACACTGTCTGCTTGAATGCATTTGTACGGTCGTGTATCGTGAATAGTGTAGCTTTCAGTTGCATGGGCAACAAGTAGGCTGGACTCATCCCGTACCAACTTGGAGGATCTCCATGGCCAGACTCCTTTTGACGATTATCTTCTTATCTTTCATCAGCCTGGGACTGCCGGATGCTGCACTGGGTACCGCCTGGCCTGCTATGTACCCGGAACTGGGCGTATCCATCGGTGCTGCCGGTATGATTGCCCTGGTCGTTACAGCTGGAACCATCGTATCGAGCCTCATGAGCGGTACCGTCCTGGGCCGGTTTGGCACGGGCAAAGTCAATTTCATAAGCACCTTGCTGACCGGCCTGGCTTTGCTGGGCTACGCTCTGACACCGTCGTATGTCTGGATTCTGGCCTTTGCCATTCCGCTTGGCCTGGGAGCTGGTTCGGTTGATGCCGGCCTGAACAGCTATGTGGCCATGCATTACAAAGCCCACCACATGAATTGGCTGCACAGCTTCTGGGGCATGGGTGCCACCCTGAGCCCGGTGATCCTGGCCCAGATCATCAGCCGGACGGGCAACTGGCGCACGGGGTATCAAACCATTGCCACAATCCAGCTGATTCTCGCTGGGGTACTGTTCCTGAGCCTGCCCCTGTGGGAAAAGGTCGGCAAAAAGCTCCCGTCTCACCCTGCCCAGGCTGAGATCCCGGAGACCACGACGACTGGAGAGGCCTTGGCGCTGGCTGAGCAAGACAAGATTCTGTCCGATAGCTCCCAGGACAGAAATGGGCCACCCCGCCTCCACTTGCTCAAGACCCCAGGCCTGCTCCTGGCGCTGCTTTCCTTTTTCTTCTATTGCGGCGCCGAGATCTCCATGGGATTATGGGGTGGCAGTTTCATGGTCAATGTCCACGGCCTGGCCGTCGAACAGGCAGGCAATTTCGTGGCCAGCTATTTCGGCGGCATCATGGGGGGACGGTTCCTGACCGGATTCCTGACTTTCCGCTTCAAGACAGACGCCTTGATCCGGTTTGGCATTTTCGCCAGCTTACTGGGAGCCATCCTGATTTTCTTCGCTGGTGCCACTGCGGGCGGCCAGATCGGCTTCATCCTGGTTGGCCTTGGATTCGCCCCGGTCTTCCCAGGCATGATCCATGAGACCCCGGCCCGCTTTGGCCAGCATCATTCCCAGAGCATCATTGGTTTCCAGATGGCTTCGGCGTACGCAGGAACCATGTTGTTTCCGCCCATCATCGGTTCATTGGCGACGACCCAGGTTTCTCTGACAGTCCTGATGCCGATCGTCATCCTCCTGATCCTGGCGCTTTGGCTCAGCACCGAAACGATCAACCGGCTTTTTGCCAGAAGGGCTTGAACATGAACATCCTGCTCGTTGACGATGACCCCCGCATCCGCAACCTGGTGATGGAGTATTCCCGTGCCGAGAACTGGCAATTTTCGGAAGCAGGTGATGGGGAAGAAGCAATCGAAACCTTCATGACCAAGGCTTACGATCTGGTGCTGCTCGATGTCATGATGCCACGCCTCGACGGCTGGGGCACGCTGCGCCGCATTCGCGAAGACAGCAATGTCCCGGTGATCATGCTCACAGCCCGCAGCGAGGAATATGACCGGCTCCTGGGCTTTGAACTGGGCGTCGATGACTATGTCAGCAAACCCTTCAGTCCGCGCGAGCTGGTCGCCCGGATGAAAGCGCTGCTCAAGCGCTCCGGCGCGACGACCGCTGCCAGCCAGATCTACGAAACCGAAGGGCTCAAGGTCGACATGACCTCGCACCAGGCTTTTGTTGACGGACAGGCAGTAGCCCTGACGCCCAAGGAATTCGACCTGCTGGCTTTCCTGATGTCGCGTCCACGCCAGGTCTTCACCCGCGACCAGCTCCTGAACCATGTCTGGGGCTACGACTATTTCGGCGATGCCCGTACTGTAGATACCCACATCCGGAGTTTGCGTGATAAAATTGCGCCTTATCGCCACCTGGTGGCCACTGTCTGGGGCACAGGCTACCGCTTTGAAACGGGAGATTCCTGATGCTGCCGCGCCGCCATCTGTTGTTCAAATTCTTTGCCAGTTTCCTGGCCATGGCTATGCTCACGGTTGTCCTGTTGTGGCTGATCCAGGCCGGTCTGATGCGCGATTCCTATCTGAACCAGCTGATTGCCGATGTCCAGCAGGCGGTTTCGGAAGCAGCCCAGACGAGCACCCTGGAAGTCACCGCACTGAGTGAAAAAACGGGCGCCACGATCCTGGTGCTCGATGCCTCGGGCAATCTGGTCAATACCTCGGCCCGGATGCCGATGATGGGCATGGCGTTGCGCCATGTGCAAACCATGTTCCAGCTGGGCGATTTTTCTGCCAGTGAAATCATCAGTGGCAGCGACAGTACCCAGCGCTATGCCCTGGTCGGCCAATCGCTGCCGGCAGGGGGCGCCGTTTTTGCCCTGTTTTCCCTGAATGCGGTCGATACGGCCGCCCGGGTCCTGAGAAGCCAGCTCTCCCTGGTCACGCTCGTCCTGGCCCTGGCCGCAACCATCCTGGCGCTGGTCCTGTCCCGGACCTTGAGCCGGCCCATTCTCGCTGCGACTGCCGCTGCCCGCAGATTGGCAGCGGGCCAATACCAGACACACCTGACTGTCAAAGGCCAGGATGAAATTGCCGACCTGTCCACGGCGCTCAATGAGCTGGGCCAGCAGCTACAGGTGACAGAAACCTTGCGCCGCGAGCTGATTGCCAATGTTTCTCACGAATTGCGCTCCCCCCTGACCGTGATCCAGGGCTATGCCGAAACAGTCCGCGATGTGACCTGGCCGGACGAGCGGAAACGCAGTGAGCAGCTGACTTTGATTGCCGATGAAGCTTCACGCCTGACCCGGGTGGTCGGGGACATCCTGGAATACTCCAAGCTCCAGGCCGGCGTACGGCCGCCGAGCAGCCAGATTTTTGCGGTTGGCCCTGTTCTGACCTCCGTTCAAATGCGCTTTGAACTGGAGGCTGCTGCCCGCGGCATCACCTTTGACAGCACAGGCTCAGACGGAGACATCCGCTTCGACCCTGCCCAGTTCGAGCAAGTCCTGACCAATCTGGTGGCCAATGCGATCAATTACGCCGATCCGGACAGTGTCATCCGTATCCATGTCCATCCAATCGATGCCAAAAGCCGGATCGAGATCACCAACCAGGGCGAGACGATCCCCGCTGATGAGCTCACCAAAATCTGGGACCGCTACCATCGCTCCGGCCAGGTCCGCGACGATCGACGCCTCGGTACCGGCCTTGGCCTGGCCATCGTCCGCAGCATCCTCGAGCAACACAGCGTCGCATACGGCGTCGAAAGCCACGACCACCTGATCCGTTTCTGGTTCGAGACCCAGCCCATGCATTAAACACCCCCAGCCTGAATCTGCACGTCTTTCACCGGCCAGACAACCGGTTCTTTTTGTCGCGCATCAGCAAGAGCGGGTCTAAAATATTCAAAGAATTTCACACTTGAACCTATGTTATTAATAACATAGGTTATTCATAACATAGGTTACATTGCGCAAATCAAAGGAATTGATTGCACGACTCCGCCCAGCCCTGGCAAAGCAAAGCTTTTGACCGCAAAGCAGTGGGCTGACTCTGCCCGTCTGCCTCATCCATTCCCGCAGGATGGCTGACTGGTCAGACTTTGTCTTTGACCCGGATCGCGACGAACAGATTGGCCAGGGAGAGGGCGGCGGCGATGAAGAAGACGTATTTGGGCCCAATGGTGGTCCAGATGACACCGCCCAGTGTCGCCATGGTGATTGACACGACATGGTCCATGCTCTGCCCAGTGACAAGCGTTGGCGAAATATCGTCCGGTGTCACAGCTATTGACCGCAGATAGAGGCTGCGGACCATGCCCATCTGCATCGACATGCGGTCGAGAATGAACAAGGCATAGACGGCCAGAACAGCCCAGCCTGTTTTGGGCAGGACCCCCGAAGTAAAGCCGGCAGCAAGAAAACCATAAGCGATGTAGACACCAATGAAGGAATAGGCATCGAGGAACAACATTTTCCGGATGCCATACCGGTCGAGCCAGCGGCCCAGTGCTGGAGTAAAGAAGATACCGGCAAAGGAGCCGAACATCAGGAGCAGCGAGAGGGTGTCGGCCTTTTTGCCCAGCAAGTCGATCAAGACCCAAGGCGCATAGACCATCATGATCTGCTTCTGCACGCCGAAAATGATCGCCAGGACATAGTAGTGCCGGTACTGCCAGCGAAAAACGAATTTCATGCGCGGCCAGCCTTGGCTAGCTGGTTTTCCGGCAGCAGAAGCGCCCGTGGTGTGGTTGCGGTGGCGGTCGAGATAGTACAGCAGACCAACGACGGTCAGCGAGGCAACGCCCCCGACCAGAAACGTGGTCTTGATGTCGGTTGTGAAACTGAACAAGCCAGACCGGAAAGCAAAGAAGACCAGCAGTGAGGCCAGCATGCCAAAGGCTGTGCTGACGCCGTTGAAACGGCCAATCAGGCGCCCGGCATTGGCTTCATCATGGATCAGGCTCATGCCGATGCTGTTCTGGAGCGG
Source organism: Mageeibacillus sp. UBA5734 (assembly GCA_002419365.1). Classification (GTDB taxonomy): domain Bacteria; phylum Bacillota; class Clostridia; order Saccharofermentanales; family UBA5734; genus UBA5734. The sequence goes on along the minus strand of DIGA01000054.1, from coordinate 14,141 downwards.
AAACCAGAGATGCTGGCCGATGGAGTGAAAGAAAATGATCGTCAGCATGATCAAGTACGGCGGGGTCAGGAAGCCAAGCAAAGCCAGACCGATCACAACCAGAGAGTGGGCCAGCATGGCCAGGCGCAGATCACCCATGAAAGCCAGGATCGAGACGAGAAAGATCGACAGCACCCCGGGCATTTCGCGCGGGAATTCGATCAGGCCGCGCTGCAGAGCCGTAACCTGGTAGGCATCCTTGAAATAGTTGGAAAACAGACTGTCGGAAAAGCCGGTCCCAATCGCAGCGGCAGCGAGGACCGCATAGAAGATGTAAATGGAACGCTGGTGTTCCGGAGAAGCCAATTTCGGGACGGGCTGTGGAGAAGCCATAAGTCAAATCACCTCAAATGCAAACTAATGTGATTCTAACACAGCAGCTTTGTCCCGCTCCAGTTCAATGACTGCGAAAATGAATAAAAAGACGACCCCCTCGCATGAGAGAGTCGACTGAATGAATCTTGCGCCTGACTAGATGATTACAGAGCCTTTTTCAACGCCTCGATCTGGGTGGCGTATTCCTCGTCACTCAGGTAGACCTTGCCAGGATTCATTTCAAACACCGCACCCCAGGCTGCCTGATCTTCGTATTTTGGCACCAGGTGCATGTGCAGGTGATGCAACTTGTCACCATAGGCGCCATAGTTGATCTTGGCCGGCTGGTACACGGCCTGGATTGCTTTGGCAGCCCGGGCAATATCGGTCATGTAGGCAGCCTGGTCCGCATCCGAAAGATCAAAAATTTCCTTGGCATGGTCTTTGAAAGCCACAATGCAGCGGCCCGGATGGGTCTGCTCCTTGAAGAAAAAGAGTTCCGAAACCGACAGATCGGCAACCTTGAGCATCAGGGCCGTTTGGCGTTCATCCTTCATGCAGTAAAAGCAATCTTTGTTTTTTTCCATGGTATCCCCCTCGAAATATTTGGCGACTTTGCCGTAGACAAAAATCATTATACCTTAAATGAACCAATGACGCATGGGAATATTAGCGATAAATCAAGAAGATGATCAAAATCAAACAACAAAATGCTCATGTATCGACTGCTAAAACAGCGGTGCAAACAGCCGCAAAAATGCCTGGAGCAGCCGCTCTGGCAGGCGGACATGCTTCAGCTGGCTGAGTGTGACAGGTTCGCTGATGGCAAAAATTCCCTCAAGATCATGTTTGATATCGCCCAGAACCGGAGCGCCACAGATCAGGACCCCATCTTCAAACTGGAGATGGAAACTGCGGTAATCCATGTTGATCGTTCCGGTGACACAGAGGTCATCATCGCTCAGGATCGTCTTGGCATGCAGGAAACCGGGTAAATACTCGAACACCTTGACCCCGGCAGCCACGAGCCGGTGATAATTGGACCGGGTGACCTTGTGGACGTACCATTTATCCCAGATCCGGGGTGTGGCGATCCGGACATCGATGCCGCCCTGGGCTGCCTGACAAAGGGCGTCCATCATGAATTCATCGATGACCAGATAGGGTGTCGTGATGTAGACATAATTCCTGGCATTGGCAATGATCTGGCGATAGACCTGTTCGGCTGGATTGACGGGATTATTGACTGGGCCATCGGCAAAGGGTTGGAAAAAACCTGTGCCTGGGACGGATGTTGAAGAACGGTATCGGTTGTAGTCCTCGCTTTTGTGAGTTTGCGACTGCCACATTTCGAGGAAAATGACGGTCAGGCTCCAGACGGCATCACCTTCGAGACGAACGGCGGTGTCTTTCCAATGGCCAAAGCGCGAATACAGGTTGGCATATTCATCGGCCAGGTTTGTACCGCCTGTGTAGCCAATCTGGCCATCGATCACGACAATTTTCTGATGATTGCGATGGTTGAGATAGAGGTGCACGAGCCCCTTCTGGACCTCACTGAAGGCAATGGCCCGGATGTTTTCAGCGGCCAAGCTTTCCCGGAAACGGTCCGGCAAGGTGGACATGCTGCCAGCATCATCATAGAGCAGCCGGACTTCAACGCCTGCAGCAGCCTTTTTTTGCAGGATCGCATGGATTTCATCCCAGACTTGTCCGGCAGCAACGATGAAAAATTCCAGAAAGATAAATCGCTCCGCTGCTTCGAGGTCGCGGCGCAGGTCCGCAAACTGGAGCTCGCCGAGGGGATAATAGGTACAGGTCGTCTGTTCGTAAACGGGAAAGCCCTGGTTCTCCAGATAGGTGACCGTGCGGCGCCGCAAGGGAAAGGACTCGCTCAGCCTGACCAGCCGCTCTGGACTGGGCTTGAGCCAGTGTGACCGGCGCTGGAAGATTTTCCTGACGCGCCGCCCGGATCGGCTCGATTGACCGGACCTCCCCCAGAGCAGGTACAAGACCTCGCCAAAGACAGGCAGCAACAGGATGATCACCGTCCAGGCAAACGTATAGGCAGATGACTCATTTCGACTGACCAGGTAGAGCACTTGGATCAGGGCGATGATTTCCAGGATGATATAGAGTGTCGTAAAATGCTGGCGTAGATTGACGACCACCAGCCAGATCAGAACCAGCTGGGCCAGAACAGCTACCGCAACAATAAGCAGGCGCAGGCGGCTGCGGGAGTGGCTTTTGCCACCCGAAGTCGCGATGCCGTCCGCTGCAATCTGGACCGGTTGCCTGGTGTCAGGCTCACGTATGGACATAGCCGCGGTCGACCTGGATCACACAGCGCCACTGAGGATTGACACCAGCGATTGCTGATTTGATCTGGAAAACCAGATCTTCATCGGAATCTGTCAGGGAATATGGCACAGTTACATCAAAAATCAGGTTGGAATGGCTGATCCCATGGACGACCCGGAAATCATGCAGGGATAGACCCGGGGCGATTCGGGTGAGCACATCCTCTGCCACTGTGCGCAATTTCTGGGTTTCCGGATCGTTGAGACGTACTGGATCCATGTGGATGACCAGGTTGATCCCCAAGTCAGACAAAAAATCACGCTCAATGTTGTCGATCAGGTCATGACTGCGCATGGGATCCATGTCGGCAGAGATTTCACAATGGACGGTGGCATAGCATTTAGTCGGGCCGTAATTGTGGATGGCGAGGTCGTGCAACCCGATCACACCAGGGTAGCTCAGGATCCGGTCGCTGATCTGGCTGACCAGCTCCCGGTCGGGACCCGCCCCCAGCAAGGGGCTGACTGTTTCCATGATCAATTTCACACCGCTGACCATGATGAACAGGGCAACAGCTGCGCCCATGAAACCATCGAGATCGAGGCCTGTGAACCGAAAAATCAGAAGAGACAGCAGCACTGCAGACGTCGCCAGGACATCGTTGCGACTATCCGCAGCCGTGGCCAGGAGCGTGACAGAGTCGATGGTGCGGCCAATCGACCGGTAAAACCGCATCTGCCAGAATTTGATCGCAATCGAGACCGCCAGAACCACCACCGACAACCAGCTGAACTCAGCGGGCTCGGGATGCAGGATCTTGCCGAAAGCTGACTGCAACAGTTCAAAGCCCAAAGACAAGATCAAAAAAGACACGATCAGGCCGGCGATGTATTCGATCCGTTCATGGCCATAGGGGTGCTTTTCATCCGCTGGTTTGCCGGACATTTTGAAGCCAGCCAGGGTGACCAGCGAGGAGCTCGAATCAGACAGGTTATTGATGGCATCCGCTGTGATGGCCAGGCTGTTGAACAC
>DIGA01000054.1:0-10415 GCA_002419365.1 Mageeibacillus sp. UBA5734 | reverse complement strand
CCATAGCGTTCGCGGACCACCGGGTTGGTGGTGTGCTCGGCATTTTTGATGAAAAAGCGGATCCATTTGCTTGTCTTAGCCATGTTTTGTGTTCTCGTCCTGGTCCTGGTCGATGTTCTTCCCGGTGATGTCACGCAGGCGCAGTTTGTGATGGGCGAGCCACTCCCGGATGCCAGCGATTTCGATCGGCCGTTTGATTTTCAGGGTCGTCGTCTTGACCATATCCTGGAAACTGAACACATACTGGCGAATCCCTTTGAAACTTGGGAGCCGGCTGTTGATTTCGCGAATCAGCTGGTCGAGATGAGCCCGGATCTGGTTCTCAGAAACATCCTGGCCCAGCTTCTCCTTGAGCACCTCCTGGTCGAGGACGACTTTGGCTGAAACAACAACATCCCCTTCATCATCTTCACCCCAGACCAGGGACTCCTTGATCAGCTTGTCCTGGCCGAGCAGATATTCGATTTCTTCAGGGAACACTTTCTTGCCACTTTTGAGGACGATCATCGATTTCTGGCGACCAGTGATCGAGAGGCAGCCAGTGGCAGGATCGATCCGGCCGATATCTCCAGTATGAAACCAGCCTTCGGAATCGATGACTTCAGCTGTTGCCGCCGCGTCCTGGTAATAGCCCAGCATGACAATCGGACCGCGGACCAGGATTTCACCCGGCTCTCCCGGTGCTTCACTGTCGACGGCAAGCTCGATTCCGCCCATCGGATGACCGACGGTGCCCGGTACAAAGACCTTGGAATTGCAGCCGGCCGCAACCGGCGAAGTCTCTGTCAGGCCATAGCCCTGCAGGATATGGATGCCGATCGCATCGAAAAAGCGGATGATCTCCGGGTCGATCGGGGCTGCGCCGCAGATGCCCAGCTGGAGGCTGCCGCCGAAAGCTGCGAGAATCTGTTTGTAGAGGATACGCCGGAGGTCGATGCCGACCTTTCTCAGCCCCTGGGTGATCGGCAGCAAACGCCGGACCAGCTTGTCTTTGCCCGTTTTCTGCAAAGTTGCCTGGACTTTGTTATAGAAATTTTCGAACAGGACCGGCACACCAACGATCATCTCGATGTGATATTCCTGGAGATTTTTCTGGATATGGCGCAGCCCATCGCTTTCGTGGATTTCAGCACCAAAGTAAAGGCCGATGTAGAGCCCACAGGTGTTTTCAAAGGTGTGGTGCAAGGGCAGGACTGAAAGCATGCGGATACCGGGCCAGAGCTTGACGACACTGGCGACCGCCTGGACATCTGAGCAGACATTGCGCTGGCTGAGCATGACCGCCTTGGCCACACTGGTCGTACCGGAGGTAAAGAGCAGGGCCATCAGGGCATCAGGATCAATCGTGGTCTGTGACAGGGTTGTCTTGCCTTCTTGTTCCAGCGCTGCACCCCAAGGCAGGAGCTCGTCCAGTTGCAGCCAAGGGCGTGTTTTTTCTGCCGCGGCCTGCTCAGGGGTCTGGCTCAGCAGACCAGTCTGGGGTGGTGAGAAAACCGGCTGCCTGGAGCTGGAGCGGCCTGGGCGCAAGGCAATCAGTCCAGACAGACTGGCGACCTGGTCGTGCGCTTTCTCCATGCACATCAGGAAAGACGGATCATAAAAAACAGCGTCCACTTCACCTCGGGCCAGAGAGGCAATGATTTCACTTTCCGGCAGCAACCGGTCGAGCGGGACCACCACTCCGACTCCGCAGACAACAGCTGCATGAGCCAGGCACCAGGCGTAGCTGTTTTCACCGATGATGGCGATCCGTTTCCCGGCAAGACCGAGCGCCAGCAAGGCTGTTCCCAGATGGTTGATCTCGCGCCAGAATTCGGCGTAAGTCCGCACCGACAGAGGCTCATCAACCTGGTTCCTGAACTGGAACGCCGGGCGACTGGCGTACAAGGATGCACTTTGCGCAATCATCTCGCGCAAGGTGGCAAAGGAACGGGTCTGGTAATAAGTCTGGCCACGGAGAATCTGCATCACAGTCCTCAATTCTGCAGGAATTAACGCAAGGTCCTATTTCCTGCTTCTGGTATGCGATCATTATAATTCAGATTGAAAGTCTTTGACGACAGCCTGGTGTATAATTGAACTGGAATTTACCGGATTTTAAAGCCTGATCCGCGTGAAGCCACCAGACTGGAAAGCGAGAATCATGGAAAAGACACGTCCTGCCCGTCTCTATACCCTGGCCGAGGAATTATTCAACAGCATCACCCACGGAATCGGCACTCTGCTCAGCATCGCGGCCCTGGTGATCCTGGTGGTCATCGCCGCGCGGCGGCGCGATGTCCTGGCGTTGGTCAGCTTTGCCATCTATGGCGCATCTCTGCTGCTCCTCTACCTGTCCTCCACGCTATACCATTCCCTGACCGCGCCCCGGGCCAAGGCCGTGTTCCGGGTGCTCGACCATGCTTCGATCAATCTCCTGATCGCGGGCAGCTACACGCCCATCACCTTGCTGGCGTTGACCCCTGGCTGGGGTTGGAGCCTGTTTGGTGTCGTCTGGGGCCTGGCCATCCTGGGTGTCCTGCTCAACATCGCCGGCCTGGAAAAGACGCGCCGGATCTCGATGGCTCTCTATGTTCTGATGGGCTGGCTGGTCATCGTGGCCCTCAAGCCAATGCTCACCCTTGTTCCCGCAGGGCTTTTATATTTTCTGCTCGCTGGAGGCCTGTTCTACACCATTGGCATCCTGTTCTATGCCGTGAAAAAAATCCCGTTCAACCATGGGATCTGGCATTTGTTTGTCCTTGGTGGCAGCATCTGCCATTTTGCCGGATTCCTGCTGTACTTGACTTGAAAAAATGGTTCAGGAGGCGCTGATGTCTCGAATCGGTCTCGCCCTGGGCGGCGGCGGCACCCGCGGTGCCTTTGAAATTGGTGCCTGGAAGGCTTTTCGCGAACTGGGCATCGAGTTTGCTGCGATCAGCGGGACATCGATCGGCGCGATCAATGGCGCTCTGATGCTCAGTTGCGGCTACGACCGGGCGGTCGAGCTGTGGCATAACCTGCAGTATGAACAATGCCTGTCCTTTTCCACACCACCCAATCTGAAATCCAGCGACCTTCTGACCTTGAAAAACTCAGATGTCCTGGCCCGGGAAATCCTGGCCCAGGGGGGACTGGATACGGGTCCACTGCGCGAACTGCTACTGTCCTACATCGACGAAAAGGCTGTCCGGGCCAACCCGGTCCGGTTTGGCCTGATGACCGTCCAGCTCAATGAACTCAGGCCGGAGCCGCTCTGGATCGAGGATATTCCCACCGGCCACCTGATCGATTTCATCATGGCCAGTGCCCATCTCCCTGGCCTGCAACCGGTTGAAATAAGCGGAAAACGCTATCTGGATGGTGGATTTGCCGAAAATGTCCCGGTCTCGATGCTGCGTCGCCAGGGCTTTCGCCATGTTGTGGCAATCGATCTGGAACCGCGTGTATCGGTCCGCTGCCCTTGGGAAGACAACACCCAGCTGACCCTGATCCACGACCGCCAGGACCTTGGCAGTCTTTTGGACCTGGACCAGGACTTGATCCGCAGAAACCAGCGACTGGGCTACCTGGACACTTTGAAGGCGTTTGACCAGCTCAATGGCGAATACTATGCCTTTTCTCAGGCTGACTACCAACTGCTGCTGCGTGAATTCGGACCAGACCTGATCAGTGGACTGGAGCAGGCAGCCCTGGCGTTTGAGCTGGATCGCAGCCCTGTTTATGCTGCGGATGCTTTCCTGACTCAGGTGCGTACCCTGCACCTGTCTGCTCGCCAGAAATACGAACTTAAACGCAAAGAGCTGCAAGTAGAATCGAAAATCCATGCGGTCGCAAGCGGTACTCTCCATGTGTTGAGGATGCAGCCGGACATGCGTCTGGAATTCCTGGCCGAACTGACCACCAGCCTGGAGCAGAATCGTCACCCGTTCAAAATCCCGCTCAAACTGTTCCCGAACCTGAATTGGACCACCAGAGCTTTGCAGCGGCTGGAAATGATGTAAAAATGGCGAAGTCCGGATGCATTGTTGGCATGCCCCTGCGATGCTAAAATGAGACGAACAGAAGCCCTACATAATCTGGCAGGTGGACGATGAAAAAAGAGGCCTGGCTCCATTTCCCCGCAACCCTCGCAGCCCAGCGCCAGGGCGATGCCCTGGGACCGTTGATGTCTGGAAATTTCGTCCGTATGGTGGCCATTGCCATCACATCAAGCGTGGCCGTTCTGGTTTCAGTGGCTCTGGAAGGCCGTCAGCCCAGCTGGCTTGGCATCCTTTTTCTGTGGGCCCTTAGTCTGGTATCCTTCGCTATGCAGTATTTTCGGGCGCATTGGCCAGCCTGGCCGCAGCGGATCATCCTGGTCACCCTGGGATGGGGGATCTCAGGCGTCACGCTCTGGTTGGCCTTGGCTCAAGAACTGGAGCAAACTGGCTGGGTGATTTTCCTTTTCGCCCTGATGGCCAGTACGATTTTCACACTCCGGCCGCTGGCTGACCAGCTGCTGAATTTGCTGGGCCCAGGACTGGTCGCGATTGGTCTCTTGATTCGTTCCAGCACCATGCAAAATCCGGCTGGTCAGTCCATGACTGCTGGATTGGCCATGCTCCTGGCGTTTGTGACAGCCATGCTGCAACTCGACCAGAAAATGCGTTATCTGGACCTGGTCCAGCTGGCCGCCAGACAGCAGCGCCAGCTGGAAGAACTGGCCATGCGTGACCCTGTGACATCGCTCTACAATGAGTCAGCCTTCCGGACCCGACTGTCCGTCGAGCTAGCCAGGGCGATCCGCTACAAGCACCCTCTCTGCCTGCTCGTGTTCGAAATCCAGGAAGCGGGGCAGCCTTTGCAGGCAATGGATCCAGTGGCGGTTGACACCCTGCTGGCCGGTCTTGCGGCGGCACTCAACAAAACCTTGCGCACAACGGACATCCTGGGCCGCGGTCAGGATGGGCGCTTCCTGGCCGCCTTGCCAGATACCGAGCTAACCAATGCACGGATCGCAGCGACACGGATCCAGGCAACACTGGCCCAGTTCAACTCCGGCCATGGCTCAGCCTTGACCATGAGCTGCGGTATTTCCCAGCATCACGGGGAGGCCATCGAAGTCCTTCTGCTTGTCACAGAAGCCAGGATGCGTGAGGCTTCCCAGCTGGGCCCGGATCAGATCGTGATCGAGTGAAGCTATTACAATCAGATTGCCTGGACTGATGGACGTATCGTCATTGGATTGCAGACAGGCGATACCAGAGGTAGTCCCCAGACACTCGAACCAGCTCATAATCCGGGTCGCGCGGCAGATAGACCCGTAAAATGTCCTTGGGACCGAGCACCAGATCTGTGAACCGATAGCGCGCAATGAAATCGCGGTAATGGATTTTCCCTGTCTGCAGATTGACAAATTCGGCCATGATGTCTTTCTGGCCGTTGTTTGCGAGCACAAACACTTCAGCGCGCGGGTCCAGATAGGGTTTTAATCCGATGAATTCGGCATGGCCGCCATCGTTGTAGCCCGTGTAGAGGACAAGCGGCCGGGAGGCGGCATCCTGTTTGACCTGCTCCAGGATCGCCAGCAAATGGGTGGAGCCAGGGACTTCTGCTTTTTCTTCCCGGGCCAGAAGGTGCACAGTCAGCACCAGCAACAGCACACTGAGAGCAGCGATCAAGCCGCGAATCAGCCGGCGCGACAGCATGCGCGTCTGAGACCGTGTACGTCTGGAACCATCCCTTGCTGCAACGGCATCAGCAGCTGGCAGTGACAGTGAAACCGACGCATAGGTGTCAGCCAGGGGGATGAAGCCCAGGGCTGAAAAAAGCAGATTGTTGCGCAAAGAAGAAAGACCCAGATACAACAAACCGGCCAGTAGGAAAAGGTAGCGCAGTTTTACACATTTCAGGCCGCGCAGGCCCAGCAGCACTATGATCAGGCCCATGGCCGCAAAATAGGTTTTCCCGGACATCAGGTTGATGTTGAGTGGTAGCATTTCCGAAATATATCTGCTGATTTCCTGGTGACCATAGGAGCGAAACAGATAGGTCATGGCCTTCCAGCCATAGGGATTGGCCAGGGCACTGGCCATTGAAACGCCTGCAGCCAGAATCAGGGTGCAGCCAGACACCCTGGCCTGGACTGGTTTTCGAACAAAGGCCAGAATCAGGTTCTCGGCCAGGTAAGGGAGAAGCAAGACCAGGAACATAGGCCACATGGCCGCGTGCAGATTGACCAGCAAGGCTGAAAGAACGGGTAATCCGGCCAGAACAAGCTTTTTACCGGTCCGCAGAGCTGTTTCAACCAGATAGATCTGGAGGATGAAAATCAGCGTCGAAAAGACATAGGGCCGGGTGGTGATGAACAGGTAGGCCCAGAGGGAACTCGCCGTTGTGACCAGATATGAAAGCACGAAGGAGTTTCCGGAAACTCTCAGGGTCAGCTGGAAAATGGCCAGGATGATGAGGGCATACGTCAGGCTGACGACTGCAAATAAACCTGCTTCACCCCAGCGGATATAGGTTGCCTGGAATATGACGGCTGACAGCCACTGCTGCATGACAAAATCGAGTCCTTCGTGCATCGCCAGCGGTTCGGTGGCTGGCAAACCATGGGCCAGGACATAGCGCCCACTCGCCAGAAGAAACCAGATGTCATTGTTCAGGACTCTTTGGACCAGAATGGCTGGCGCAAACAGCAGCAGATAAAACACGATCCTCAGTTTGCGAGGAACATCCGGGCGGATTATCTCCGCCATGCGAGTCTCATCCGCCATAAGTCTGCTCCGAGTTGACTTGCCAGAGGGTGCTTTTATCAGTCAATCCCTGGAAACACCGGACTGCCTCGATGGCCGTCAGCATGGAATGATCCATGTTGTTGTAGCGATGCTGGCCATTCCGGCCGATGCAATACAGATCGGGCAGAGCGTCCAGATAGTCACGGACCTGGGGGAATTTGCCATAGGAACCAAAATAGGCTGGATAGGCTTTGCGGACATGATGGACAGTCTGGCTGATCACATCCTGTGGCTCAAGGATGCCAATGGCTGCCAGTTCAGACAGAGCCAGCTCGGTCATGTCCTGATCAGCCAGCTCCCAGAGATCATCGCCTTCGCTGCAGAAATACTCCAGACCCAGCCAGATGGTATTGACCGGGTCTTTGACCAGATAGGGTGACCAGTTGTTGAAAATCTGCAGCCGTCCGAGCCTGACGGTCCGGTCCTGGATATAGATCCAGCAATCAGGAACCTGGCCGTGGATCGTTGGCACCTGGGTTGAACTCTGGATTTTGAGACGGCGGGCCAGAATGCCGACTGTGATGAAGTCACGATAAGGCAGCCCGGACGCAATCTCCCGGATAGCCTGCGGTGGCGCTGGTTCCAACGCAGCGACCAGGTCCTTGACGGGCATGGAGCTGAACACTGCTTGCCCTGTCCAAGCTTTCCGCTCTCCATCCGGGAAAGTGGCTTCGGCCGTGTAGCGCTGGTTTGTCTGCTCGGGATCGATTCTCAACCGGTCCACCCGGGCCTGGTAAACAATTTCTCCGCCCAGCTGGCGGATCTGCTCGGCCATCGCTTCCCAGAGCTGACCGGGCCCCAGCTTGGGGTACCAGAAAGCATCGATCAGCGAAGTTTCCACGGATTGCTTGCTTTGCCAGGGCCTTTGCAGGACTGAGAGAATGGCCTTGGCCAGTGACAGCCCTTTGACTCGCTGGGCTCCCCAGTCTGCTGCGATCTGTGAGGGGTGGATGCCCCAGAGCTTTTCCGTATAGTCTTCAAAAAAAAGCTCATACAACGGACGGCCGAACCGGTTGATGTAGAAATCTTCGAGTGATTTTTCTGGCCGCTTGTGCAGCAGAGCCAGGAGATAGCCAGCACCGACAGCCAGAGTTCGCCGCAGGCCCAGATTGTGCAAGGTTTCCCAGCTCAAGGTGACCGGATAATCGAAAAAATGTCCGGCAAAATAGATGCGTGACAACCGGTTGCGTTCCAGCATGACCGGGTCGATCTTCTCCGGATCTGGGCCGCCTGGAGCATAGGTTTTTCTCTTGCCAGGCAATGCATCATCCAGGGCAGGATGTCCCTGCAACGGCAACAGGTCCTGCCAGATGTTCAGAATCACCTCGCTGCGACTGAAAAAGCGGTGGCCGCCCAGGTCCATCCGGTTCCCCTCGTGGACTTCTGTGCGCGAAAGTCCGCCTGCCTTGTTGCCATCGTCCAGGATAACAGGCCTGACAGACGTATGCTGCAGCAACTCCAACGCTGCCATCAGACCAGCCGGGCCTGCCCCGATGATCAGGGCAGTCTGCTGGCTGGTTCCGGTGGTTCCGGCTGTTGCCTGGTGTTCAGGGATGCTTGATGGTGCCATAGAATGACTATACCGGCCTTAGCTGGCACTGGCAATCATCTTGCAGATACAAAATAGGCAGATACAAGGGAAAGTGCTTGTATCCGGTCCCGTGCTGCAGTAGCCTTTGAATGGGACTTCCTGAGAGAGGAACAGCTTGTGATGCTTTTCGGACTGGATGAGTTCATGATTGTACTAACTGTTTTAGGCCCCCTTTTTTCAGCCCGATGGGCCCGCCACCTCACCCTGGTCCGCCTATCGCCAGAGGGACCGCAGCTTCCCCGCTGGCTTGAGCCGGATCGGAAAACTTGGCCCCTCTGGCTTGGTGTCGGACTGCTTTGCGGGTTCATGCAGATTCTGGGATCTTTATCGCTGGCAGAATCTGTTGTGTTTTTCATCTATGCTGTCACTCTGGTCACTCTGTCAGCCGTGGATCTGGCCATCCGGAAGATTCCGAACGACACGCTTCTGGTTTTGATGCTGGGCCGGCTGGTTGAACTCATCTTCCGGTTCGACATGGAGCAGATGGCGGCATCGGTACTAGGATTGCTGACCGGTTACTTTCTTCTGACAGTGATCGCCTGGACAGGCTTTCCCCTCGGCAAAGGGGATATCAAGCTGGCAGCTGTGACAGGGTTTTGTCTCGGTGTGCAGGGTTTGCTCCAGTGCCTTGTGATTCTGGGATTATTTTCTGCAATCTATTTGTTATTGTATCAGCTGACAAAGCGTGATAATCTGAAAATGAAGATCGCAATGGGCCCGTTTTTAGCAATAGGAATGCTGGTTTCGTACATTTTTCCATTGCAATCCTTTTTAGATCTATCGGTGGCATGAGATTTCAAAAACATATATCACAAGTCAGGGAGGATTCAGTATGAAGTGGTTGAAGAATTTGTTGAAAGACGAAGAAGGCCAAGGCATGGTTGAGTATGGTCTTTTGATCGGATTGATCGCGATCGTTGTGATCGTGGCTTTGCTCGTCCTAGGCCCGAGGATCCGTGATTTGTTCATGGACACAGCGAATCAGCTCACCTGACCGGTTGGCCTGGCGCTGGCTTTTTATTCTGCGCACTTTTTAAAAACCAGCACCCGGTGTGTCTTTAGCATGCATCGGGTGCTGTCTTATTCTAGCCTGAAGGCTTGATGTAAACTTGACTTGAATCGATGAAAACAGGATTTGCAGTATGCTACAACATGGGTTTTGTCATACAAAACTGAACACGGAACGCAGTATGGCCAAGCGCAAAGGCCAGACCTTGGTCGAGGCTGCAATAGCATTGCCACTGTTCATCCTGATTTTGGCGGGAATACTCGATTTTGGCTGGCTTCTGGCCAACCAGCTGATGGTATCCAATGGCAGCCGTGACGGTGCCCGCTATGCGATTGTCAACAGTGACAACACCAGCCTGGCTGCGCTCGTTGATGCCAGGGTGCGCACGAATCCGGGGCTCGATACGGATGAAAATGTCACGGTTTCAGTCGCCTATTCGGCTGACCAGTTGGATATCTCCGTGACCGTCAGCAAGAAGGTGCAGGTCTTGACCCCGCTGGTTGGCGTCTTTGTCCAGGGCCAGCAAATCGATCTCACCTCGACGACGGTCATGAGGGTGGAATGAAATGACAGGGAATTCTGCAATGAACCATCCATCCAAACAGTCAGTCCGCCGTCGCCGTGGCAGCATATTGGTCTTGCTGGCGTTTATGTTTGTCTCCATTCTGGTCATGTCGGGTCTGGTAGTCGATGTCGGCATGGCATTTGTGCGTGGCACGGATTTGCAAAATGCGGCTGATGCCGCAGCTTTCGCTGCTGCAACCATGCTCCCCATCCAGGTCTCAACGTCAGAGGGTCTGTCCAGGCAAGCCCAGGCAGTGGCCCTGGTCGAGGATTACCTCAGTAAAAACGACGACGGACAGTCGATTCTGGTGGGTGTCGATTTCGAGGATACATTCACCGATGATGCAGAGGGATTGCTTTATACGGCTGTCCGGGTCCGGCTCGAACGACCGGTCCAGCTTTTGTTCGGACCGATCGTTGGCATCGATAGCAGGACTGTGGCTCGTCATGCCAAAGTCAGGATCGAAGCTGTCATCGGGGATATGAAAAT
>DIGA01000010.1 GCA_002419365.1 Mageeibacillus sp. UBA5734 | reverse complement strand
TGTTTTCCGTGACGACATAGCCGTAAGGATTCATGCAGAAGGTGCGCACGGCGTCCTTGTACTGCTTGGTATGGTAGAGCAGCTTGGCCTCATAGACGGCATCGGTGATTTCCTTGAAAACGATCGCCGGCAATTCGACCCGCACGCCAATGTCAACCTGGTTGTTGAGCAAGGGAAGCTTGAGCCGGTGGCACTGGTCGCTGAACCATTCGGCACCGGAACGGCCAGGAGCCGCGACCAGATACTTGGCTGTCATGACCCCCTGGTTCGTATCGAGGCGGTAGCCTTTTTCCGGATCGGGATCAAAACTGACGACACGGGTGTTGCAGCGCAAATCGAGGTGCTGGGTGAGGTATTCGGATAAGGCCGCCAGGATCTCTTTGTTGCGCTCGGTACCGAGGTGCTTGCATCTAGCGTCGAGCAGATGGAGGTCATGGCTGATCGCCCGGTGGCGGATCTGCTCGGCTGCCGGAGTCGAGGTCGAAAAGACCTCGGTCGTGGCGCCGAATTTCTGGTTGACCTGGTCGACATATTCGATCAGGTCCATGACTTCGCGATCCGGACGATACTCATTAAGCCAGCCGCCAAACTGAGTGGTGAAGTTGAATTTGCCATCGGAATAGGCACCTGCGCCGCCAAATCCACGCATGATCCCGCAGGAACGGCAATTGATGCAATGGTCGACTTTCTTGTCGATGATCGGACAGTCTCGCCTGTTGATGGACTCACCCTGCTCGAGCAAGGCCACTTTCAGGTCGGGTCGGGTTGTGATCAGTTCATAACCGGCAAAGATGCCAGACAGACCGCCGCCGATGATGATGACATCAAAATGTTGACTCATGGGATCAGGTATCCTCACTCTCAGGTTTTTCTTCAGGTTGCGTTCCGGTCAGGTCGGAAAGCTCGCCAGCCGGCTGGCCGGATGCTTCAGGTGACAAAGCTGAGGCGGTTTCTGGCTGTCCGGAGGTGCTGAATGCAGGCTGGTTGAGTGCCAGAAAACCAAAGTCCTCCATGGTGGCCAAGCCCTGGTTAACAGCGTTGCGGCGCAAGACGGCGTAGAGCTCGGCCTGGGTAGCCCGGTAGTACGGGGCGACAAAGATGATGCCGATAACGAAAGCCAGCAATCCCAGAATGTACCAGCCAATGAAAGAAAGGTCAAGCACGAAGGTGTCGAATTTGTGCCCTTTCATCATCTGGCGTGACAGACGCAGGGCTCGGCGATAGCCGATGCGGGGATTGTCACCCAGGATCCAGCGGGTCTGGCGGTAGGCATAGGAGCGGTTGATCCAGGGGATCGACAACAAGGTCGCCAGCAGCAAAGTCCCGACAGCTACAGCCGCGATGATTGCAATCTGAGTCTGGTTGTTCGCAAAAAATTCACCGAATTGCTTGTCCCAGTCCTGGAACTGGCCCGGACGGTCCTGCCAATTCCATTGCCGGTACCAGTGCTGGCCAAAATTCCAGCCGGCTGGCAATTGCAGCGGATTAAACAATCCGAGGTAAATGCCGAGGACAACGCCGGCACCGATCAATGCCAGCAGTGGCAGCAACGACCAGATCCAAAGCCAGAGATACATCCAGAACATACCACCCACCGTAGGCAGCCAGGTGTCTGCCCGGAACAGGCTGAACAGCTGGCCCAGTGACGGCGTTGGCTTGGATTCGCGATTGCGGGAAAACCAGCGGGCCTCACCGGCCTCGATCACGGTCGAGAAAAAGATCCGGAACAAAATGCCAATCAGGGCAGCCAGACTGACGGCAGCGATGATCAGGCGGACCCAGACGCTGTCCAGGACATTGGCCCAGTCCGCCCAGGCCCAGTTCATGCCCGCCATGCGGTCGAAGTCCCGGTCATTGAGACGATAGGAAAACAGGCTGGAATTGCCGGCCAGAATCCCGGCGATCACGGTGACCAGCAAGGCCATCCAGTAGCTGCCAGTCAGGCTTTTCTTGGCATTGGTTTTGAGTTCTGAGCGAGTCCACATACGTTTTTCTCCTAGCATGCTGTTGAACTTAAGATGGCGGTTGATCCGATGGGCCTCCTCGCAGGATGGGCCCTTCATGTAGACAGACACTCTCTATTATAGCGAAATCATTTGCAGACCGCTTGGTTTGATGGTAATTTTTAAGCAAAGTCTTTGCTGATTGCGAGGTAAGAAACATGATTCCTGTTGCTGGTTCAATCACTGCTCCCAAAGGATTTGCGGCTACTGGTGTGGCCTGTGGCTTGAAAAAAGACAATCGACTCGACCTGGCGCTGGTGGTCAGTGAAGTTCCGGCTGTGGCGGTGGGTGTTTTCACCAAAAATGTCGTCAAGGGTCATTCTTTGCAGCGGACCATGGACATGATCAAAAGTGGACTGGCCAGTGCCGTCATCATCAACAGTGGCAACGCCAATGCCTGCGTCGGCGAGGCTGGCTACCGGGATGCCGAAACCATGGCCGATCTCACTGCTGCCGAATTAGGCTGCCCAGTGGAGCAAGTCCTGACCGGCTCGACAGGTGTCATTGGCAAACGGCTCGATCTTGATGCGGTCCATCGCGGTGTCCAGGAAGCCTGCGCCAGCCTGGCTTCCTCTGAGGAGGCCGGCCACCGGGCCGAACAGGCGATCATGACCACCGACCTCGTGCCCAAGGAATGTGTCGTGACCTTCGAGCTCGAGGGCAAGACAATCACAGTCGCCGGCATGGCCAAGGGATCCGGCATGATCCATCCGAACATGGCCACCATGATCGGCGTCCTGACGACCGACTGTGCGGTCGAGCACGATGTCCTCTCTGCCCTGCTGAAAACGTCCGTCAACCAGACGTTCAACCGGGTCTCGGTCGATGGCGACACCAGCGTCTGCGACATGGTCATCGCCCTGGCCAATGGCAAAGCTGGCAACCCAGCGGTCCGTTCCGTCGACAGCGCTGCCGCGCAGCAATTGCAGAAGGCGATCACGATCATCAGCACCCAGCTGGCCCGACTGATTGCACAGGATGGCGAAGGCGCCACCAAACTGGTCGAGATCCAATGCCAGGGTGCCCGGACCGCTGATGACGCCTACAAGATCGTCCAGGCCGTCGGCAAATCGCCGCTGGTGAAAACCGCCATTTTTGGCGAAGACGCCAACTGGGGCCGGATCCTGACGGCAGCCGGCTACTCGGGGGCCGAATTCGACCCGGAAAAGTGCGACATCTACCTCGGCGACCTCAAAGTCTGCGAAAATGGCACCGCCCTGCTCTTTGACGAGGCTGCCGCCAAGGTCGTCCTGCAGCAAAAGGAAGTCCTGATCCGCATCCTCCTGCGCGAAGGGACCGCGTTCGACCGTCTGTGGACGTGTGACTTCTCGTACGATTATGTCAGGATCAATGGCAGCTATCGGACATGATCAGATCCAGTCGAGCTTGATCTGGCCGTCCTTGTAGTCGGCGGAGACGCCGCTGGCGTTTTTGAGGTGGCCGGCAAGGACGAGGTCGGCGAGGGGGTCTTCGAGCAGGCGCTGGATGGTTTTCCGGAGGGGACGGGCGCCGTATTTGGGATCGTAGCCTTTCTCGGCCAGGTAGTCCTTGGCAGCGTCGGTAACGACGAACTGGAGGCCCTTCTCGGATAGGTGTCCGCTGACTTCCTTGAGCATCAGGTCGACGATCTGGCGGATCTCGTCCTTGCTCAGCTCGGAGAAGACGACGATCTCATCGACGCGATTCAAGAACTCGGGGCGGAACATCTCTTTCAGGACGCTCTGGACGCGGCTTTCCAAGGCGACATAACCCTCGGCGCCAAAGCCGAAGGCGTTGGCCTTCAGAGTGGTGCCGGCATTGCTGGTCATGACAATGACAGTGTTTTCAAAACTGACCAGGCGACCGTGGCTGTCGGTCAGGCGGCCATCATCGAGGATCTGGAGCAAAATGTTAAAGACATCGGCATGGGCTTTCTCGATTTCGTCGAGCAAGATGACGCTGTAAGGTTTGCGGCGGATCTTCTCGGTCAGCTGGCCGCCGTCGTCGTAACCGACATACCCCGGTGGCGAGCCGATCAGCTTGGACACCGTATGCGGTTCCATGAATTCCGACATATCGAGGCGGACCATGGCGTCTTCGGTTTCAAAGAGGGCTTCGGCCAGGGCTTTGACGAGTTCGGTCTTGCCGACGCCGGTTGGACCGACAAAGATGAACGAGGCAGGTTTGCGCTTTTTGCCAAAGCCGGCCCGGTTGCGACGAATGGCACGGGCCAGGGCGGAGACCGCCTGCTGCTGGCCGATGACGCGCTGGTGGAGGCGGTCTTCGAGCTTGACCAGCTTCTCGGTTTCGCTTTCATTGATCCGCTGGACCGGAATGCCGGTCCACATCTCGACGACACGGGCAATATCCTCGGTCGTGATCTCGGTTGGCCTGGCCTCGGCTTCCAGCTTCTGGAGTTCGTCTTCCAGGCGCAGGACCTTGGAACGCAGCTCAGCTTCGCGCTCGTACATCGAGACATCGTCCGGGCTGTTGGCGATCTGGTTTTCCAGCGCCTCCTGGTCACGCTTCAAGGTCTGGAGGGCCCGGCGATCGTCGTCGATCTTGATGATGACCTCGTTGTGCAGGTTACAGTGGGAGCCGGCCTCGTCGAGCAGGTCGATCGCCTTGTCGGGCAGGAAGCGGTCGGTGATGTAGCGGTCAGCCATGCGCACGGCCAGCTCGACGACCTCATCCGAATAAGTGACATGGTGGTGGACTTCGTAATAGTCGCGCACGCCTTTGAGAATCTCGACGGATTCCGCAGGTGAGGGCTCTTCGACGATCACCTTCTGGAAACGTCGCTCAAGGGCAGAGTCTTTCTCAATAAAGCGGCGGTATTCGTCCAGCGTGGTCGAACCGAGCACGCGGATCTCGCCTTTGGCCAGGGCAGGCTTGAGGATATTGGCGGCGTTCATCGCGCCTTCGGCATCGCCGGCGCCCATGATGTTGTGCAACTCGTCGATGACGAGAATGATGTTGCCGGCCTTGCGAGCTTCGTCGACGACGCCTTTCATGCGGCTCTCGAACTGGCCGCGGAACTGGGTGCCGGCGACCATGGCGGTCATGTCGAGGAGATAAACCTCCTGGTGCAGCAGCTTGACCGGGACTTCGCGGTTGGCGATCTTGACCGCCAGACCCTCGGCGATCGCCGTCTTGCCAACGCCGGGCTCACCGAGCAGGACGGGGTTGTTCTTGGCCCGGCGGTTGAGGATCTGGACCACGCGGGCCAATTCCTTGTCGCGGCCGATGATGCGGTCAATACGGCCGTCAAGGGCTTTGCTGGTCAGGTTGGTGCCGAACTGGTCGAGGAATTTGCGTCTTTTCTCGGGCCGCGGACTGGGGGCTGGATCGCCCTCGCGGGAAGGGCTGCGCATGTCGCTGACTTCGTTGGAGTCCTGGCCGACCGACGCCGGCTGGAGTTCGCTGCTTTTTTCAGTGCTATCGTCGCCATCGCTCAGCTCAGGATCGAAGTTGCTCGAGATCGCCGAGAGGTCGAAATTGCCCGACAAGAGAGACTGGAAGAGATTCTCCGGGGACTGGCCGTCCACCTGGGACATGACCTGGTTCATCCGGTCAGTCAATTCATCGATGTTGCTGTCGGTGATGCCGGCCTTGGAAAAAAGCTCATCCATGCCGCCGAGGCCGGTCTTGTAGGCGCATTTGAGGCAGAGGCCTTCGTTGACACGCTGGCCATTTTCGAAACGAGTGGTGAAAACCACGGCGAGATTCTTTTTGCAGATGACACATTTAGCCATTCAGTTTGGGTTTCCTTTTCTTTGGGTGGGTTTCGTGGGCATAGGTCTGGGCTGGGACGCTGCCGGGGGAAAGCATTTTCGCCAGGTACTGGCCGGTGTAGGAATCAGGGCAGGCCGCGACGTCCTCAGGCGTTCCGGTGGCGACCACATGGCCGCCGGCGTCCCCGCCCTCGGGGCCCAGGTCAATCAGGTGGTCGGCTGTCTTGATCACGTCGAGGTTGTGTTCGATGACGAGCACTGTATTGCCATTGTCCTTCAGGCGGTAGAGGATGTCAACCAACTTGTGGACGTCGGCGATGTGCAGGCCGGTTGTCGGTTCATCGAGGATGTAGAAGGTGTTGCCCGTGCCGCGGCGTGAGAGCTCAGTTGCGAGCTTGACCCGCTGTGCTTCGCCACCCGACAGCTGGGTCGAGGGTTGGCCGAGGCGGATGTAGCCAAGACCGACGTCCTGCAAGGTCTGCAATTTGCGGGCGATGCGCGGGATGCTGGCGAAAAAGGCCAGGGCGTCATCGACCGTCATGTCGAGGACTTCGGCAATGTTCTTGCCCTTGAAATGGACTTCCAGGGTCTCGCGATTGTAGCGGTGGCCTTTGCAGACATCGCAGGTGACGTAGACATCGGGCAGGAAATGCATCTCGATCCGGTTAACCCCGTCACCACTGCAGGATTCGCAGCGCCCACCCTTGACGTTGAAACTGAAACGGCCGTTTTTGTAGCCGCGGGCCCGGGCGTCCTGGGTGCTGGCAAACAGTTCGCGGATATGGTCGAAGACACCGGTATAAGTGGCGGGATTGGAGCGCGGGGTGCGGCCGATCGGCGACTGGTCGATGGCGATGACTTTGTCAAGATGCTCGAGGCCCTCCACGCGGTCGAAAGCGCCGGCAAAGCGTCGGGCGCCATTGAGATCTGCGGCCAGCTTTTTCAAGAGGATGCCATTGACGAGCGAACTCTTGCCGGAGCCCGAGACGCCGGTGATGCAGGTCATCAGGCCGAGTGGGATATGAATGTCGATGTGCTTGAGGTTGTTCTCGCGCGCGCCAAAGACAGACAGATACCGGCCATCGGGCTTGCGGCGCTCCTGCGGGATCTCGATCTTCATCTGGCCGGACAGGTATTGGCCGGTGATGGATTCGGGGATCTGCATGATCTCCTCAGCCGTGCCTTGGGCAACAACATACCCACCGTTTTCACCGGCACCGGGACCCATGTCGACGATCTGGTCCGCGGCGAACATGGTCTCTTCGTCGTGTTCGACGACCAGGACGGTATTGCCAAGGTTTCGCAGGCGTTTCAGGGTAGCCAGGAGGCGGGTGTTGTCGCGCTGGTGCAAGCCGATGCTCGGTTCGTCGAGGATGTAGAGCACACCCATCAGGCCGGAACCGATCTGGGTCGCCAGGCGGATGCGCTGGGCTTCGCCGCCGGACAGGGTCGCCGACGCACGGGCCAGGGTCATGTAGTCGAGGCCGACATCGACCAGAAAGCCGAGCCGGGCATCGAGCTCTTTCTGGATCTGGGCAGCTATCTGGGCCTGGCGGGGCGAGAGCTTGATTTCAGCCAGGAAATCGCGCGCTTTGCGGATCGGCAGCGTGGTCAACTGGAAAATGTTGTGGTCACCGACCGTCACCGCCAGGCTGTCCTTTTTCAGGCGGGCGCCCTGGCAGACCGGGCAGGGTGTGACCGACATGAACTGGGTGTAGTAGTCCTTCATGTCATCGGAGGACGTCTCGCGGTAGCGTTTCTCGAGGCTGTTGACGACGCCGATCCAGTCGGAGCGGTACAGGCCGTGCGAATATTTGCTGTGGGTGGTATCGACCATCAGGACTTCGCCATTGTTGCCGTAGAGGAGGATCTTGCGGATGTCCTCCGGCAATCGCTCGAACGGTGTGTCGAGGGAGAATGTGTAGCGTTTGGCCAGGGCTTCGGCAAAGGCCCGGGCCCAGCTGGTGCGTTCGGCAAAATTCCAGCCACCGGCTGAGATGGCGCCTTCGTTGAGGGACAGGCGCGGGTCATGGACGACCAGCTCCGGGTCGATGTGTGACATCTGGCCCAGGCCGGTGCATTCCGGGCAGGCGCCATAGGGATTATTAAAGGAAAACATGCGCGGAGTGATTTCCTCGAGGCTGATGTTGCAGGTTGGACAGGAGAAATTTTGCGAGAACAGCTGCTCGGTTTCGCGCCAGCCATCCTCCTCCCCTGCGGATGCTTGTCTTTCCTGGACCTGGACTTGGACCAGCCCGTCAGCCAGGTGCAGTGCAGTTTCGAGCGAGTCATTGAGGCGCGAGCGGATGCCTTCGCGCAGGACCAGGCGGTCGATCACGACCTCGATCGTGTGCTTTTTATTTTTCTCGAGTGTGATGTCTTCGTCCAGCTCACGAACCTCGCCGTCAACACGGACGCGGACATAACCGGCCTTGCGGAAATCTTCGAATTGCTTGTGGAATTCGCCCTTGCGACCGCGCACGACCGGGGCCAGGAGGATCAGGCGAGTGCCTTCAGGATAGCCCAGCAGGATGTCGATGATCTGGTCGACCGACTGGCGCTCGATCACCCGGCCACAGGACGGGCAATGGGGGATGCCGATCCGGGCATACAGGAGGCGCAGATAGTCGTAAATCTCGGTGACAGTACCTACGGTCGAACGCGGGTTTTTGCTCGTGGTTTTCTGGTCGATCGATATCGCCGGCGAGAGGCCCTCGATGTGGTCGACGTCAGGCTTCTCCATCTGGCCCAGGAACTGGCGGGCATAGGAAGAAAGCGACTCGACGTAGCGCCGCTGGCCTTCGGCGTAGATGGTATCGAAAGCGAGCGACGACTTGCCAGATCCCGACAGGCCAGTCAGGACGACCAGCTGGTCGCGCGGGATGGTGAGATTGATGTTCTTCAGGTTATGCTCGCGGGCGCCCTGGATGGTGATGACGTTTTTCATGGTGTCCTTACAGTTCGGCAGTCCAGGAGCGGCGATACTTGCCCGGGGCCATACCGACGACTTTTACAAAAGCGCTGTGAAAATGATTCAGGTTATTATAACCGACCATGGCAGCGATTTGCGTAACACTGAAGTTGGTATTTAAAAGCAAAGACTGTGCCTCTCCGATGCGTCGCCGAATGATGTATTGCATAGGCGAATACCCCGAATATTCTTTGAAGCAATGGGCCAGGTAATACTGGTTGACATGCATGATCTGGGCGACCTGGCCAAGGGTGATTTCTTCGAGAAAATGCTGGTCAAGGTAGGCCTTGATCTCGCCACCAAGGGCCTGATTGTCCTCGCCCAGACGGTCGCTTTGCATGTGGACTTGATTGTCAACGACGATCAACAGAGCGCGCAGCAGGTAATTGGCATACTCGGCCTGGCGAAAATCATTCGCCGCCGTTGCTTCATAGATGAGTTCAAACAGATGCTTGAGCTTGGTAAAAGCGGGACCGCTTGTGAAAACTGGTTTGTAGCCTGGAGGAACCAGTTGGTTGGCTTCTCTGTCCAGAAGCTGGAGGTTGCGGACTGCCAGACTGAAGACAACCATATCCGAGGCCGGATTGTCCATTTCATCATGAATGGCCCCCTGGTTATACACCAGAATGTCTCCAGTCTGGGCCAGGTAAGGGTCGCCATCTATGCTGTATTGGGCATTGCCGCTGATCACCAGTAAAATCTCGACCCGGTCGTTGTGATGGTGCATGACACGAGGCATTTTGCCAACATCCCCCTGGGCCAGACAGACTGAGAGCAGCTCTGGAGTCTGATCAGAACCGAAACTGGAGGAAAAGGGTTTTGAATGGATGTAAAAAGACATAGAACCTCGGTTGGAATAGATATGGTCATTCTCACATGTTTATCGTCTAAAAGCAAGAAACCACAAAACGAGCTGGTTATCTGGCGTAAATCGTCCAGATAGCAGAGGTAACTGCGCAAGTTTCGGCATAATCGGCTTACTTGTGTTTCCCTATAATGAAAGGACCAAGAAGGAGGTGTCCTGCATGTTGAAAAAAGACATTCACCTGGAATCTCTGTATACAGAACTCCCATTCGAAAACCGTTTTGCGGCAGCGAAGGCCGATGGGTTCACAGCTGTCGAACTTTGGGGCTGGGACAATAAAGACTTGCCGGCGATCCGGCGCCTGCTGGACGATAACGGACTGGAGCTGGTTGCAATGTCGGGCGATGGCCCTTTGTCGATGTGTGATCCGGTGAACAAAATACCTTACATCGCCTACATCCGACAGGCCATTGCAGCAGCCAGAATCGTCGGATGCAAAACCCTGGTTATCCACTCCGACTCACTCGAGGATTGGCCACAATTTGCCAAACCGATGTCAGGGAATTATTCGGATATCACTCGGTATTGTGCCATGTTCGATGTTCTGCGCGACATCACACCCTTGGCGGAAGATGCGGGCATCACATTTGTCCTCGAAGCCTTGAACATTGTCAAGGACCATTGTGGCAATTTCCTCAATACGACCAGCCAGTCGGTTGACCTCGTCAGGGCTATCCATTCGCCTCACCTTAAAATCCTTTATGATGCCTATCATATGTATCTTGATGAAGGCAAGATTTGCGAGACCACTGAGAAATACCTGCCGTGGATCGGTCATATCCACATTGCTGACGCACCCGGGCGCAACGAGCCCGGAACCGGTGTCATCAATTTTAAAAACTTCCTCACGCATCTGGACCGGATCGGTTATGAATCCAGTGTAGGATTTGAGATTTACGCCAAAAATCATACATCCGAAGCCGTCCAGGCGATCAAAGCCTGCTGGTAAGCCACTCTCCGCCGCCAGGAAGATCTTGCGCACCGGATCTTCCTGGCACGATCACCTGCCAATGAAAAGGGACCGTCTCTTGTTTGAGGCGGTCCCTTTTCTGGAGGAAAAAGCTGATAAGCTGGTTGCGGGGTGGCCGGCTTGAATGTCCGGACCGTTGAACGATCTGCTTAGCCCAGGGTGAAGTGGCGGCTGACGACGGCTTCGGATTTCTGCTTGGCAATGGTCAGGCATTCTTCGGCTGGCAGCTGGTAGTATTCGGGACGGAACAGCTCGACCGAGATCGCATTGCTGTAGCCCTTCTTGGCCAGTGTGCCCAGGATGCCGTCGAGATCGACCGCACCGTCGCCCGGCCAGACGCGGTTTTCATCGCTGCCCTGGCCAACCGGCAGGTCTTCGGCGTCGTCGAGGTGGACGATGAAGACTTTGTTGACGTCGCAGGCTTCGAGAGCAGCCATTTTGGAATTCATGGCATGGAAGTGGTAGCAGTCGAGCGTGACACCAACGTTGTCGCGGTTGCAAGCTTCGGCGATTTCCATGGCCTGTTCGAAGGTGTTGACGGTATGGACCGGGGCGCCACAGAATTCGATGCAAAGCTTGACGCCATAGGGAGCGGCGATGTCAGCGAGCTTCTGGTACATGCGGACCGTTTCGTTCTTGATTTCGGTCTTGGTCTTGATGCCCTGATCCCAGTTGCAGACACCGATGACGATCTTGCAGCCGATTTTGTCACCGACTTCGCACATGTAGGTGAGGTCGTCGACGATTTTCTGCTCGCCGGCAGCATCATTGAAGGTGACCGGATACAGGGTGTTGAAAGCCAGCGGCTTCATTTTGCTGGTCGAGAAGAACTGGATCAGGTCATCGACCGTGTGGGTCTTCAGGTATTCCGGCAGCTTGTCCATGGTGCGGATTTCGATGTAGTCGTAGCCGAGCTTCTCGCCGATGATAAGGTCCTGCTCGAGGGTGGAATTGCCGAGGGTGGTTGCTTCGTTAAAACCGAGTTTCATGGTTTCCTCCGTGTGGTGCCAGGCTCTGTTTCAGGAAAGAGCTCTGGAAATAGGTTATTGGCAGTGGTTTTGCGGCTATTTACCGTCTTGGTGCTGTGGAACCTACACGCCCAGTTCGCGTTTGATCCGTTCGAGGGCTTCGGGTGCCTGGCGGTTCATGCGTTCCGGAT
>DIGA01000027.1 GCA_002419365.1 Mageeibacillus sp. UBA5734 | reverse complement strand
TGCGGGCGATCATGAAATCCAAAAACGTCGCCTCGCTCGAAGAGCTGATCGAATCGGCGATCGAGTACGGTGTCAAGATCGTCGCCTGCCAGATGTCGATGGACGTCATGGGCATCAAGCCGGAAGAACTGATCGACGGCGTCGAGATCGGTGGCGTCGCCACCATGCTCGGTGCAGCCGAGACATCGGACACGAATCTGTTTATCTAAGGAAGATCAGACTGCAAAGAAATTTTCCAGATCAATTGGAGGGAGCACTTGACCGTGCCCCCTCTTTTTTTGGTAAGATCAACCTGGATCTTTGTAAAAATTCAAACGATTGAAGGTTAATCCTATGAAGAAGCCGATCAAGCAAACCTGGCAAGAATTATCTGAAATGACCTCGGTCCGGCAGCTGGTCAATGCGATTCCAGAGCAAGGTCTGGAGACGATCGCGCTTGTGCTCCTCTCTCTCTGGTGCCTGTCGCCGGTTTTCATGGTTTTCGCCTATTATCTGATCCAGCAGGACGATCCATTCCTGACCCTGCTGAATCTGGATCTGGCAGCTACGACTTGGGCACAAGTCCTGCAAATCCTGGGCAATCTGGGTGTGCTGGTCGGTTTAGTTGCTGTCGTTAAGAATCATTTCACAGAAGGGCTGCTGAAAACCTTTTCGTCCAAAGCCCTCGCTTTCAGTCTGCTTTTGATGCTGATCTGGAGCATGATTGCCACAGCGGTGTCGAGCAACCGACTGCTTGCCTTTTTCGGCGATGCCTATCGCCGAGAAGGCCTCCTGACCTATCTGGCTTATACAGGCATCTTTGCCTGTGCTGCGCTGATTCGCAACCAGAAAAAAATCGAATTGCTGCTCGCCTCATTCGGTATCAGCTCGATGATTGTGTCTGCTCAATATCTGCTTTATTGGCGGCCTGAAAAATTCGGGTCCAATTATTCCGGTATTTTTTTGCAGTTCAATCACACAGCCTACTATTTTCTATTCGCCACCTTCATCAATCTGACCTTGATACTGATCACCCCGCCAGAGCGCCGGTTCGCAACATGGTGCTGGTATCTTTCGTATGGCGCCGCGATCGCCGCCTTGCTGGTTAATAACTCTTTCGGGCCTTTTCTGGCCGCTGTCGGCGGCATGGTGCTGGTCGTCATTTTCAGGCCAAAGAAATCCGACCGGTCGCAAAACAGACGTTTGGTTGTTGCGCTGGCACTCTTTGTCCTGATATCGGCAGGGATCAACCTCTGGCTGAACGGAATCGGCCGAGATACGAGCCTCTTTTTCCGGGATATCGCCAAGGTTACCAGTGGTGATCAATCCGCCGGGTCAGCCGGGTCTGGGCGATGGCTGCTCTGGACAGTCGGTGCAAAACTCGCAAGTGAACGGCCATGGTTCGGATATGGTCCAGATTGCCTTGGTCAGCCCTTTATAGAACACGGAGTGACCTACAACGATCGACCCCACAATGAATTCATCTATTTTGCTGCCAGCCTGGGCATACCAGCCCTGTTATTTTACATTGCGGGCCTGATCTTCCATTTGCGCAATTTCCTGGTGAACTGGAAAAAGTTTGATTGGCTGACCGTTGGGATCTTCTGTACCGTTGGTGCCTATCTGGTCAATTCTCTTTTCAGCAACACGATGTTTTATACGTTCCCATTTTTTCTGACCTTACTCGGTTTATCATTTGGTCAGATCCGGCAATACAAACCATGAGGAATCAAGACTCGGCCTGAGCCTGTTCCTTGGCATGAGCAAGGCGGATTTCATCATACCTTTAGACTGAATCCCCCTCACGCCGTCTCAATCGCTGCAGCTTCACCCAGGCCCAGTGCGTCGATCGCCCATTCGCGGATTTTGAATTTCTGGATCTTGCCGCTGCCGGTCATGGGGTAGCTGTCGACGAAGCGGACGTAGCGGGGGGTCTTGTGCTTGGCCATGTGGCTGCGGACGTAGGCTTTGATGTCGTCTTCGGTGACGTCCTGGCCTTCTTTCCTGATCACGACGGCGAGGGCTTCTTCGCCATAGGTGGCGTCGGGGACGCCGACGACCTGGACGTCTTTGACTGCCGGGTGGGTGTAGATGAAATCCTCGATCTCCTTGGGGTAGAGGTTTTCGCCGCCGCGGATGATCATGTCCTTGATCCGGCCGGTGATGCGGTAGTTGCCGTTGTGGTCGCGGACCGCGAGGTCACCGGTGTGGAGCCAACCGTCGCTGTCGATCGCCGCGGCCGTAGCCTCCGGCATCTTGTAATAGCCCTTCATGATGTTGTAGCCACGGGCGACGAATTCACCGGCGACGCCGTCCGCGACGGACTCGTTGGTCGCCGGATCGACGATGCGGCATTCGATGCCGGGCAGTTCGCGGCCGACGGTGCTGACCTTGACCTCGATCGGGTCTTCGGCCCGGCTCTGGGTGCAGCCGGGCGAGCTCTCGGTCTGGCCAAAGACGATCGTAATTTCGTTCATGTTCAT
The DNA here is from genome assembly GCA_002419365.1 of Mageeibacillus sp. UBA5734. Classification (GTDB taxonomy): domain Bacteria; phylum Bacillota; class Clostridia; order Saccharofermentanales; family UBA5734; genus UBA5734. The sequence goes on along the minus strand of DIGA01000027.1, from coordinate 4,264 downwards.
GCGGTCGACGACCTCTTGCATGACCTTGATCGGACAGGGCGAGCCAGCCATGATCCCGGTGCGCATGTGCGAGAAATCAGTCGTGGCAAAATCGGGATGTTCGAGCAGGGCGATGAACATGGTCGGCACGCCGTGCAGAGCCGTGCACTGTTCCCGGTTGATCGCTTCGAGGACCTTGCCGGCCTGGAAATATTCCAGCGGCACCATGGTCGTGCCATGGGTGACGGCGGCGAGGGTGGCCAGGACGAGGCCAAAGCAATGGAACAGCGGCACGGTGATGATCAGTTTGTCATCGGTCGAGAAGTTCATGCAGTCGCCGATCGACTTGCCGTTGTTGATGATGTTGTAGTGTGTGAGCATGACACCTTTCGGGAATCCGGTCGTGCCCGATGTGTACTGCATGTTGATCACATCGTGCTTGTCGAGGGTGCGGCCGATTTCGGCGATGTGCTCAGCAGGGATCGTGGCACTGCTCGCGAGCAGGTCGGACCAGGTCCAGCAGCCAGGCTGCTCACTGGTGAAATTGATGATGTTTTTCAGAAGCGGCAGGCGCTGGGCCGACAGCTGGCCGGGCTGGGCGGTGGCCAGTTCGGGGCAGATTTCGCGGATGATCGCGGTGTAGTCGGCATCCTTGAAACCATCCATCATGACCAGGGTGTGGGTGTCGGACTGGCGCAGCAGGTATTCGGCTTCGTGGATCTTGTACGAGGTGTTGACGGTCACCAGGATGGCTCCGATCCGGGCACAGGCAAAAAAGGTCAGCAGCCACTCGGGATGGTTGGTGGCCCAGACGGCGACGTGGTCACCGGGCCGCACGCCGATCGCGAGCAAGCCGCGGGCGACACGGTCGACCTCGTCGAGGAATTCGCGGTAGGTGCGGGTGTAGTCGCGCGTGGTGTATGTGACCGCAGGCTGGTCCGGGAAGACGCAGGCAACGCGCTCGATCAGCTGGCCGAGCGTGAGGTCGACCCATTCATCCTTGCCAAAGAGGGTTTTGCCCTTTGGCGCTGGGGCCATTGCTGCACCGGCGTCTGCCGGGGCGCCCGGCTGGCCTGCTGCCTTTTTGCCCGGACAGATGCTGGCCCGGGTGCGGTTGAACATTTGCAGGGTATTGGCGAAGGCCGGGAAAACAACGGCGGCGTCTTCGAGATCGCGGCTCCAGCGCTTGACCCATTCGAGCGAGACGAAACCGGTGTAGCCCTGGTCCTCAAGCAGGTCGAGGGTCTGCTGGATCGGCAGGTCGCCATGCCCGAGCATGCGGTACTGGATCTTGCCGTTGGCAAGGACCGAATCCTTGATGTGGATGTAGCGGACATATTCGCCGATGGCGCCCCAGGTCTGTGCCGGCGCTTCGCCGAAAAAGCGGTAGGGATGGTGGATGTCCCAGAGGACGCCGACGGCCGGGTGATGGACGGCCTCGAGCAAGGTCCTGAGGCGGCTGGTGTCGGCATAGACGCCGTTGGTCTCGATCAGGACGGTGACATGCTTCCACTGGGCATAGTCGGCCAGCGAGGCCAGGGCGCGGGCGACGATGTCATCGTCTACGGGTCCCTGGACTTCCGGAGCGATATCGCCGAGCACGCGGACATAAGGCACTCCGGTCCGGGCCGCCAGGTCGATGTATTCAAAGCCCTCGGCGAGGATCTCCTGGCGCCGGGCCGGGTCTTTGAGGCAGCAGCCCGATGACAGGCAGGTCAGCTGCAGCCCGAGGCTTTGCAGGCGCTCGAGGGTGCGGGGCAGCTCCGCCGGGGTGAAGGGCAGCGCGCGCGGGGCGTGGAGTTCCTCACCCAGGCCGCGGATCTCGATGCCATCAAAGCCAAGGTCCTTGGCCATGGCGGTGACTTCGATCCAGGACCATTCCGGACAACCGATCGTGGAGAATGCGATTTTCAACATGCTGCTTACCTGCCTTTTCTCGTTGTGAATCGTTATGTTCAGACAATCAAGATCTCGTGCGCTCCGCCGGTAAGGCAGACGGCGCCCTGGGAGGTCATTTCAAAGGTCTCTTCGACACCGACCATACCGATGCCATCGATGCCACACTTGGGCTCGAGCGCGATGACCATGCCGGCCTGGAGCGGATCTTTGAAGCCGCGGGCGATGACAGGCTGCTCATCGATGTGCAGGCCGATCCCGTGGCCGAGGAATCTGACCCGTTCTTCTCCGTAGCCCATGAAATGGGACGTCAAGTCGCCTGGCAGATCGGCCATGACCGTCTGGTAGATGTGCTCCGGTGTGGTGCCTGGCGCCAGGAGTGCCGCCGTCCTTTCAAGCACCGCCATGCAGGCCGCGTGGACTTTGACGGCTTCTGCGGGTGGCGGGGCGCCGAACGAATAGATGCGGGTCTTGTCGCTGTGGTACCCATTGACGCCATAGCCGATGTCGACGAAGACGAGGTCGCCGCGCCTGAGCTTTCGGCTGCGGCTGCCGATGGCGGGAACAGCGGCAGACAGGCCTGCCATGCCGCCCGGGCCGTCGAAACAGGTCGGATGGAGTGAGGAATCGCCGAAGCCGATCTGGCCGACGATCATCTCGATCTGGGGCATGGCGAATCGCGACAGGCCATGGTGGCCGAGCTTGACCATCGCGGCGTAGGTATCAGCCAAGAGCTCAGCCTCACTCATGCTTTCTCTGAGCAGACCGGGGATGACGTGCTCCATCAGGTGGCTGTGCTGGCGGGCCGACTCGCGGATGAGCGCGAGTTCATACGGGCTCTTGATGGTGCGGATCCGCGCCAGGATGCCATCGAAGGCATGAATCGATTCGAAGGTGAAGGATTTGCGCAGGCGCTCCAGAACGGCGAGCGGCATCGCTTCCATCTCCAGGAGCGTATGGCCGAGATTTGCGGGCAAATAATCGAGCAGGTCGCGGTAGGAGTGGATCTGTACGATCTGGGCTGGAGGCAGCGGCGACTCGAGCCGGGCCCGTTCATAGCTTTTGCGCACGAAATAGAGGATGTCGCCATTTCTTCGCACCACGAGCAGGCCGTCCTGCATCGTCCCGGTCAGATAGTATTGGTTGACCCGATTGTAGACCAGGGCAGTGTCAAAGCGGTCGCCCTGGCGTTGCAACTCCTGGAACAGCCGGGCCATGCGGTTTCGAAATTCGGTCACAGGGGGATTGGTTTCAAAATTCACACACAATGTCAGTGGCGGGCATGAGCCACTGCCTCCTTGTCTGGTGGCGCACGCGACGCCCATTTATATGAATATAACCTATTTTGCAGGTGAAATGTTTTCATTTTTTTGTGCGAATGATGCTCATTTTTTCGCTGTGCATGGATTCTGCTGACATGGCCCCCAGAAAGGGGCCGGCTTGCCTTTTTGTGTATCCAACAATATAATAGAGATAACCACAACTATTTGATGGTAAAGAAATCGAGGTGATGCCATGAACCCTCATCGAATAGGCCGTCCACCATCAGCCGATCCCAAAGGCTTTGCCATGAGGATTCGGTTGACGTCATCTGAACGCCAGAAACTCGAAAGTTGCAGCAATGCCCTGGGGAAGACGAAAGCGGACATCATCCGGCAAGGCATCGAACAGATTTTCCAGGAATTAGCCAGGCACGATCCCCTTGACTGATGCACCCCAGTAAAGATGATCAGACGCCCTGCCACGATCTGGCCTGATCACAATTGCAGCAGCAGGAAGCTGTCACCGCTTCCATTTACAGCATGGAGAAAAGACATGCAGAATGGAGGTCACCATGTTTAGTCCACCCACCATCGAAGACCAGGAATTCCTGGAGACGATCGAACAATCTGCTCCAGCATTCGTCAAACCATTCAGGCAACCCGAATTCTATCCGAAGAATGAGTTTCAGTTGACTGATGAAAAGATCGAAGCAGTCGTCGCCCTGATCCGCCACTATGAAAAAATCCTGAGCAAATGTGGCTGACCCTTCTTATTTGCTGGTTCATGCCGGATCATGCGTAGCAGCTCCCCTCTATCTAAGAAATCACAGGATGAAAAGAACCCTGGTGCCGTAACGGGCTCCAGGGTTCTTCGTTGAGCGGATTGGTTCGCTTGCGGCGAGGTCTTGTGAGGCTTTACTCAGTGACGAGCTCGTAGCCAGCGTTGACCCAGCCTTGGGGGACGTTGGCCGGGGTTCCGGCGCCGCCGTTGAGGGAGACGGCGTCATAGCCACGCAGGCGCATGGCGGCGACGACCTGGCCGGCGGTCTGGCCAGTGTAGCAGTAGACGACGACCTTTTTGTTCATCGGCACTTTCGCCATAGCCAGCTGGTCGATGGTGTCTTTGC
>DIGA01000064.1 GCA_002419365.1 Mageeibacillus sp. UBA5734 | reverse complement strand
CGCGGCCAGTCGATGGAGGAATTGCTGCAGGAGAACGTGGCTCGTATCTATCGCTCGGACAAGATCAACCGCTATGAAACCATGGTCAAGAATGTCACCGAGGGTCTGTTTGATGTCCTGATGATTGCCGGGACCGACGAGGAAAAACTGGCAACTTCAGACCATCGCACGTTCCGGGCCTTCGCCGCCTATCTGGCGGCTCATCCTTGTCCTTCTGACCCTCTGGTCCAGAAGGTCCTCGACTACATCGCCGGCATGACCGATGGATTTGCCACCAAATCCTTCGAAGATATCTATTGGTTCTAGGAGAGATCAATGGGCAGACAGTTTTTTGCCATGCTGCACCGGATGCGCTACATCAACCGCTGGGGCCTGATGCGCAACACCCAGTCCGAAAATATTACGGAACATTCGCTGGAGGTCGCCATTATTGCCCATGCCCTGGCTGAGATCCGTCGGGCGCACCATGCCGCAGGTCGAATACCCGTCGATCCGGCGCGTGTCGCCTTGCTGGCCATTTTCCACGATGCATCTGAGATTCTGACCGGCGACCTGCCGACTCCGGTCAAATACTACAACCCGGCGATCCAGGAGGCGTATAAAAAAGTCGAGGCGACTGCATCCGGGCAGCTGCTCAAACTCGTGCCCGATTCGCTGCAGGATGCCTACCGGGATTTGCTGCTGCCGGATCGCAGTGATCCAGCTACGGATGAAGCCATGCGCCTGGTCAAGGCAGCAGACCGGATCAGCGCCCTGATCAAATGCATCGATGAGGAAAAAGCGGGCAACCGCGAGTTCCGCCGGGCCCGGGACACCATCGAAGCCAGTATCGAGGCGATCGACCTGCCGGAGGTCAGGCAGTTCATGAAGCAGGAACTGCCATCGTTCTGGCAGTCTCTGGATGAACTCCAGGACAGTGCCCTGTCCTGATGTGCTATACTTGTGGCGATTATCCACAATTGATGGAAATGAGTCTGGTGTTATATGACCAATGAATCCCGCCGGCGCTCCGCTGCAGCGCATCTGTTCAAGATCGTCTATATCCTGGGTGTGATCGCCTGTGTCAATCTGGCGATCATCATCGGGTTCTACGTCATCTATGATCCTTCCATCCCGATGTTCTTTGTCAGCTTCAGGGACTATACCCGTACGGTACCGTTGCTGACGGTGGGAGTGATCCTGTTTATCGACCTGTTGGGCATGACCCATTTTTTCCGCAAGACGAAAACCGACCTGCTGCGAACGGCCACCCAGTTTTCGCTCCTGGTCGTCCTGACAGCTTCAACGATTGCGTATTTCTTCCAGTACAATGCCTTTCCGCGCTACGTTCTGGCGTTCAGTGCTTTCTCGATGACGATCCTCGTGGCTGGATGGTCGATCCTGTCCCTGGTGATCAGCCGCCTGATCTATTCGCGCGGCCAGCTGCTGATTGTGGCGCGTACGCCGGACGATGCCGACCGTCTGTTTGTCAAGGCAGCCGGAGAGTTGCGCCGCCTCAATCTGGTCTATCTGGGCTATGCCCTGGCTGGAGACAAAGACAATCTCTACTGCCAGATCGATGAGAGTTCGGAGGTCCTTGTTTCCCCCGATCTCGATGAATCGGACAAAGAAGACATCTACCTGTATTGCATCGACCATGACAAGACGTTGTACATCGTCCCGGCTTATTCCGAATTGGTCCTGTCCAAATTCCGGATGATCCAGTTCTCTGACATGCCGACCTTCCTCGTCGACAACCTCGGCCTGAAATTCCAGCAGCGCGTGTTCAAACGGATTTTCGATATCTTTTTCTCACTCCTGGTGCTGGTTTTGACTGCACCCTTCATGCTGGTGATCGCCATCCTGATCCGCCTTGACTCCAAAGGCCCCGTTCTGTATTCGCAGGAGCGGATCACCCTGTCCGGACGGGTCCACAAGATCTACAAATTCCGGACCATGGTCGAGAACGCCGAGGAAAAATTCGGTTCGTTCCAGTCGAGTGCCGATGATCCGCGTGTCACCCGGATCGGACGGATCCTGCGCCAGTCCCGCATGGACGAGCTTCCCCAGTTTTTCAACATCCTGATCGGCGAAATGTCGGTTGTCGGCCCCCGTTCCGACCGCCCGATCACGATCGGTGCTTTTGAGGACCAGATCCGCGGTTATAACCAGCGCCTGAAGGTCAAATCCGGTTTGACTGGCCTGGCCCAGATTTCCGGCCATTATGACACTGCCCCGGAGGACAAGCTGCGCTACGATCTGATGTACATCAAGAATTTCTCCATCCTGCTGGATCTCGCGATCATCATGAAAACGATCCAGGTTGTTTTCCGCGGCCTGACCAGAAGGGGTGGCATTTTCAAAAACCATGGCATGCCGGCGCACAATTTTCCGGCCGGGAAAACAGCCGAGCCCAGTCGTCCTGATGAGGAAAAAACCAACATTTAACCCGAGTGCACCGGGACTGAAAGGAACCTGTAATAATCAGCCAAACAGAGCATGGTAAAATCCAAGTGGGTCTACATGCCCGGCAGTCTACTGACAAAGCAGGTGCTTCAATGGTTTCCAGGATTCGCCCGATGGTCCGACAGTCGAAAATTGCATCCCGGCTGGCCGTCCTTGTGCTGGCACTGGCACTGGTGATCGGCCAGATCGGCCCTTTCCGCGGCCGTGACCTGGACGTGCAGGCATTGTCTTTTGTCCGCCAGTGGATGTCCATCAGCGGGATTGATGTCCGAGTCCGCAGTGGCCCGTCGACCGCCCACTCCATTCTGGATTACCTGAACACAGGACATAGGGTCTATGTCTGGACCACCGAACGAAGCAGCGACCTGGACTGGTATCTGGTCACCTATGTCAGCGGCAATTATCCCCGCACCGGTTATGTCGCTGCCCAGTATGTCAAACCAATGAGCGCCAACACGGATGCCGATTTTGAAGCAACCCTGACCGCCCAGGGATTCCCGGACAGCTACAAGCCGGCCCTGCGCAAATTGCATGAGCTCTATCCGAACTGGGTATTCAAGGCCACTCGTCCCGGTGTTTCCTGGTCGACGGTTCTCGACAATGAAATGGCCAACTGGCGCAGTGTGATTCCGATGGGCTACAATCCATCCTACCGGTCAACCAACCCTGTCACCTACAAAGAATCCAGCAACTCCTGGATCAACTGGGATGGCAAGACCCTGACATCCAGCGGCTGGGTCATGGCCAATCGCTCGACGCTCGCTTTCTACATGGATCCGCGCAACATGCTCGACCCCTCGCGGGTCTTCATGTTTGAGTCCCTGTCCTACGATGATGATCTGCACACCGCTTCCGGAATCGATGCGGTCCTCGGCACCACCTTCATGGGTGGCGGCGCCACGTTTGATTACAACGGTGGCAAGATTTCCTACGCTGATGCATTCATCGATGCAGCGGAGGCTTCCGGCGTCAGTCCCTACCATCTGGCTGCGCGTGCCCGCCAGGAAGTCGGCACCTATTCCGGTTCCGTGACCGGGACGTATTCGGCCAGCTACCCCTTTGTTTACAATTATTACAACATTGGTGCTTCCGATACCGGCGATCCGGTGCTGAATGGCTTGCAATGGGCCATGTTGGGTCCAGACCGCAAGGCCGAGTACACGTCGACCGATGAAAAGTACCTGATCCCCTGGCAGGATGAGTTGAACGCTTCTGGCCAGGTGACGAAAGCGCTCGGCCGCTATCGCTCGATCGTTGGCGGGGCCAAGTTCATCGGCAGCACCTACATCAATGTCGGCCAGGACACACTCTACTTGCAGAAATTCGACGTATTTGACGATGCAACGTATGGTCGCTACTGGCACCAGTACATGACATTCATCGGCGCACCCTATGGTGAATCGGCATATGTGGCAGATAGCTACATGCGTCTGGGCGTTATCGGGAACCAGTTCGTCTTCTCGATCCCCGTCTATGAAGACATGCCGGCAGAACCTGTCCCGCTGCCAGTCGGCAATGGTAATGTCAACAATTACCTGAGCGGAATCACTGTCGCAGGCCAGCCGGTCGGCCCGGCCTTTGATCGCGCCAAAACAACAGGCTACACCGTCAATTTGCCGGCGACAGCCACTGTTCCGGACATCAAAGTGACCACAGAGTCGCCCTATGCAGCTGTGTCGATTTCCGGCAACAGCGTGCTGCAGGATGGCGCAAATGTCTACACCATCAGTGTCCAGGCCAGTTACGGCAATGACCCGCGCACCTACACCGTGACGGTCAACCGTGCTCCTGCCCCGACACCGACACCTACGCCTACCCCAACCCCAACCCCGACACCTACGCCTACCCCTACCCCTACCCCGACACCTACCCCAACGCCCACACCCACCCCCACACCAACTCCGACTCCGTCACCGGAGCCTTCCGTTACCCCTGCTCCGACCCCGGCAGTCACACCGGAACCGTCTGTGACGCCTGCTCCTTCCGTGACGCCGACTCCGACACCCACCCCGACCCCAACCCCAA
>DIGA01000103.1 GCA_002419365.1 Mageeibacillus sp. UBA5734 | reverse complement strand
TGCCCAATGCCAGGCCGGCCAACCCAATTCCCAGGGTCATGATGGTTCCAGCCGGACCATTTTGCACAGATGGAATCGGATTTTGGCGGACAGGGCTACCAGAACTGGTACCGATAGACCTCAAGGATGGCCTGAGAACGAAGGCCAGGACCAGGCTGAGCTCGGTTATCACACTGGCATTGGCCAGCTGCAGAGGGTAGGTTACTGGGAAAAAACGGGCAGACAGAGCTGCCAGAAAATAAGTGGCGAGAGTAGCTGGCAATAGCCCGACCCACAGGCCTGCTGCCCAGCACCCGGCCAGCCGGAGCGCCTTTTCCGGTACGTCCAGAAATTCAAAAGGCCCGATTGTCTTTTGCAGCAGCAAGGTGCCGGACAGCCAGGCCAAGAGGAGGAACAGAATGGCAGCCATGCCGGGTCAGTTGTCAGAGGAACGGTCGACGTGGTCTGTTGTGGCACCGACGATGTAACGTGGCCGACCCTTGACTTCAGTGAAAATCCGGGCGATGTAGATGCCGATCAATCCCAGGCTGAGCATCAGGCTGCCACCAATCAACAACTGGAGCAGGATGACGGTCGTGAATCCACTGGCTGCATGACCGGAAAACCAATTGACCAGTGTCTGGACCGCGATCAGGACGGAGCCGGTCAGCATCAGCGTTCCGAGCACAGAGACAAACTGCAGCGGCATGACCGAGAAGCTGGTGATGGCGTTGATGCTCAGCCCCATCAGTTTGAAAATTGACCACCGGCTGCCACCGACCTGGCGCGCGGCCACTTCAAAGGGGAAGGTGGTGCGTTTGAAACCCAGCCAGGCTGACAGCCCACGGAAAAAGGTGTCATGCTCGCCCAAACGGCGCCATTCCTGGACGACCCGGCGGTCGAGGAGTTTGAAATCTGAGGCATTGCGCAGATCGTAGCCTGAAAACCAGCGGAATAACCCGTAAAAGACCTGGGCATTCAACCGGCTGCCCAGACTTTCCTTGCCCCGGGTGACCTTGACGCCCTCGACCACCTCATAGCCCGACTGCCAGAGCTGGATCATGTCCGGGATATGCTGGGGCGGATGCTGTAGATCGCCATCCATCAGGATCACTGCATCACCAGTTGCTGCATCGAGTGCTGCACAAATGGCGGCCTCTTTGCCGAAATTGCGGGAAAAGCGGATCCCGTGGATCCGCCGATCCTCCTGGCTGGCCCGGGAGATTGCCATCCACGTCTGGTCACGGGAACCATCGTCGACCAGGACCAGCTCAAAATCATGGCCAGTACCTTCCAGAATCGGCACGACCGTTGCCAGCGTCAGAGGGATCTGCTGCTCTTCATTGTAAAAAGGAATCAGGAGTGAAATTTTCAAGTGGATTGGACCTCCTGTGATTAGTTGCATTTTGCCACAGCTGGGAAGTTAGCGTCAAACAGGGAAATCCACTCGGCCCGATCGGCAGCAAATCCTGTCAAAACGACGAAATAGGTTCAAAATCAACCTGTTTCCGGCCATTTCGATTGAAAAGCAAGGCCTGCGGCGTTATGATATGGTGTACTGTTCACCGCAATAGATAAACAGGAGAGTGACTAAAATGGCAATGGTTCTGAAAAAATCAGTCGAGGACATCCAGGTATCCGGCAAACGTGTCATCGTTCGCGTAGACTTCAACGTGCCGCTTGACAAAAAGACCGGTGAGATCACGGATGACAAGCGTATCCGTGCGGCGCTGCCGACGATCAGCTACCTGGTCAAACAGGGTGCGAAGGTCGTTCTTGTTTCCCACCTGGGACGTCCGAAAAGCGGACCGGAAGCCAAATTTTCCATGAAACCGGCCGTGGACCGCTTGGCAGAACTGCTGGGCCAGCCTGTAGTCCTGGCTGCCGATGTCATTGGTGAGGATGCCAAGACCAAAGTTGCCGCCCTGAAGGATGGCGAAGTGGTCATGCTGGAGAATGTCCGCTTCCATAAAGAAGAGACCAAGAATACACCCTCCTTTGCCCGCGAATTGGCTTCTTTGGCCGATATTTTCGTCAATGATGCCTTCGGCACTGCGCACCGTGCCCATGCCTCGACTGCCGGCCTGGCCAACTACCTGCCTGCTGTCAGCGGCTACCTGATCCAGAAAGAACTCGATGTCATGGGCAATGCCCTGGACAATCCGAAGCGCCCCTTCGTGGCCATCCTCGGTGGTGCCAAAGTCTCTGACAAAATCGGCGTCATCGAGAATTTGATCGACAAAGTCGACACCCTGATCATCGGTGGCGGCATGGCTTACACTTTCTTCGTCGCCCAGGGCCATACCATCGGCAATTCCCTGGTCGAAGCTGATAAGGTCGAGATCGCCAAGGCGCTCCTGGAGAAAGCTGCTGCCAAGGGCATCAACATGCTCCTGCCGGTTGACAATGTCATCGGCACCCATTTTGCTGCCGACTGCGAATCCAAGTCCATTCCATCGGATGAAATTCCGGATGGCTGGATGGGGCTCGATATTGGTCCAGAAACAGTCAAGAACTTCACCGGTGCCGTCAAAGATGCCGGAACCGTCGTCTGGAACGGCCCGATGGGTGTGTTTGAATTTGACCGTTTTGCCAATGGTACACGTGAAGTTGCTAAAGCGATCTCAGAATCCAACGCCATTTCCATCATCGGTGGCGGCGACTCCGCTGCAGCAGTCGAGCTTCTGGGCTTCGCCGACAAGGTTAGCCACATCTCCACCGGAGGTGGTGCGTCGCTCGAATACCTCGAAGGCAAAGTCCTGCCCGGCGTCGACTGCCTGATGGACAAGAATCCCCGCCGCACCTTTGCTGCCGGCAACTGGAAGATGAACAAAGGCGTCCCGGCTGATGCCGTCAAGATGATCAACGAGCTCAAACCCCTGGTGGCTCATGCAGGATCCCAGATTGCCCTTGGCATCCCGTTCACCGCTCTGTCGGCCGCTCTCGAAGCCACCGCCTACAGCAATGTCAAAGTGGCCGCCCAGAACTGCCATTTCGAAGACTCTGGCGCTTTCACCGGTGAAATCTCAGCCCGCATGCTGGCTGAAATGGGCGTCCCGTACGTCATCATCGGTCACTCCGAACGCCGCGAATATTTTGCTGAAACCGACGAAACTGTCAACAAGAAAGCCAAGGCTGCCCTGGCCTGGGGCGTCCGGCCGATCATCTGCTGCGGCGAATCCCTCGCCCAGCGTGAATCTGGTGAAACGTTCACCCTGATCGAAGGTCAGATCAAAGCTGCCTTCGATGGCATCCCGGCCGAGAAAACCCACCTGATCACCATCGCCTATGAACCGATCTGGGCCATTGGCACCGGCAAAGTTGCCACCGACGAACAGGCCCAGGAAGTCTGCGCCTTCATCCGTGGCCTCGTCGCCAAGATCTACAACGAGCAGACAGCTGCCGCCATCCGCATCCAGTACGGCGGCTCGGTCAATGCCAAGAATGCAGCGGGCCTCTTTGCCCAGCCGGACATCGACGGCGGTCTCGTTGGTGGTGCCTCGCTCAAAGCCGAAGATTTCGCCGTCATCTGCAACGCCGGAGCCTGATTTGGCCAGCCGCGCCTGATTCATCCACCAGGGCCGAGGGCCCTGCCCAACAGGGCAGGATCCCGGCCTTTTGCATCGAAAGGAGCCCTTGCCATGACAACCTTACCCAAACGTCCCGTCGCCCTGATCATTCTGGACGGTTTCGGGGTCAACAACGAAACCATCGGCAATGCCGTCAAGGCGGCCAAAACACCCAATATTGACCGATATCTGGCTGAATACCCGAACACCATGGTCCGCACCAGCGGCATGGATGTCGGACTGCCCGACGGCCAGATGGGCAATTCCGAGGTCGGCCATACCAACATCGGCGCCGGCCGGATTGTCTACCAGGAACTGACCCGTATCACAAAATCCATCCGCGACGGTGATTTTTTCACCAATGACGCGCTGCTCAAAGCGATTGCGAACGCGAAGGCCCAAGGCACGGCCCTGCACCTGTTTGGCCTGGTTTCAGACGGCGGCGTCCACAGCCACAACACCCACCTGTATGCCCTGGTCGAGCTGGCCAAGCGCCAGGGACTGGAAAATGTCTATGTCCACTGCTTCTTTGACGGCCGCGATGTTCCGCCGGATTCGGCCAAGGGCTTTACCGAGGAACTCGAGGCCAAGCTCAAGGAAATCGGTATCGGCAAGATTGCCTCGATCATGGGCCGCTACTATGCCATGGACCGTGACAATCGCTGGGATCGTGTCGAAAAAGCCTACCGTGCGATGGTCATGGGCGAAGGCAACCAGGCCACCGATGCCGTCGCCGCGGTCGCTGCTTCCTATGAAGCTGGCGTGATGGATGAATTCGTCATTCCGACCGTCATCACGGAAAATGGGAATCCGGTCGCGACCATCCAGGCCAACGACAGCGTGATCTTCTTCAATTTCCGCCCCGACCGTGCCCGCGAAATCACCCGTTGCTTCATGCAACCAGATTTTTCCGGTTTTGCCTTGCCTAAGGGCCACTTCCCCCTGACTTACATCACCCTGACCCAGTATGACAAGACCTTTAACGAATTCCCCGGCCTGACAGTTGCCTACCATCCGACCAGCTTGACCAATACCTTTGGCGACTACATCTCCCAGAACGGACTGACCCAGCTGCGCATTGCTGAAACCGAGAAATATGCCCACGTCACCTTCTTTTTCAACGGTGGTGTCGAGAAAGAATTCCCCGGTGAAGATCGCTGTCTCATCCCGTCACCCAAAGTGGCGACCTATGACCTGCAGCCGGAAATGAGCGCCTACCTGGTTGCAGAGGAAGCCGTCAAGCGGGTCAACTCAGGCAAATATGATGTCATCATCCTCAATTTCGCCAACTGCGACATGGTCGGCCATACGGGCGTCTTCGAAGCAGCGGTTGCGGCCGTCGAAGCCGTTGATTCCTGCACCGGCCAGGTTGTCGACGCGATCCTGGCCCAGGGCGGCATTGCCCTGATCACGGCTGACCATGGTAATGCCGAGCAAATGATCGATCCGGAAACTGGTGGCGCTTTCACTGCCCACACCACGTTGCCGGTACGCCTGATTGCGGTCGGGGATGGCAACATCCAGCTGCAGGAAGGTGTCCTCGCTGATCTGGCCCCCACCATGCTCGACCTGATGGAGCTGCCCCAGCCTCAGGAAATGACCGGCCACAGTTTGATCATCTGATCTTAACAAGAGAGCCCAGGCAACGCTGCCAAGTCTGGCAGAAGGTTGCCCGGGCTGTCTGTTTATAAACGAATTTGAATAAATTGTGATAAACAAACCGCAAATGTGCTCATTTTAGCCTCCAATCCGTGTTCATCGTTACGGAATTGTGCTATAATTGCGTTTGGCTCGACGCCTTCCGCGCCAGTCCGCGCGACCGTCTGCCGGGCTTACAGGATGACTCTTTGTGATCCATTATCGAACTTATTAAAGGAGAGTGTCACATGGCTAACCAAAAGAAGTACATGACCATGGACGGCAATACCGCTGCCGCGTATACCTCGTACGCGTTCACCGAAGTTGCCGGCATCTACCCCATCACCCCGTCGTCACCGATGGCTGACTACACGGATCAGTGGGCACAGGAAGGCCGCAAGAATATTTTTGGCCAGACCGTCAACGTGGTTGAAATGCAATCCGAGGGTGGCGCTGCCGCGACAACCCATGGTGCACTGGCAACCGGTGCTCTGGCGACGACCTATACAGCTTCCCAGGGTCTTTTGCTGATGATCCCCAACATGTACAAAATTTCTGGTGAGTTGCTCCCGGGTGTTTTCCATGTTACTGCCCGCGCCCTGGCTGCTCATGCCTTGTCGATTTTCGGCGACCATGCCGACGTCATGGCCTGCCGCCAGACCGGCTTCGCGATGCTCGCTTCCTCATCTGTCCAGGAAGTTGTCGACCTCGCTGCCGTCGCCCATCTCGCCGCGATCAAGGGCCGCGTCCCCTTCCTGCACTTCTTTGACGGATTCCGCACTTCACATGAAATCCAGAAAATCGAAGTCCAGGACTACGCTGACCTGGCCAAGCTCGTCGACATGGACGCCGTCAAAGCCTTCCGCGCCCGCGGCCTGTCCCCGAACCACCCCACCCTGCGCGGCACCGCCCAGAACCCGGACATCTACTTCCAGGGCCGTGAAGCTGCCAACCCGTACTACAATGCCCTGCCGGCCGTCGTCGACTACTACTTCGACGAAATGAACAAGCTCACCGGCCGCAACTACCAGGCCTTCAACTACTATGGTGCTCCGGATGCAGAACGCATCGTCATCGCCATGGGTTCTGTCTGCGAAGCGATCGAAGAAACCATCGATCTGCTGATCGCCCGTGGTGAAAAAGTCGGCATGGTCAAGGTCCACCTGTACCGTCCGTTCTCGGTTGATCGCCTGCTGGCCGCAGTACCCAAGTCGGTCAAGAAGATCGCCGTCCTCGACCGTACCAAGGAACCCGGTGCCTATGGCGAACCGCTGTTCCTGGACATCGCTGCAGCTTATGCTGGCCAGGACAATGCTCCGACCATCGTTGGCGGCCGCTATGGTCTCGGCTCCAAAGACACCACCCCGGACCAGATCATCGCTGTCTACAAGAGCCTCAAGGCTGACAAACCGAAGCACAACTTCACCATCGGCATCGTCGATGACGTGACCTTCACCTCGCTGCCGGTCGAAGAATCCGTTGATGTCGCCCAGGAAGGCACCATCGCTGCCCGATTCTGGGGTCTGGGTGCAGACGGCACCGTCGGTGCCAACAAGAACTCGATCAAGATCATCGGTGACCACACCGATATGTACGCCCAGGCCTACTTCTCCTATGACTCCAAGAAGTCCGGCGGCGTCACGATCTCTGACCTGCGCTTTGGCAAGAACCCGATTCGCTCCACCTATCTGGTCAACAAAGCAGACTTCGTCGCCTGCCACAACCAGGCTTATGTCAACCAGTACGACATGATGTCCGCCTTGAAACCAGGCGGCACCTTCCTGCTCAACACCATCTGGCACAAAGACGAACTGGAGACCATGCTCCCGGGCAGCATCAAGCGCTACCTGGCCCAGAACAACATCAAGTTCTACACGATCGATGCTGTCAGCAAAGCAGAAGAAATCGGACTTGGCGGACGCATCAACACCATCATGCAGGCTGCTTTCTTCAAACTCGCCCAGGTCATCCCGGTCGAGGACGCTGTCACCTACATGAAAAAGGCCATCTACAAATCCTATGGCAAAAAGGGTGATGATGTTGTCAACATGAACTATGCCGCCGTCGAAGCCGGCATCAATGCCGTCGTCGAAATCAAAGTGCCTGCTGAATGGGCCAGCGCTGAAGACGTAGTCGTTGAGAAAAAGCCAATTCCGGACTTTATCAAGGATGTCGTCGCAGTCATGAATGCCCAGCAGGGTGACAAGCTCCCGGTCAGTGCCTTCACCGGCCGCGAAGACGGTACCTTCCCGCAGGGCACCAGCCAGTACGAGAAGCGCATGATCGCGACCAAGATCCCGATCTGGCAGCCTGACAATTGCATCCAGTGCAACCAGTGCTCCTATGTCTGCCCACATGCCGTCATCCGTCCTTTCCTGCTCACGGACGACGAAGCTGCCAAGGCCCCGGCGGAATTCAAGACCATCAAGGGCATGAAGCCGTACGACAGCTACCAGTACCGCATCCAGGTCTCCCTGATGGACTGCACCGGCTGCGGCTCCTGCGCCGATGTCTGCCCGGCCAAGAACAAGGCCCTGATCATGGAACCGATCGAGCAGCACATGGAACAGTCCACCAATTGGGACTATGCGATCGAACTGCCAGTCAAGGCGAATCCTCTCAACAAAGAGACCGTCAAGGGCAGCCAGTTCGAGCAACCCCTGCTCGAATTCTCCGGCGCTTGCGCAGGTTGCGGTGAGACCCCCTACACCAAGCTGATCACCCAGCTCTTTGGTGACCGCATGCAGATCTCGAACGCCACTGGCTGTTCCTCGATCTGGGGTGGTTCTGCTCCTTCGATGCCTTACCGCCCGAATGAAAAAGGCCAAGGCCCGGCCTGGGGCAACTCCTTGTTCGAAGACAACGCCGAACACGGCCTGGGCATGTACCTCGGCTACAAGCAGATCCGTTCCCGTCTGGCAGCCCAGCTGAAAGACCTGGTCTCTGTTGACGCCAGTGAAGAACTGAACACTGCAGCGAACGCCTGGATCGAGTCGAAGGAAGATGGCAAGAAGACCCGTGCCGTCACCGAAACGCTCGTAGCCGCCCTCAAGGCCTACAAGGGTGATAACGAAGCAGCCAAAGAACTGATCGCCACAGTCCTCGAAAACGAAGACTACCTCGCCAAACGTTCCCAGTGGATCATCGGTGGCGACGGCTGGGCCTATGACATCGGTTACGGCGGCCTGGACCATGTTCTCGCTTCTGGCGAAGACATCAATGTCCTCGTCCTTGACACCGAAATCTACTCCAACACTGGTGGCCAGGCCTCTAAGTCGACCCCGACCGGTGCAGTTGCCCAGTTTGCCGCTGGTGGCAAACCGGTCAAGAAGAAAGATCTCGGCATGATGGCCATGACCTATGGCTACGTCTATGTCGCCCAGATCGCCATGGGTGCCAACCAGAACCAGACGCTCAAGGCCTTCGCCGAAGCCGAAGCCTATCCGGGCCCGTCCCTTGTCATTGCCTATGCACCTTGCATCAGCCATGGCATCAAGGGCGGCATGACCGTCTCCCAGCGCCAGGAGAAGAATGCGGTTGAATGTGGCTACTGGCACCTCTATCGCTACAATCCGCTGCTCAAGGCCGAGGGCAAGAATCCGTTCGTGCTCGACTCCAAGGAACCGACCGGCGATCACAAAGCCTTCCTGATGAGCGAAAACCGCTACACGACCATGCTCAAGAAGATGTCCCCTGAGCAGATCGATGCAGTCTTCGCCAAAGCCAAGCAGGACTCTGTGGATCGCTACGAGAGCTATCGCCGGATGGCTGCCGACATCGGCTGAGCCGACAAAACTCAACATAGTCCGGCAAACATGCTATAATAAAGGCTCGCCCGAAAGGGCGAGCCTTTTTGCTCAGACCGAAAGGGCGAGCCTTTTTGCTCGAATCGTTTTGCCAGTGATAGGGAGGCTTGACACCAGACACCATGCAGATAGATGAAAGCCGCAAACTACTCTTGTCCGATACGCTTGTTCCGGACATTTTCATAACCGAATTGATGCCCTCTCTGAGCGGCCTCTCTGTCAAAGTGTATCTCTATCTGCTCATGACTGCGCGCAACAGTCGCCAGACAACAGAGGCGGACCTGGCCCGGCGGCTTGGTTCCGATCCGGATACGATCAAGGCAGCCAATCTGGAGCTGGCCCAGGCAGGACTTCTGGTCATTCATGACCGTTCCCTGGAGCTGACCGATATCAAGGCCAGTGAAATCGAGCGGACGTATCGTCCCCGCACCAGCATGCCACCAGATGAAAATGAGCAGGATATCAATCGCTTCACGCTCCGCGAAAAACTGCTCAAAGATATTGCCAAGACCTTTTTCCAGGGGCTCATGGCTCCTTCATGGTATGCCGAGATCGAGAGTTGGTTTGACCGCTACCAGTTTGAACCAGAGGTGATCTATGCCTTGTTCCAGGAGTGCTCGCGCCGGAACAAGCTTAACAGCAAAGCCTACATCAACCGGGTTGCAGAAAACTGGGCTGCCCGGAAGATTGTCACGTACCAGGATCTAAACAACTATTTCCTCGCCTATGACAAGGTCAACAAAGCGGTCAACAAGGTCGGCAAAAAGCTCAGGAAAACCATGACTGAGTACGATGAAGAGATCGTTTCGCGCTGGATTGAACAATACAACTATGACTTCGATGTCATCGAAATTGCCTTGCGCAAAACAGTCAAACTGGCCAATCCCAATCTGGAGTTTATCGACAAGATCATCCAGGAATGGTTTTCCAACCAGCTTCGGACGATCGAACAGGTCAAATCTTACGAAGAAGAAAAGGCAGCCCGCCTTGGTAGCGAGAGGGCCCGCCATGGCCAGTCTGGCAGCTCGGCAACCTCTGCACGTCGCCAGTCGATTGGCAATTTCGATCAACGTGACTATGCAGCCGATTTTTTTGAATCCTTTTATGACAACCCGCAGACGGATGCCCAGGCAATATCGGACACATCAGGCAAGCGTGATTCCCAAGTCGAGCCGGTATCCCCGGGTGAACTTGGACAGACGGATTGAGGACAGGACGGATGGAACAGGCATCCATTGCCCGGGCGATCGCCCGGGAATATGACCGCAGGCGGCAGCAGGCGCAGACAGATCGAGTCCGCAGGCGCGATGATGTCTACAAGTCGTGCCCGGACCTGGCTGCACTGGACCGCCAGCTGGCAACGGCCGGGGCAGACATGCTGCTTGAGATCATCGAACCAGGCCGACCCCAGAGGGCTGAATCCCGCCGGCAGGAACTCGAGCTCAGGCGCCAGGCTATCCTGGCCCAGTCCGGGATTGATCCCGATTTTGACCAGATTCGTCCGACCTGCACGCTCTGCCAGGATACAGGTGTCGCCAATGGCCAGCGCTGCACCTGCTACCGCCAGATTCTGGTCCCGCTTTTATCTGAACAGGCGAATTTGCATAATCTGGCCGGGCAGACTTTTGCCCGTTTTGATGCCACCCTGTTCTCCGATCAAAAAGATCCCGGCCGCTACCGGACCGAGCGCTCACCGCGCGAACAGATCCAGGCTCTGCGCCAGGTGTGTGAACAATATGTCAGCCAGTTTGATGAACCCAGGCAACGCAACCTCCTGTTCGTTGGCCCGCCTGGAACGGGCAAGACTTTCCTCATGGCCTGCGTGGCCAATGCCTTGCTCGACCAGGGCCGCTCCATTCTCTATACCACGGCTCCTGACCTGTTTGAGATCATGAGCAACTATCGCACCATGCTGGCCTCCTTTCATCCGGATGAAATCCGCTATGAGCAGGCTGTTGCCTTGCATGATCTCGTGTTTCATGCTGAATTGCTTCTCGTCGATGACTTGGGCACGGAACCTGCAGCTGCCAGTCGCTATGCCGATTTGCTCGGAATCATCGACCGCCGGACCGGCCAGGGTCTTGCCACCGTCATTTCCAGCAATGCCGATCCGGCTGCTTTGCGCGACACCTACGATGAACGACTGCTCAGTCGCCTGATGGGCAGTTTTGCCATCTACAGGTTCTTTGGCCCTGATGTCCGCCTGGAGCAGGGCCGGCGCCGCCGGAGCTGACTGTGCAGGTCTTGTGCGGTACCGATCTCGTCCATATCCACCGGATTGAGCAGGCCATCATGCGCCAGGGCAAACCTTTTCTGGAGCGCATCTTTACTGCGTCTGAAAAAGCTTATTGCACTTTGCCCGACGGATCGATTCGCTACACTTCCCTGGCAGCACGCTTTGCGGCCAAAGAAGCTGTAGCCAAAGCACTCGGGACCGGAATTGGACCGGCGGGCATCCAATGGACGGATATCGAGATCCTGAACCAGACAAGCGGGGCTCCCTTCGCCTGCCTGCATGGTGCAGCTCAGACTCGCTATGAAGCTTTGGGCGGACTCTCCCTCTCGATCAGCTTGACGCACGACCAGGACCTTGCCCAGGCCTTCTGTGTACTGTTGAGTGCGGACCAGGCAGACCAGTCACCTCAGGTTGACAAAAATGATCCTGTCTTCCCGGGAGTCCAGCGATGAAGCTTTTCACCAAGAAGCCCAAACCATATGAACCCCCGATGCACATTGACAAATACTGGCCGATTTACCGGGAAAATGTATTTGTAGACAAGAAAAAAAGCCGGCTGCCGTACTGGACTGCACCCCTGGTCACGCTGCTCGCCATCATCCTGACCGTGTTTTACCTGGCCCCGACAATTTCCCGCCGTATCATTAACCTGGGCCAGAACCGCGATGCCGAGGGCCAGCAAATCAGTCGCAGCTACACAGAACTCGACCGTGTTGTCCTATCGCCGGTGGCCGATGTCTATGATGCCCCTGACATCAAAGCCAGACGCCTGGTCCAGGTTCTGTACAACGAACCAGTCACATTGATCGACCAGCCGACCCATTACGGATTCAGGAAGGTTGAGCTCCAGGATGGTTTCACTGGATATATGAGGGAAAGCGATCTTTCGACCTTTTGTGATGCTGCGGAACCTTCACTGGCAGTCAACAAGCTGGTTGTTGCAACCGGATCCAAACGGATCATGAGCCATGCCAAAACGGGAACCCTGGTCGCTGAAGTCATGATGGGTACGGTCCTCTACGCTGACTACCGTGGCGACGGCATTTCGCGCGTCCTGCTTCCCAGTGGTGAATCTGGCTGGATCAGTGACGATGGCCTGATCATCCTGCCACCGGATGGCAGGGTTGTGCCAGTAGCTGAGGGCGCCCGCTATCTGACAACAACCGCCCTGACGTTCCTCAATGTGACGACCTTGGACCATGGTGTGACGATTTATGGCGCTTCTATTCCGGGGATCGTATACGTCAGTGCTGCCGTCAATGGACTTGATGTGCCACGCCAGATGTCTGGCCAGCTCCAGTCAGGCCAGGCGGTCAGCCTGGTGAGAGTCGAGGAGACTGGCCTCGTGGACCCCCGGATCCTGATGCCTGGCGATATCCTGTTTTTTAGCCGCAGTGGCAGCCTTTCAGATCTGGACCAGATGGCGATCTGCATCACCCCTAACAGCCTGCTGGTTGAAAACCAGGGACGGTCATCGATCCGGCTTCTTGACCCGGCCAAAGATGAGACCTTGTGGCAAACGCTCATTTCTGTGCGCAGGTTTTTCCCATCTGACAGTGCTGCTTCAGCGCCAGAAGGCTCCGGCTGATACGAATTATCCCCAATCGATTATTGAGACAAAAAAAGAACGCTCCCCCTTGCAGG
>DIGA01000018.1:12501-16104 GCA_002419365.1 Mageeibacillus sp. UBA5734 | reverse complement strand
GCCAGCTGGTCGATGGTGTCTTTGCCGAAAGGCACATTGACAGCGCCCGGGATGTGGCCCTTGGCGTAGTCTTCAGCCTTGCGCACAGACAGGAGGAAAAAATCTTCCTGGTTGTCAATCATGGCCTTGAGGTCTTTTTCCGAGACTTTGTAGTTCTTGAAGCGTTCATCGGTGATGGCAGCCAGACCGGCATAGTAGTCGGCAACGGCCTTGGTGATGTCCGCATCGATGGTGTGGGTCGCATCGGCCAGGGTGTTGGCGGTGGTCTCGGTGACGGCGGCGACGCCTTCCACTTTGGAGATGCCGAAGTTCCAGCCGAGATTGACGCTACGGGCCGGGATGCCGGCGATGTTGAGGGTCACGACGGCCTGGCCGGCGGTCTGGCCGGTGTAGCAGTAGATCATCACGTCTTTGTCCTGCGGGATTTTGGCCAGGTTGTCACTGATCGCCGGGCCCCAGGGCAGGTTGACGGCGCCTTTGACGTGGCCTTTTTCGTAATCGGCCGCGGCACGGATGTCGAGGATGACCATGTCATCACCGGCAACGACTTTGTCGATGAATTCCTTCTGGTCGATCTTGTAGATGTGTTCGGGCATCTCGCGGAAATACGTGTTGGTGGCGTTAAAGACGGCGTGATCGGCTACGGTCGGGTAGCCTTTGTTGGCCCAGCCTTGGGGATGGTTGGATGCCATGCCCATGCCGCCGTTGAGGGAGACGGCGTCGTAGCCGAGGAGGCGCAGGGCGGCGACGGTTTCACCCGCAGTCTGGCCGGTGTAGCAGTAGACATGGATCTTCTGGTCCTTGGGCAGGACAGACAGATCGTCGAGGGTGGTTTTGCCGAAGGGGATATTGATCGCGCCGGCGATGTGGCCCTTGGCATAGTCTTCAGCCTTGCGGACGGAGAGAATGAAAGGGTTCTTGCCTTCGTCGACCAGGGCCTTGAGGGCGTCTTCGTTGATCTTGTAGTTCTTGTAGGTTTCATCGGTGATCGCAGCCAGGCCAGCATAATAGGCACTGACGGCTTCCTGGACGGCCGGGTCGATCGTGCTCTTGGCATCCACCAGCTCGTTGGCGGTGGTTTCGGTGACGGCGTCAACGCCTTCGACCTTGGAAATGCCGAAGTTCCAGCCGAGGTTGATGCTTCTGGCCTTGATCCCGGCGAGGTTCATCGTGATGACGGCCTGGCCGGCGGTCTGGCCGGTGTAGCAGTAGACGAAAACGTCCTGGTCCTGGGGCAATTTGCTGAGGTTGTCGCTGATCGCGGTACCCCAGGGCAGGTTGACGGCGCCCTTGAGGTGGCCTTTTTCGTAATCAGCTGCCTGGCGGATGTCGACGATCGTCAGCTTTTCGCCGGCAACGACTTTTTTCACCAGTTCAGCCTGGTCGATCTTGTAGATGTGTTCAGGCATGTTGGTGAACAAGGCTTTGACGGCGCCTTCCAGCGGTGAAGCCGGGGTTTCAGCGGCCGCGGCTGTGGTGGTGGCAGCGGTCGTCGGACCGAGGTCCATCGAGGCAGGGGCTTCAGCCTTGGTGGCGCAGGCCACCGAACTGATGGCCAGGGCAAGAATCAAGGCCAGTATGAGCAGTTTTTTCATACGTTTCCTCCGTTGTGGAAAATCAAGATGCGCTCTGGATGCTGGGAACGGTCTGGGCGGGTTTTTCAGCCGGGGCTTCATTGGCGGACCATTCGACCCAGGCGCCGTCGTAGACCTGGACATTGGTGTAGCCGGCTTCGGTCAGGACGAGCAAGGTCTGGGTGGCTCGGAAAGACGTTTTGCAGTACAGGATGATCGGTTCGTCTTTTTTCAGGCCGAGGTCGTGGTAGTCCAGGCCGATATCTCGGGCGGACTTGAAGGTGCCGTCCGAATACAGGTTGCGGGTGTGGGAATAGAGAATGGCAGTCGGGATGGCGCCTTCCTCGTACTCAGCGGTCGAGCGGACATCGAGGATGACGGCCGGAACAGAGCCATCGATGGCGGCCTTGACTTCGTCTTTCGATGCAAAGAGGCCTTCATTCAGTGGCTTTGTCGTGTAGGTCGCAGCTGGCAGGGTCGTTGTGTCGGCAGCCAGGGGCAGTCCGGCTTTGAGGATGGCGGACTCGCCACCATTGACAACCCGGGCGGATTCATGGCCGAAGACCTTGAGCACCCACCAGACGCGGCCGGCGTAGACGCCCTGGTTGTTGTCATAGATGTAGATTTTGGATGTGTTGCTGATCCCGGCAGTGCCCAGGGTGGCGGCAATGGTTTCGGCCGGGGCCAGAAGACCCGGGACCGGTTCACTGACAGAGAGCTTTTCCGGGGGCAGGCTGATCGCACCTTGCAGGTGGCCTTTGGCATAATCATCGGCTGAACGGGCATCGATGACGACTGCCTGCGGGTCCTGCATCAGCGTGGCCAGGTCGGCTGCTTCGACAATGTTGGCACTGTCGGTGTAGGCGGTCTGGTTGCAGGCGACGGTGGCCAGCAACAGAACGACAGCCAGCAGCAGGACGACGGCCTGTTTGAATGGACGCGGCATGCGGTTTCCTCCTTGATGTTGAAGCGTGAAACAGGTTGGTTTGTGGGAATTGGGAATCACACACACGTTTTTGTTCCAGACTTCCACCCCAGTATATACGAATTCCCGTAAACGTAACCGGTCAAGATTCGGCTTTCGGTATGAAATATTCCGATGTACCATAAGATAAATTGATGGCCGATCGATTGCCTCTCTGGCATGGATCGTGTCAATCTGGAAAAAACGTTCAACGAGGTTTTGTGTGCGCATTCATTTCCTGGCCAACTTGCATCATCGCCTGGTTCCGGGCTATCTGGTGCTCTGGACGATCCTCAATGGGCTGACGTTGACCGTCTTCCCTGCTGTCCATTCAGATGAAGCCTGGCTGGCCGGTCTGGCCCAGGCTTATCTGGACCAGGGTCGCGTGGGGGCGACTGAGCCATTTTTTGATCTGTTTCCCCGCCAGCCGCATGCGTTCAAGATGCTGTTCCATGTCTTGCAGGCTGGTCTGATCGAGCTGCTGGGTTTCGATGTGTTTGCAGTCCGGCTGCTGAGTCTGCTGGCCGCGGTTGTCTCGCTGATTCTTGTCTATTGGGGGCTCGCCCGCTGGACGGGCCGGCGCGACCTGGCACTGGGATTGATGATCGCACTCAGCCTGCAGCCTTTGTTTCTGACGACGGCGCATCTGGCTCGCCAGGAAAGCCTGATTCTGGCTGTTCTGGCTGCCGCTTTCACGGTGCTGCCGCAGATCCAGCAGCCACGCCAGGGCTTCTGGTTCGGCGTGCTGCTGGGCGGTGCGGCTCTGATCCATCCCAATGCACTGTTTCCTGCGGTGATGACCGGGCTGATTTTGCTCTGGAATACGCTGGCCGGGCGCCTGTCGCTGAAAACACTGCTGCTTTTTGGTGCCGGGCTGGCTGTGGCGGGTTCACTGCTGGTGGCATTGAGCCTCTGGGTCAGTCCGGGATTTCTGGAGAATTATGCGGAATTTGGTGCCAATCTGGCGGTCGATGCGGCGCCCAGCCAGCGCGGGGCCAATTTGCAGCAATTTGTGCGCCAGTTGTGGCGCCAGGACAACGGGACCTACTGGCTGCCCGATGTGCG
>DIGA01000018.1:0-12343 GCA_002419365.1 Mageeibacillus sp. UBA5734 | reverse complement strand
CGGTTCAATCCGACGTCGATTGTCTTCCTCTTGATCCCGCTGGTCTGGCTTCTGGGCGGGATCTTCTGCCTGAAATGGCGGCCTGTAGGGCCACTGCTGCTTGCGATCGTGGTTGTCTGGGCTGGCGCTGCCGCGCTGCCGCACGAGTTTGGCTCATTTGTCAGTCAGAGGATTGCGACTGGAGAGGATCCGTATCAGGTCTACAGCGCAGATATCCGGCGCCACCTGCCGGACAAGGCGAGTGTGCTGGGGAATCTGAGTGCAGGGTTTGTTTTGCAGCAGTCGGCAGATTTTTTCTATGATGTGCGCAATCTAACCTATGTTACTGATAACATAGGTTATTCGGAACATAGGTTAGAAAGTGAAAAAATTAGTCTGGACTACGACCCGAATGCAGCCCCCCTGCCCCAGGCAAGCGACACCAGCGCGACGTCCAGCCCGGCAGTAGAGGCTGCGGTGGCATCGTACCTGCAAGAACGCGGCATCAACATGGTGATCTGGTACGAGGAGTACGACTTCATCCTGAGGAATCCGGACTGGTGGGTGCTGTATGAGATCCGGCCGGGACGGACGGCGGATCCAGCGGTTTTGCGCGCACTCAAGGCCATCCTCGAGCAAGAGGGTGAGCTGATCCACACCTTTGCGGCGCCGGTCTATGGCACCCGGGTTGTCAGATACCAGGGGGATTATCCCTGGGCAGTCAGTATGTATCGGCTTGACTGGGCAGCCAGCGGCGGAACACCACCGACTCGATGAAAAATCCGGTCAGGATCATCAGGACGATACCGGCATAGACACCGGTGATGTCCATGAAAGAGCGACGTTCAAACAGATACCAGCCCAGGCCACCAAGGCTGCCGATGGCTGAAAAAATCATTTCAGCACTGATCAAGGCACGCCAGCCGCGGGACCAGCCGATGCGCAGGCCGGCGGACAGTTGCGGTCCGATCGAGGGCAGCAGGACATGGTACAGGATCTGGCGCCGGCTGGCCCCCAGATTGCGGGCGATATCGAGCAATTCCGGGGCGGTCGAGCGGAATCCCGAGATAAAACTGAGGTAGGCAGACCAGACGATTGCGTGCAGGATGACGATGCTGACTGCTGGCAGGCCCAGGCCGGCGATCGAAAGGACAACCGGCAGGATGGCCACGCCAGGCAGCGGGTGCAAGACCGCATTGAGCAAGGTGATCACAGGGCGGATCCGGGGCAGGAAATAGTCTGCGGTGGCCAGGAGCAGGCCGATCAAGCTGCCGACCAGAAGGCCGGCAACGACCAGGCTGACCGATTGCACCCACTGCAGGAACAGCGTGCCGCCCCACAGTCCGGTCACCAGTCGGCGCAGGACTGCCGACACAGGCGGCACGATCAGTGGATTGGCGAGACTCAGCCGGCTGACACTTTCCCAAGCCAGCAGCAGCACCAGAAGCCAAGCCAGCTGGGCCTTCACGGATGGCAGCGCCTGTCCGGACCGGCCGCTGGACCCATTACTCCGGCCAGACCACATCTTGATGCCCATAGACCTTCTCCAGATAGCCGGTTCGCTGCATGAATTCGGCGAAATGGTCGACACCACGGATCGAGGTGCCGAAAATGAGACGCCGTCCATAAAGATACATTTGCGCCTGCTCCGGCGTCAGTTCATAGCTGGCGGCGAGGATTGCAACCGTTTCGGCAGGGTTGTCTGCCATGAACTGGATCGACTGTTCAAGGGCCGCCTGAAAGGCCTGGCGGCGCACTTCGTCCTGCAAAAACGTGTCTTCAGCGATGCCGACAATGAAGCTGAATGAATCGCCGAAGGCTTCTTCACCCGACAGGATCACCTCGATGCCTGGTGATTCAGCAGCGATGAAATTGTAAGGGGGTGCAGTGAACTGGGCGACGATGTCCTGGCCTGAGAGCAAGGCCTGCAGGCCGTCGTGATGTTTCATCGCCACCAGCTGGCGGTCAAAGCGGGTGGCATCGCCGAGCTGTTGTTCGGCGGCCATCGCGAGCAAGATGTGCTGGATGCTGCCTGGCTGGGGCAAGGCGATTTTTCCGGCATCGGCGAGACTCTTCAGGTCCGTGATGGCCGGGTCATTGCTCAGAAGTTCGACCGGGCATTCCGACAGGCCGGTGAAAATTGACCAAGGCATGCCCTGGTCGCGGCCGATCAAAAACGGCGGGATGCCAACGAAGGCGACATCGAGCTGGTCAGCCAGCATGGCTTCCTGGATTGCCGAGGTGTTGGCCAGCTTGATCCAGTCGACGCTGACCGACTGGTCGGTAGCGGCCACGGTTTGCAGGGCCGCCTCGAGAAAGCCCTTTTCCTGCATGATCTGGATCGGGGCATAGGCCAGGCCGTACTGTTCCGCAACGCTGATCTTAAGCTCAGCGGGTTTGCTGCAGCCGGCCAGGATCAGCGTCAGCACCAGGCTCAGCAACAGGCTGCCACAAGCAGCAGGCATGCTTTTGATCCTGCGGCCCGGCTTCAAAATAAAATGCCGGTCCGGATTTTGCGGGCGATTGACTCGGTGGAATTCAGACAGGCTCTTCAAGCGGTGATACCTCCAAAGGTCGATGGATCAGCTGGTTGATCCCTGCGGTGTCGATGACTTGGAGCATGGTGTAGACCTGGGCGAGCCGATGCTCCAGTGTGCGCTTGTCCGGTGCGGTGACGATGCAGTAGCCGACGCGGGCCGTGGCATTCGAGATCGCCGGGATCGTGTGGCCGGGCTTGAGATGGTAGCCGGCATCGAGCACGCCCGGGCAGGCCAGAACCTCAGCCAGAGGGGTCAAACGGGCGATGGTGCAAGGCCGGGCGAAAAACAGCTGGACGGAAAGGTGTTCCCGGACCTGGCGAAAATCATGCTGCTCCAGGGCAAGCTGGCTGGCCGCGCGGAGCGGACGGCCGAGGGCAAGATCGATCTGGGTGGCCGTCAGGTCAAATCCAGTCAGGCGCGGGATGAACTGCGACTCGAATGCGCCCCCGATCCGGCAGGCAACCTCATTGATCCTCACCCCGGACGCGCCAATCAGGAACTGGAAATAGATCGGTCCCTCACCGATCTCAAAGCCACTGACGATGGCCTGGGTCAGAGCGGCGATTTCGTCTGCGTGGCTGGCGAGATAACGGCTTGGCCATTCGTGGCTGAGGCAGACCCCGAGCGGGTCGGTGCCGGCAAAGCGCTCCCGGTCGGTCAGAGTCAGGATCTGGGCCTTGCCTGCACTCACCCAGCCGCTGACCGTGACCTCGGCACTGGGGTAGTAGGTTTCGACCAGGATTTCATCGGCGCGGCTGAACGCCAGGACTTGCGGCGCTTGCTGGCGGACTTCGGCTGGAGTTGCGCAAACGAAAATACCGCGCTGGCCTTGTGAATCGACCGGCTTGACAACGACCGGATAATCGAGCTGAGCCAGGGGATCCGGTGTGGCTGTTTTGTATCGTGCTGACGCAAGTGAGCGTGGCGCATCAGGGGCAGAAGGCTGTTCCGGTTTGTAAATCACAAAGGGCACCGTCGGCAGGCCGAGCGATTGGAAGCGCCGTTTCATGACGCGTTTGTCGGTCACAGCGCGGGCGGTCTCGACAGTCAATGCCGAGGGCAGGCCCAGCTGCTGCGCGATGATCGCCGCGGTCAGGACAGGCTGGTCCGAACCCATGGTCATGATCCCGTCGATTTTTTGCTGACGGGCGGCATCCAGGACGGCAGCGGGATCAAACGTGCTGGCCTGGATGGACTCATGAGCCAAGGTATGACCCGGTGAATGGGGCAGATTGTCACAACTGATGACGTGTATACCCTGCTCGCGGGCAGCCACGATGCCGGGGATCTGGGCCAGCGAGGCGCCCAGCATCAGGAGTTTTGGCGGGATCATGACTGGATCTCCGGACGGACCTGGGCCGTGGGTCGGGTGGCAGCCGGGGCGGTCACACGGGCCAGGAGCCGGTACAACGGACCGTACCAAAGCGCGATCCTCAATAATAAGCGGGCCAGAGCGGCCAGGGAATAGCCGGATGCATTGCGAACCGGAGCAGTTACCTCGACTTGGCCAATGCGGACTGGTTTTTCCAGGATCGTGGCTGAAATGTAGACGTGATGGCGCGAATCCGCCACGATCCGATCAACAGTAACCCGGTTCAGGGCGCGAAAACCTGTCAGGCGGATGCCTTTCGGTTTGTGGCACAGGCAACCAAGCAACGCTTCCTTGATCACAGTCCCTGTCCGGCGATGCCAGGCCAAATCTGCTTCATGCTCGGGAATCCCGTATACGACATCATAACCAGCTGACAACAGGTCGACCAGGCGCACGATGTCCGCAGGATCATCTTTACCGTCGTCATCCAGGGTCACTGCGACTGCCCCATCGGCCTGGGCCAGTCCGGCTCGAGTCGCAGCCTGCTGGCCCAGGTTCTGCTCGAGGTTCAGGATGCGCACGGCCGGGATTCGGGCGCCGAGTTCGGCGAGCACAGCGGGGGTCTGATCCGGGCTGGCGTCATTGACAACGATGATTTCAAAGCGCCGGCCGGGGAAATCGTTGCACAGGCAAGCGTGGACCGCCGCGATGTGCGAGGCCAGGGTCTTGGCCCGGCCGTAGGTCGGAATCACGACAGACAGCCAGGGCTGCTGGCCGGATGGTGTGGCTGGTGCGAACGTTCGTTGGGCGGGCTGCATCAGGCGCCTCCGGAAAAGAATGCGTCGACAGCTGAGAGGATCTGGTCTTGTTCCGTCTCGGTCATGGCTGCATACAGGGGCAGGCGGACCAGGCGCTGGCCCAGACCGTTTTCAAATGAAAAATCATTGGCCGGCCTGATGAAGGAGCGGCCTAATGGGCTTTCGTGCAGCGGGACAAAATGGGTCCTGGCTTCGATTCCTGCAGCAGCCAGGTGGCGAATCAGCTCTGCGGCTGTTGCGGCGTCACGAAACAAAAGGTAGAACAAGTGGCCGTTCGCACCGTCTGGCTGTGCAGATGAGCTGCGCCTGTTTCCGGTGTCCAATAGTACAGGCGCACAATGCGAACTGTACCCAGCGAGCTGGGACCGATAGGCCGGCTTGTCTTTTTGCCGGTAGAAATGCTGGACATAGCGGGCAAAGAGATGTCTTTTGCAGCTGAGGATTTCCGTGGCCAGCTCCAGCTGGGACAGCAGGAGAGCCATGGCCAGTTCGCCGGGCGCATAACTGGAGCCGATCGATTGCCAGTCGTAGAAGGCAACCTGGCCGCTCGTGAACGCGTCGCGGTTGGTTCCTTTCTGGCGAAACAGGCGCACGCGCTCGAGATAATCAGGGTCATTGACCAGAAGGGCGCCGCCTTCACCACAGATCACATCTTTGGTGCCATGGAAACTGAAGCAGCCGAAGGTTCCGAAGGTGCCGGTCGGGCGTCCCTGGTAGGTGGACAGGTAGCTCTGGGCACAATCCTCGATGATGCACAGGTCATGGTCCGCGCAGATGGCCTGGATTGGAGCGAGGTCGCAGCTGATACCGCCGTAATGGACCAGGATGATGGCCCGTGTTTTCGCGGTGATGTGCAGCGGCAAACGCGCTGGATCGAGGGTCAGGTGGACCGGTTCGACCTCGCCATAGACGACAGTGCCTCCAGCTAAAAGTACAGCATTGGCGGCAGACGGATAGGCAAACGAGGGTACGATGACTTCATCGCCCGGCTGCAGCTGCAACGCCTGCACCGCCAGCTCGAGGGCAGCAGTCCCGGATGTGACGAGAAAAACGGCCTGGGCGGGAATCTGGTTCTGGTGCGGACTGGACGGACTGGCTGGTTTTTGCAGTGAAAACTGGCTGGCCAAAAGGGCCTGGCAGCGGGCAGTCATCGGTCCATCCCCTTCTGTCCGGCCACTGGCCAGGACCTGCTCGACCAGCGGGCGGGCAGTCTCAAGGCGATACGGTTTCTGGAAGGGAAGGTTCCGCTGCTCCACGTAAAAGGTGCTCCACTTGACTTTTTTCAGGCAGTTCGCTAGCGTGAGCTTGAAACCGCGTGTTGATTGCTGCCCCAGACTAGCCACCCAGGCTCGAAGACCCAAGGAGTCACCCGATCATGATCGTACTCGACTGTCTCGGAGATTTTTGCCCGGTGCCTCTGATCAGCGCCAAGGAAAAAGCCAAACGCTTGCAACCTGGCGAAAGCCTGATGGTGGTGACCGACCATAGCTGTGTGCTCGAGTCCCTGCGTGACTATTTCACCGACCGCGACTATGGCATTGCTGTCGAAGAGGTCATCAACGGTGTCTGGGAAGTGACCATCAGCAGAAAATCGAAACACCAGCCTGAAGGACAAATTTGAGGATCTGCTGGTAGGGCTGGACGATGTTCTTGCTCGGGCGGGTCACTAGGAAAATATCATAGTCCATATCCAGGTTGTCAACAGCTACCATCTTGATCGATTTCTCGTACAGCTCCCGTTTGACACTTTCATACGGCACAAAGGCCATGCCAAAACCTTTGACAACGGAAGATTTGACCGCTGACAACGAGTCGGCGTTGAAAATGACGTTGAGGCTGTGGATGTCCTTGCCGACGCGGATCAGCTCTTCCTCAAGCCGGTCACAGGCGTGTTTGTTGGACGTGCACTGGACCATCTCGTAACGGATCAGGTCGTCGATGGTGATGGTTTCCGGCACCGGATAGCTGTCCTGGGCGATCAGGACGACACGCTCCCGGCCCATCGGGTAAAATTTCAGATCGTCATTATCACGATCGCTGATATCGACAAAACCGAAATCAACCAGCCCTTCGCGGACATCGCGCAGGATGGCTTCCGTGTCGCGAGCCTCGAGTGCATAGTCGAACTGGGGGAAGGCTTTTTTCAGTTTGTACAGCAGGCAGGGCAAGGAATAGGCCGCCATCGAATGGGTGCCGTTGATGTGGATCTTGTGCTGGCCGTGATGGATCGACTGCAAGTTCTCCAGCATCTGGTCGTATTTCTGGATGATGCTGCTGGCATATTTCTGGACGATCTCGCCCGCCTCAGTCAGGGAAACGCCGCGGTTGCTGCGTTCCAGAAGGGGCAGACCAACATCCTCTTCAAATTTCTGGATCATCTGGCTCAGGGCAGACTGGGACACGTGGGCCTTGGCGGCACCCTTGGAGATGCTGCGTTCCTGGGCCACCAGGAGAAAATATTTCATGACTTGAAGATTCATGGGGTCCCTTCCTGCTGCTGGTTTGATGGCCGGTTGACCTGCTGGTTTGGATCATTTGCCCCTTATTCTATCATAGTCTGGCTATCCATAAAACTTATACTGCATTAAAATCCTGATGGTCCTGTCTTGTAGACAGATGTGATAGTCTTGGTTTGGGAATCACATTCAAAACGTTTACAGTCCTTTAAAACAACCAAAACCTGACCAAACCCTGATCAATCGACTCAAAATCCTCAACACGAAACATTCAAAAGGAGAATGGCACATGAGTGAAACCCAAGCTGGTTCATCGATCCGGCGCTCATCAAGCTCACGGGCTGGTACATCCAGAAAACCCAAGCCCAACCAGCTGCCGTTTGCGATCCTGGCCCTGCTTCTGCTGATTGCCGCGGGCATTGCCCTGCAGGCGTTCGGTTTTGGCACAGGCTGGTATCTGGTCACAGGCCTGATCTTTGGCTACATCCTGCAGCGTTCACGCTTCTGCTTCACCGCATCGATGCGTGACCCCTACCTCACCGGAAGCACGCTGGTGACCCGCGCCGTCCTGGCCGCCCTGGCCTTCACGACCATTGGCTTTGCCGCGATCAAGTATGGCTATTTCAAGGCTGGCCTGCCCATTCCGGGCATGGACTACGTCGTCCCCGTCAGCTTTGCAACCGTTTTCGGTGCCTTCATCTTCGGCATCGGCATGGTCATCGCCGGCGGATGCGGATCTGGTACCCTGATGCGCGTGGGTGAGGGCTTCTACATGCAGATGCTTAGCCTCCTGTTCTTCATCGTCGGCTCCTTCTGGGGCGCCCACGATTTCGGCTGGTGGAAAGAAACCGTCATCAACAAAGGCTTCGAAGTCTTCCTGCCCGACGTCTTCGGCTGGTTCGGCGCCGTCGTCATCCAGCTCGTAGTGATCCTGCTGATCTACATCGCCGCTGAAAAGTACCACGAAGCCAAGGCATCCGCCGACGCGCACTGAAAAGGGACCGGGTCCCAAATTTGGCAAAACGAGAAAAACCACAAAAACAAAAGAAATCATTCAAAATCAGGTCTTATTTTAATTTTAAAAAAATGTAATACGGAGGTATCTGAAAATGAAAGAAGTTATGTTGGATTGCTATGGTGAAGCTTGCCCGATTCCGCTGGTCAAATCTCAGAACAAGCTCAAGGAAATGGACATTGGCGATATCCTGATCGTCCAGATCGACCACAGCTGCGCCATGAAGAATGTTCCTGACTGGGCCCGTGGCGAAGGCCACAACGTTGAAGTCGAAGAAACCGGCGACGGCGAATGGGAAGTCATCATCGAGAAAGTCAAGTAACTTTTGAGGATGTCACGATCCTATCCATGGCTGGCCTGTCCGGCCAAGATTATGAGGTGAACAGTGAGTTCCTTTAAAGAAACCATGAAAAAAATCACCAGCAACCCGGTCTATGTCAAATGGCTCAAGGATGCCTGGCCCTACCTGACCGGCGCCATCCTGCTGTCGTTGTTCCAAATCGTCACCCTGGCTACCACATACACGGCCTGGGGTGTGACCGGGGCCTTCACCAATTGGGGCGCCTGGGTCTACGAACTCTTTGGCGGCTCGGTTGACAAATGGTACTACTTCTCCAGCGAAGGCATGCAGCGCACACTTGACAATGGCTTCCTGGCTGACGGCGGCTCCGTCCGCAATGCCGGCGTCATCCTCGGCGCACTCCTGGCAGTCCTCTTTGCTTCCCAGTTCAAGATCAAGAAGATCAAGTCGAAGAAGCAAGTGGTTGCAGCCATTCTCGGCGGCCTGCTGATGGGCTACGGCGCCCGTGTCGCCTATGGCTGCAACATCGGTGCCCTCTACAGCGGCATCGCCTCCCTCTCCCTGTCCGGCTGGGTTTTCGGCATCTTCCTCTTCCTCGGTGCCATCGTCGGCAGCAAACTCCTCGTCAAATATTTCATGTAATCAAACGCAGGCTGGCAGGGGCCCGTTGCGGCCCCTGTCCCCTACATCATCGGAGGTCACATGTCCCGCGAGAAAAAAGTTGAACAATACGATGTCTGCGTCATCGGCGGTGGTGCCGCCGGCCTGACCGCCGCCATCTATTCCGGTCGCGCCCGTCTCAAGACCATCCTGTTCGAAAAAGCCCTGGTCGGCGGCCTGGCCACCTATACCAACGAAGTTGAAAACTATCCGGGTTTTCCGAACAAGCCCAAGGGTGAAGAAATCACCAACCTGATGAAAGAACAAGCCAAGAACATGGGTGTCGAGTTCAAGCTCACCGACGTCAAGTCGATGGAACTGTCCGGCGAAGTCAAGAAAGTCGAGACGTTCCGCAACATCTATGAGTGCAAAGTCGTCATCCTGGCCATGGGCGGCCGTCCGCGCATCACCGGTGCCGAAAACGAGAACAAATACCTCTTTGACAAGGGCATTTCCTTCTGCGCGACCTGCGACGCAGCTGCCAACACCGACAAGACTGTTGTCGTGATCGGCAGCGGTGACGCCGCGATCGAAGAAGGCATGTTCCTGACCAAATTCGCCAAGAAAGTCATCGTCTCCGTCCTCCACCACGAGGGCAAGATGGACTGCAACGAAATCGCCAAGGAAGCTGCCCTGAAAAATCCGAAAATGGAATTCATCTGGAACTCGACCGTCAAGCGTTTCGAAGGTGAAGAGCACCTCGACACCGTCGTCCTGCGCGACCTGCGCACCGACGAAGAGATTCCGGTCAAGTGCGATTCCTGTTTCGAGTTCATCGGCTACATTCCGAACACCGAAGTCGTCAAAGACCAGATCAAGATGACCCGCAACGGTTACATTCTGACCAACGAGAAGATGGAAACCAACATCGAAGGCGTCTTCGCCTGCGGTGACGTGCGCGACAAGTGGCTCAAGCAGGTCGCCACAGCCGTCGGCGACGGTGCGATCGCCGGCTATGCTGCCGAGAAGTACATCGCCGAGAGTGAAACCTTCCACGAGGTCATCATGCAGAAGGAAAAACCCGGCCTGACCTTCATCTACAATGCCGTCGATGCCGAGAGCCGCGACTTCCTGATCGAAATCGAGAAGATCGAGAACCATTTCGAAGACCGTCTCATCGTCAACCGCGTCGACATCTACAAATCCAGCGGTATCGCTGACCGCCTCAACGTCACCGAATTCCCGGCCGTCATCCTGACCGTCGAGGGCAAGGTCCGCGAACGCATCATCGGCGAGATGGATGCTAAAAAGATCACGAGCCTGCTCGACTCGATCTGCATCGAGTGCAAGTGATCTGAGGGAGCGGAATCGTCATCCAGTCAATCAGACCCGGTTAAATCACGACATCTTCAGATCTCAAAACAACCTGGTGGCCCCCCTCCGCCAGGTTGTTTTTACCACCTGGTGGAATCAACCTCTGCCGGGTGGTTTTTGCACGGAGATATGCAAAGAGCCTTTGTTTGGGCTGCCAGAGATTGACTGCGAATGATCGGAAGATGGATAATGATACTATCGAAATATTGGCATGGTTTCATATCTGATGTGTGGCGTTTTGCCTTTCTGCAAAACAAATTTCAAGGATCCTGGTCTTCCTTGCAGTTGATGAAGGCTGCATGAAATTGTCTGCCCAGCTGTCGAAAGTGAGGAACTTGCCATGAAAAAGTTTTCCGCAGTCATCCTTTGTGTTTGGCTGGTCGTTGTCCTGTTGATCGCACCAGCCTATGCTGCCCGCCCCCCGAAAGTTGGAACCAATGCAATTACCGTAACGGTGACGATCGACGGGTATCCAACAGACGCAACTCCCTTTTCTGTGACTTTGAGTCTGGACGGTACAGTCATTGCGAGTCAGAACATCACCCAAGGATCCCCGCACACTTTTTCAAATTTATCGGCCGGAACGTACCAGCTAACCGAAGCGCTCCCAACGGGTTATGCATGCATCTCTGCCAATCCCGTGAATCAAATTGTCGAAGGCAAAAACAACACTTACGCAGTATCTTTTACGAATCAAAAAACGGCCACTCCGGAGCCTGACCCGGAAACAATTCATTACGTTGCCCTTGGCGACTCCATCGCGACTGGCTCGACATCACGCGGGACAACCACCAGCTATGTCTACAGCTATTACAATTATCTCAAGCAGAAATATCCGGATTCAGTAGTGACCCTGACGAACCTGTCCTACAACGGAGATGATGCGACAGATTTGCTGAACAAACTCGCTACCAATGATACATTCAAAACCGAAGTCGGCAAAGCGAATTACATCACGATGACCATCGGTGGCAACAATATCCTGATTGCTGGCGAAAACAGCTTTACGTCGATCAACAACGCCGTGGCTGAAGCGGGTACGCAAAATTTCGAGACAGATTTTCCACGGGTCATTGACCAGATCCGGGATAATTTGAATGACACAGCCGAAATCATCATCATGACGCTCTACAATCCATATAATACTATTGCCATCAGCGGTTATACCAGCGATCCTGCCCTGCATGCGGAAGCGGAACTGTACATCAGCCGGATTAACGCCAAGATCCGGGTCGAGGCCGCCTTCGATCCCGATACCAGAGTGGTCGAAATCCATGACTACTTCAAAACAACCTATGCCGACCAAGGGAAAATGGGCTCTGTCACCTACTTCTATCCCATTTCCTGGCTCAAATTCACACGCGATCCTCATCCGAACCAGACCGGCCAGAATGTCATAGCGGCCAAACACCAGTGACAAGAGGGCATCCTGGTCACTTTGCCGACGGTTGACAACCTGGGCAGACATAAACACTGCCACCCAGATATGCCTCTTTCCGAATCATCTGACCACACATGCGACAAGATTGGCCAACCGTGTTCTTGCTCAGCTGAGTCTGGTAACCTCCCGGTTGGCCAAACAGGTCCTTTTCCGTGTCCCTGCCACCCATTGCTGCCATTTCCGCCAATGTATCCTTGATCGCATGGAAAAGCCGTTCTTTGGCTGCATGATCCAATATGCGAACAACTTGCCTGGGATGAATTCCGGCGTGGAACAGGATATCCTGCAGAACTCCGTTGCCTAAGCCCGGGATACGCTGCTCTGTGGCCAAGGCTGCCTTGGCACTGAGCTTTTCACAGTCGGGAGCTGCCAGGATTGCGTCAAAATACGGGCGGTCAAACTGCTCCGACAAGGGTGATGGCTTGTCTCCCGCCACCTGATAATAGGGATTGTCAAAATCATCCCCTTTGAAGCACCAGACGCCGCCATACATTTGGACACTGGCCG
>DIGA01000051.1 GCA_002419365.1 Mageeibacillus sp. UBA5734 | reverse complement strand
CGACTGGTGTAGTCCGGAATGGTGATCAGGTTCTGGCCACCGCTGACATACAGGGTGATCGTGGTGCTGCCAGGACGGATCGAGACCCCCACGCCTGGCGTCTGGTCCACCACATAGCCTTCCCTGACCGAAGGATCGGTGACGTAGCGGACAGAATACTTGATACCGGCATCACTGAGCCGGGAAGCGACCGAATCATAGGTCTGGCCGATGTAGTTTTCGATCTGGTATTCCGAGACCGTTTTTGTTGTCAGGCTGGCGCTGATTTTCTGCCAGCTGAGGGAAAAGATCGTGATCAGGATGGTGAGCGAGACGACAATGATCGCCACCATGATCGCGGTGTCGCGGGTGCGCAGGCGGCGGCGCTCATTGATGGCCCGTTCGACTTCGCGCAATTTGCCGAAATTGGATTCATATGATTTTTGCAGACCGATGGCCGTGGTATTGCCTTCCCAGTCGGCCTGGCCGCTGATCACGCCATAGACGCCGGAGGGATCGACGAGGAATGCATCGAGTTCATCGACGAGTTCCCTGGCATCGACGTAACGCTTCTCGACCGGTTTCTGGATGCATTTCATGACGATCTGGTCGAGACCGTGCGGAACACCTGGCACCAGTTTGGATGGTACCGGAGGCAGTTCCTGGAGATGCTTGATGGCAACAGAAACGGAAGTATCGCCATCAAAGGGCATTTTCCCGGTTAGCATTTCGTACATCAGGATGCCAAGTGAATAGATGTCGGACTGTTCACCGACCAGACTGCCGCGCGCCTGCTCCGGGGAAAAATAATGGACCGAGCCAAAAGCCACGCCGCTGGTCAGGGTGATCGTGTTGGCATTGGTGGCGCGGGCGATGCCAAAATCCGTGACTTTGGCGATGCGGTCGCGGGTAATCAGGATGTTTTGCGGCTTGATATCGCGATGGACAACGCCGCGGTGATGGGCATGTTCCAGCGCCAGGCCAATCTGGATCGCCAAAGGTACGGCAATCGTGTAGTCGAGCGCACCGTATTCAGCGATCAGTTCCTTCAAGGTCATGCCTTCGACGTATTCCTGGACGATGTAGCGCAGGTCTCCGTCCTGGCCATAGCCAAGGACCTTGATGATGTTCGGGTGGTCGAGGCTGGAAGCGGCCTTGGCTTCGGTGTCGAAACGCTTGATGAATTCCTGGTCATTGGACAAGTCGTCTTTCATGACCTTGATGGCGACGTTTTGCTGCGTGACCTGGTCAGTCGCCAGATAGACATAGGCCATGCCGCCCTGGCCTATCGGCCGGACAATGGCAAAGCGGTTGCTGATCCAGTCGCCGGCAGCAAGATGGCGATTCACCCGGTTCATGGCTGGTCCTCCTGGGCGGTCTGGCCCGGAACAAAGGCACACAGAATCGTGACGTTGTCTTCCCCACCAGCTGCCAAGGCAGCCTGGACCAGGGATTGGACAACCTCGGAAGGTGTCTCGCCAGCCTGGGCCAACTGGAAGATCAGATCATCGGGAACAAATCCATGCAAACCATCGCTGCATAACAGGATGCGATCACCTGCTGCAACTGGAGTATCCGTGATATCGGGATTGACAAAATCTGGAAAACCCAGGGCCCGGGTCAGGACATTGCGCCGTGGGTGGGTCCGGGTCTCGGCTGCTGTGATGCTGCCAGCATCAACCAGTTCCTGGACGAGGGTGTGGTCAACCGTCAACTGGCGCAGCTGGCCTTCCGTCAGGATGTAGGCGCGGCAATCCCCGACATGGGCGGTGATCAGGCGGTCTGGCAAGAGGATGGCAGCTGTCAGGGTCGTCCCCATTCCCTGGTTTTCCTTGTCATCAAGTGAACTGAGATAGACTTTGACATTCGCCTTTTTGACCAGCTCCTGAAGTTGCCTGGCAAGTTCAGTCGATGTTCGCGGATTGAGCAAATACTCGCGCAGAAAGCTGGCGACAAACTCAGTTGCAATTTCACTGGCGATTTCGCCCTTGCTGTGGCCGCCCATTCCGTCAGCCAGAACCAGGGCCAATGGATAGCCAGGCCCTGGATAGACCAGTTCGTAAGTGTCTTCGTTGTTTTCCCGGACCAGTCCGGTGTGGCTTTGCGCAGCAAACTTGATTGGCTCTGTCATGCTTCGAGCGTTCTCCTTAGCTGACCGCAGGCAGCGTTGATATCGGCGCCTAATTCACGCCGGATGGTGGCATTGATGCCGGCACTTTGCAGGATCTGCTGGAACTGCTCAACCTGGCGCCGGTCACTCTGGCGGTGTGAACCACCGTCGAATTCATTGGCCGGGATCAGGTTGACATGGCACAGCATCCCCTTGAGGCGGCGCGCCAGTTCCCGGGCGTGCTCTGGCTGGTCATTGATACCAGCAAAAAGAGAATATTCGAAAGAAATCCGCCGTCCGCTGCGCTCGATGTGGCGCCGGCAGGCAGCGAGCAGCTCGTCGATGCTGTAACGCCGGGCGATGGGCATGATGGCCTGCCGGATGGTGTCATTGGGCGCATGCAGAGATACTGAAAGGGTAACAGGCAGACCTTCATCTGTGAATTTTAGCATCTCGGGTACCAGTCCGCAAGTTGAGACCGAGATGTGGCGCAGGCTGATGTTCAGGCCTTGCGGGTCGTTGGCGGCCTTGAGAAACGCGACCACTTCGTCGTAATTGTCCAGCGGTTCGCCAATACCCATGATCACAACATGGCCGATCCGCTCGCCGATTTCCCGGCC
Source organism: Mageeibacillus sp. UBA5734 (assembly GCA_002419365.1). GTDB lineage: Bacteria > Bacillota > Clostridia > Saccharofermentanales > UBA5734 > UBA5734. The sequence goes on along the minus strand of DIGA01000051.1, from coordinate 4,142 downwards.
GATCCGGCTAACCTGGGCCAGCATTTCACCATGGCTCAGGTTACGGCCAAATCCAGCTCCAGTCGAGGCGCAAAAGGTGCAGCCCATCTTGCAGCCGGCCTGGGAGGAGATACAGACGGAATAGCCATGTTTGTAATGCATCAGAACTGACTCGACGACATTGCCGTCAAACAGGCGGAAGACATATTTGGTTGTCTGGTCCAGGGCTGAGACGATTTTGCGTTCGACGGTCAGGCCATCGACCAGGAAATCCTCTGCGAGCTGTTCACGGATGTTTTTCGGCAGATTGGTCATTTCGTCGATCGAGCTGATGCCGCGCGACAGCCATTGCTGGATCTGCCCGGCCCGGTAGGCCGGCCAGCCTTTGGCGACGGCGTAAGTTTTCCAGTTATCAAGGGTTTGGTCAATCATCAGGCGCATGATGGTCTCCTAGCGAAGGTGGTTTTTCTGTAGCCAGTAGTGGGTTTGGGCTGTTATCCTGCTGACGGCTGGCGGCGCAGGCGGGCCATGAAAAAGCCATCCGTGTGGTGGCGGTGGGGCAGCAGCTGGATCCAGCCTTTTGCCGCCGACTGGGCGATTCCGGGATCCTTGAGCAAGGCATCTGGCAGGTACGGGGTTATCGTCTCCAGCTGAAAGGTTTCGCCCGGCTCAGAGGCCAGGAACTGCTCGATCTGGTGCACATTTTCATCGGGATTGATGGTGCATGTGCTGTAGACCAGGATACCACCGGGGCGGACCAGGGTCGCCGCATTCTGCAGGATCTGACGTTGCAGCGGGATCAGGCCGGTGATTTTCTCGTGGGTCATGGTCAGGCGGATCTCCGGCTTCCGGGCCAGGAGTCCGAGGCCACTGCAGGGCACATCCGCCAGGACCAGGTCAGCCTGGCCGAGCAGATCTTGAGTCCAGTCGGCGGAAGTTGCATCGGCCGCAGCCGTGCGAATGGCCTGCAAGCCGAGGCGATTGGCCTGCTCATCGACCAGGGCAAGACGCGACGGGGAAAGATCAAGGGCCAGGATCTGACCTTGGTCTTTCATCGTTTCAGCCACGTGGGTTGTCTTGCCACCGGGCGCGGCACAAAGGTCGATCACACGCCAGCCGGGCCGAGGATCGGCAATGTGAGCGACCAGCATCGCAGCCTCATCCTGGACGGTCAGAAGCCCTTCCTGGAATTCAACCAGGGCACGGATGGAGCGACCATCCAGATCAAGCCGTAATGCTTCCGGACAATAGAGACCAGGCTCAGATACGATCCCTTCCCTTTCAAGGTCCGCCTGCAGCAGGCTCGCCGATGTCCGGCACAGGTTCGTCCGGACGGTCGTCGTTGCCAGGTTCTCCAGGGCGGCTGCAGCCAGCGCGATGGCTTCGTCGCGGCCGTACCATTTTTTCAGATAACCAAATAGTTCGCTGGGCAGACCTGCTGCCAGGGCAGGCTTGTTGGCCGGCAACTCGGGCCGGTCAGGTGCAGACAAGCGGCGCAGGCAGGCATTGACGAACTTGGCTGCACCTGGATTGGCCAGATGCTGGGCCAGTTTGACACTTTCGTTGACAGCGGCGGATGGTGGCACGGCATGGGCGTGGTAGAGCTGCCAGGCACCGGCACGCAAAATGGTGCGGACGGCCGGGTCCAGTTTGGCCAGCGGTCGGTCCAGCACGCGTTCGAGCAGGTAATCAAGCGCTGGCAGACGGCTGATCGTGCCATAGATGAGGGCCGAAGCAAAAGCCCGGTCACGGGCAGTCAGGCTGCGGCTTTCCAGCTGCCGGATCGAGCTGAGATTGGCATAGGCGCCGTTTTCCAGCACATCCTGGAGGACACGGACTGCGGCCAGCCGGGCAGCGTCAGCGGCGACGGTCATCGCGGCTCCGGGCAAGCAGGACCAGGCGCAGCAGGTTGGCAAAGGCGACCAGGGTCGAGGCAATGTAGGTCATGGCTGCAGCGCGCAGGACTTTCTTGGCACCACTGAGCTCTTCATCCGTCATCATGCCCTGGTCTTCAAGGATCCGGATCGCCCGGTGGCTGGCGTCGAATTCGACTGGCAACGTGATCAGGTAGAACAGAACGGCTCCGGCGAACAGCCAGATACCGGCTGTTGTCAGGGGGGAACTGCCGAGGATGATGCCGAAAAGAGCCAGATAAGGGCCGAACTGGGAACCGATGTTGGCAACCGGTACGAGGGCGGAGCGGACTTTGTTGGGCCAGAAACCGGCTGCATGCTGGATGGCGTGGCCGGCTTCATGGGCCGCTACGCCAATGGCCGCAATCGAAGGGCTGGCAAATGTCGAGTCAGACAGGCGCAGGACATGCGTCCGTGGGTCATAATGATCCGTCAGCTGGCCAGGCACCTGTTCGACCCGGACCTGGCGCAGATTGTTGCTGTCCAGGATCCGGCGCGCCGCCGTGTTGCCCGTGTAGCCACTGCGTGTGGCCTTCTGGCTGTATTTGTTGAATGCGCTTTTGACCATGCCCTGGGCGACCATGCTCAGGATCAGGGCTGGAATGACCAGGATCAGATAGTAGGTGTCAAATCCATAGAAAAGTCCAAGGGATGAGTTCATAGCGTGCCTCCCAATTGCAGGCCGACAGGATAATTGTGGGCGCAGTCCTGGCTTTTCAGGCGTTTGCCGCCCTCGGGCTGGATCTCCAGAAGGACGATGGTACCCTGGCCAGTCGCGACCGAGATGCCATTTTTTTGCGCAGCCAGGATGGTGCCGGGAATGTTCTGCGTGGCTCCTGTGATCAGATGATCTCCATTTGCCACAGCTGTCCGGTGGATTTTGAGTCTTTTGCCGTCGGGCAAGGTGGTCCAGGCGCCCGGCCAGGGATAGGTCCCGCGTACCTGGTTGTGAATGTCCGCAGCGGGGCGCGTCCAGTCAATATGACCCGTTTCGCGGTTGACCATGGCGGCGTAGGTGGCTTGCGATTCATCCTGTTTCACGGGCTCGAGCAAGTGGTCTGACAGTCCCTGGATGGCCTGGGGGAGCAGCTCTGCACCAAGCATTGCCAGGGCATCCATCAGCTGGCCTGCATCCATGTCCGGCGGGATCGCGATCCGGCTCTGAATCAGAATGTCGCCGGTGTCCATCCCCTCGTCCATCAGCATGATTGTAATACCCGTCTCAGCCCGGCCATCGATGATGCTCCATTGCACAGGTGCCGCACCGCGATATTCAGGCAGGAGCGAGCCATGGACGTTGAGGCAGCCGAGCGGCGGGATCTGGAGAATGTCAGCTGGCAAAATCCGGCCATATGCGGCCGTGACGATCATGTCCGGGGCCAATTCGCGCAACTGGGTGGCGAATTCGCCGGTGCGGATTTTGGTCGGCTGGAGGATAGGGATACCAAGTTCAATGGCGGTCTGTTTAACCGGAGGAGCTGTCAGGACCTGATGACGGCCAGTCGGCTTGTCCGGTTGGCAAACGACAGCCAGGATGGGATAGCCATCCTCGACCAGCCTGCGCAAGGATGGGACAGCAAAATCAGGCGTCCCCATGAAGACAATACGTGGTTTTTTGAGGTCCATTGGTACCTGTGTCATTCGGAAAGCAGGGGGCCTTTGACCTTGTCCCGGAACAAGATGCCGTCGAGGTGATCGGTTTCGTGGCAGATACAAACCGCTTTCAAATTGTCAGCTGGCAGGCTGAAAGGCTGGCCATTGCGATCGAGGGCCTCCAACACCAGTGTCGCTGGCCGCTCGACATCGCCATATTTGCCCGGGATCGACAGACAGCCTTCCTGGCAGATCTGCGAACCCTGTGTTTGCCTGATTTCCGGATTGATCGCGACAACCGGTCCGCTGCCATCCTGCAAGTCCATGACGAAAAGCCGGCGCAGTACGCCAACCTGCGGCGCAGCCAAGCCAATGCCATTATTGGCATACATGGTTTCGAACATATCATCAATCAAGGTCTGCAATTTATTGTCAAAAGCGGTAACGGGGCGGCTGATTTTACGCAGGGTATCGTCCCCGTCTTTGAGTATTTGCCTGAGAGCCAAGGTGGGTGTCCTCCGAGTGTGGGTGTGGGTGCGGGTGTGAGTGTTAGTGTGGAAACGAACATTCCAGGGCAGAATCGTGCTAGACAGTATAGCACAAAACAGCAAGGGACGGTAGTGAGCTGTGGTGGGGGCTCTTTGCTTATTACCGTGA
>DIGA01000116.1 GCA_002419365.1 Mageeibacillus sp. UBA5734 | reverse complement strand
CTCGGCAGCCTGTATGAGCTGGTCTACCAGGTCACAACCCGCGACGACCGCAAAGAGAAAGACTTCCTTGACGAACTCAGATGCCGCAACGGCAATCTCAACATCACGCTGGTCATGAATGCCCAGCCAGCCGAATATTGATACGATTGGAACAGGAGAAACTCAAATGAAACGAACCTTCATGAAAACACTGGGCACGATCAGCGCGATTGTTCTGATCAGCTCCGCGATCACTGGTTGTAGCACAGCCCAAGCCAACGGTGGCGATGTCACGACAACCTATAGCACAACGCTGGCTGTAAATGCTGGCACAGCTTCGAGTGCGACCACCAACGAAGCCGCGGGTGACAGTGCTGTCGTGAGTGCGACCGAGATCGATGCATCGGAGCTTTTCAGCAGCCGGGACCTCGAGCAGTCCGCAGATTTGACCCTGGCGATACCTGTCATGCTGGAAAGTGGTAAGGATCTGACACTCAACGCCGAAGGCGTCTATCTGGTCAGTGGCAAGGGTGAGAATGTGACGATTGTTGTCGATGCCGCTGATGATGCTAAAATCCAGATCGTCCTCGATGGCGTCACAATCACCAATGATGATTCGCCGGCCATCTATGTGAAAGCGGCCGACAAGGTCTTTGTCACAACCACAGACAGCGCCAATCGCCTGGAGGTTTCCGGCACCTATGTGGCCGATGGCGAAACCAACCTGGATGCGGTCATTTACTCCAAATCTGATCTGACCTTGAACGGAACGGGCAAGCTGGATCTTGTCTCTGCCAACGGCAATGGCATCTCTTCCAAAGATGACCTGGTGATCACTGGGGGCGAGTACACCATCACAGCTGAGGCGGATGGGCTGGAAGCCAATGATGCGATCTTGATTTCGAACGGAACAATGAGCATTGAGTCCGGCCAAGATGCCCTGCATAGCGAACATGCTGATGATGCTTCCAAGGGCTACATCGTCATCGAAAATGGCACGTTTAATATCTCTGCAACGGATGATGGGATCCGCGGCAACAGCTTCGTCCAGATCGATGGTGGTACGATTGACATCGCTGCCTGCAGGGAAGGGATCGAGGCCAACAATGTGATCATCAATGACGGCCAGATCACCATCAATTCCCAGGATGACGGCATCAATGCCACACAAAAAGTCAGCGCAGACGTCTCGATCGTGATCAATGGCGGTATGATCTCTATCCGCATGGCCAGTGGCGACACCGATGCCTTTGACTCCAATGGAACGATTACGATCAATGGTGGCACGATTACGGTTGAGGCCCAGTCCGCCTTTGACTCCAACGGTACTGCGACCCTGAACGGTGGAACGGTCACGGTCAATGGCCAAGTCATCACACAGATTACCCAGATGCAACCCGGTGGCCCCGGTGGATTTGGGGGCGGCGGGGGCGGAAAGATCAGACGCTAAATTATTTCACAGGTACCTGAACATATCCCCGGCAGAAATGAAGGTGATGGGCAGATCAGCACGGACGAGTGGTCTCAACCATTCCACCGCCCACCGCAGCCCGGCTTCTTCCAGCAGGAAGTGGCCGGGCAAAATCATGCCCTTATTCTTACCCAGCAGGGCAGCATCACGGATGTAAAGGGGTAAGGTCCATTCGACGATTTCGCCCGGGATGACGACATCACAATCACCGGCTGCAATGACCTGATCATTCGTGCTCCAGTTCGATTCTTGATTGGGCAACAGATGGCCAACAAAACCTACTGTTGAAACCTGTGCATCGAGGTTGCCGATCAGGCGGATGGTATCAAGGCCTAGAGCCTGCTTGACCTGTCTGGCCAAATCCCCCAGTGTCGTTTCAGGTAACCGGAATATATAGTCCAGTCTGTCACTTGGAACCTGGTACTCGCTCCAGCCCAATTGTTTGAATACATAATGGAAAATGGCATCAGGTTTGTGGGCGTGCATGTGATCGTGGTCGCGGAAGATGACGATCCCATGGTCTGTGATCCATTTGAGTTTCTCTTCATACACATCATTTCCTGCCAGCCATTCTGATTCATCGTCATAACCGCTGTAAAAGGTAGGCTCGTGAACGAAGATGAAGTTGGCACCTATGTCGACCGCCCTGTGGATCATTTCGACAGTAGGCGCAATGGTGATGAGGATTCCGGTGCATTCGACGTCTGGATTGCTGCCGATGACGATATCACATGTCCTCTGGCTGCCAATATCGGGGTGGTAAGCGAGAATCTGGTCGATGATGGTGCGGATTGTCATACCGTCAGGCTCCGATCCCAGGTTTAATGTTTGTTGAAATTCAATTTTGCTGCCCTAGCAGATGGTTGATGAACTGCTGGGCACGCCGGCCGGTGAAGCTGCCATGCCAGAGGCCCCATTGACGGGCTTCGCGCAGCAGTTCGTCTTCGCTCAGTGTGATCTCCGGATACCGCCGGGCGATGCCCTGGACGATCGCGAGATACTCCTGCTGATTGGGTTTGTCAAACCGGATGGTGACGCCAAAACGGCTGACGAGGGAAATCTTTTCCTCCGCGGTATCGGAATGATGGATGTCATCGCTGTTGACGGCATCCTTGCGGTCGGTCCAGGTTTCCCGGATCAGGTGGCGGCGGTTGGAGGTGGCGTAGATCAGGACATTGTCCGGGGTGATCTCCATGCCACCCTCGATCACGGCCTTGAGGCATTTGTATTCGATTTCAAAATCCTCGAAGGACAGGTCGTCCATGTAGATGATGAAGCGGTAGTTGCGGTTTTTGATCAGGGAAATAACCGCTGCCAGGTCCTTGAACTGATGCTTGTAAATCTCAATGATCCGGAGGCCCCGGCCGTGGTATTCGTTGAGGATGGCCTTGATACAGGTCGATTTACCGGTGCCGCTGTCGCCATAGAGCAACAGATTGTTGGCCTTTTTACCCGCCATGAAGGACTCCGTGTTTTCGACCAGCATGCGCTTTTGCATGGCATAGCCGATCAGATCATCCAGATGGACATCGACGGTATTGGTGATCGGGATCAGCTCAAGCGGCCCATCACCGGAATTCAGGCGAAAAGCTTTGTTCAGACCCAGTAGCCCGACCCCATGGTCGCGATAAAAATCCGTCACGATCTGGAAGATTGCCTGCTCATCCTGTGCCTTTGCAATAGACTGGCTCAAGGCCCGGACCTTTTCACTGACACTTTGATTGTACGTTTTCTGGTCTTTTTTGATCGACTGATACTGGCTGATCGTGGAGAAGCAATCTATCTGGAGCGCTTTCTCAAGAGGGGCGAAATCAAAGTTGAACAATTCAAGGAAGATTTTGAAATCGTGCTTGGCCAGGTTGTTGACACTGCCTTCCCGGGCCCCGATCTTTTCGCAAGTCAGACTGAATGGCGTTTCTGTGCTGGCCAGGAGGAACGCCAAGTAATCGTGCCAGAGATTCTGGTCAAAACCGTACTGGGTCGCCAGATCGAGCAAATGATGGATCTGGGTATAACAATCGGCGATCAATGCTTCCGGATGATCGTTATCTCTGGCCAAACGCCGGTAAATATCTGCCAATTGGACCAGGATGCTATCCGGTTCTAGATTGCGATAGATGACGAGTTGAGTGATCAGGCGATGCATGGCTATGACTCCCCGGCACAGTCTATTGGATGACTCAAGTTTACTTCATTTCCGCATCAAATCTCCATATCAATGAGCCATACTGCAATCGTAATCACGATAGGGAGGAGGAATTCCCAATGATGCGCTTTGGATATGATGGCTGGAAAGACTTTGGTTGTGCCAATGGATTTTTTGGTTCATCCAATCTGATGGGCTGGATCGGAGGTGGTATTGCCATGATTATCGGCTTGATTGTGCTGGTGGCTTTGATTGTGATCCTGATGAACTGGGCTCGCAATGGCCGGGTTCAATCTGCTCCGCCAGGATTTGGCCTCCATGCAAACAGCGAGGCGATGCGGATTCTCAATGAGCGTTACGCGCGCGGTGAAATCAGCGATGATGATTTTCGCCGCATGAAAAATGAATTATTGAAGTAGGAGGTGATTCGATGACAGGTTTTTCACTGGCTCAATGCATTCGTGAATGCGGCCATGTTGGCCGGGAACTGGCAGCATGCATCCAGATGATGCTCCAGATGTAAGTGGATGCGTACGATGCCATAACGGACTGAGCATGATTGGTATCGTGCCCTATGAGAAGGGTCTTCCAGAGTTGACACTCCGGAGGGCCCTTTTTGCGGGTGCGGAAATTGCACTTCAATCGCTAGATCTGGCACCATGGCTGGAAACTTCCAGATTTGGAATCGCTCTTGGCTTGGACGTTACTCTGAAATCGGCTATACTATGTGAGACTTTTACAATCCGATTGGAGTATCTAATCCCGTGAGAAATTTCCTGTTTCGTTTCATCAACCTGATCTGGGGTTTGTTTTTGTTTGCGGTCGGCATCGTCCTGACCATGAAAGCCAATATCGGCTTTGCGCCCTGGGATGTCCTGCACAGTGGCCTGAGTGAGCGCACTGGCATCTCGTTTGGCACCATTTCGATTCTGATTGGCCTTTTGATCTGTGTCTTGGTCGTTCTGCTTGGTGAAAAACTGGGGCTCGGCACGGTTCTCAATATGGTTTTGATCGGGTCTTTTATCGATCTTTTGCTAAAAGCGGATATCATTCCGATGGCTCGCGGTTTCGTCCCGGGATTGATTGAGATCACACTGGGCTTATTTGTCATCGCTTTCGGCTCATACTTCTACATCAAGGCTGGCTTTGGGGCTGGACCGCGCGATTACCTGATGATTGTGCTCCGGCGCCGCACCCGCCTGTCAGTCGGAGTCAGCCGTGGCCTGGTGGAAGGTACTGCTGTGCTGCTGGGCTGGCTTTTAGGTGGACCTGTGGGTGGTGGGACCGTGCTGGCCGCTTTTGGCATTAGCCTGTGCATCCAGATCGTATTCTCGCTCTTGAAATTTGAACCGGCTGCTGTCCAGCATGAGACATTGACGGTGACTTGGCAGCGACTGCGCAAGGATATGGCTTCGAACTAAGCGAGGGGCCATTTGGTCCAACAATCACTCAATCGCACATGATCCCATCTAGATTCAAGGCGGAAAATCTCCGCCTTTTTTCGTGCTTTTTGCTTATTACCGTGAAAAGTTTATTAAGAGACAGGGGTGGCGCGCGACGGGTAGTTCCCGGAGCGGAAATTTCACTGATTAGGGCCAGGGGTGGCAGTAGGTCTGGCACCTTGGATGGAATATTCCGCGTTTGGGGTCGGCCCACCAAAACGGCAACAATCAAATGGGTCTCGAAAAACCTGCAGCAGAGTCTTCTCCAGATCAAGCAAAGATCTTCCACTTTAGTGCTCCGACATAGCGGCGGAAATTTCCGCCACTATGTCGGAGCAACTGCGAGGAACATTTTCGACAAGGCGTCAACCAGCTGCGGCTGTAGGCTTCACAAGAGCCATTCGGATTTTCCCAAAAAGTGGACCGACCCCAAATCTTGAACATTCCGCAAGAAGTGCCAGACTTGGCCACACGGCTGGCACCGATTCGTGAATATTCCATCCTTGGCGCCAGACTTCGCGCCACCTCCTACCCCCAAATCGGAACATTCCACATTCAGTGCCACCCCTCATCGCAGGTCTGACACCTAAGACGGAACATTTTCTCCGAAAGTGTCGCGCTTCTCAGAATGTCCTGACACGAAACCACGCAACGACCATCCACGGTTCCAGGACGGTCAATTATTGGAGTATGGGTGCATCCTTTCATTCCTTTTCACGGAATTAAGCAAAGTACTTTTTTGTGCGCCACGCATGGCGCTTTACAACAATTTAAAAGAGCCAATAATAAAATAAAAAATATATTATAGTATTGACAATAGTATGTGATACACAGTATATTGGTGATAGAGGAGGCGATGAGATGAACCAGACCAATGCTCTTCTTGAAAATATGGTTTCCGAGCTTCGCCGCGGTACGTTGATTCTCAGTGTCCTGGCTTTGTTGCGCCAGCGCCAGTATGGGTATTCGCTGGTGTCTGGCCTGGAGTCACATGGGATTTCGATTGAGGCTGGCACCCTTTATCCGTTGCTGAGGCGCTTGGAAAAGCAGGGGCTTCTGGATAGCGAATGGGATGTCGACCAGTCCAGGCCCCGGCGGTACTATGTCCTGAATGAATCCGGCCAGAAAATCCTGGCCCAGTTATCAGCAGAGTGGATGGACATGACCCGGGCCATCCAGGATTTGATCCAGTCTGGAGGTTGAGAACGATGGAATTGATTGATCGCTATGTCTATGCTGTTGTCAAACACTTGCCTGTAGCCCAGCGTGCCGATATCGAGAAGGAACTGCGCGGCTTGATTGAGGACATGACTGCGGAGACGGTTGCAGCTGGCCAGCCGGAAAAAACGGCCATTGATCATGTGCTGCGTAAACTGGGCCATCCAACCTTGCTGGCCGCCCAGTATCGAGGTGCAGAACAGCATTTGATTGGTCCAGGGTTGTACTATCTGTATGTCCTGGTGCTGAAGATTGTCCTGCTCGCAACTGGCGGTGGCCTTCTGATCGCGATGCTCGTCAATTTGCTGGTTCACGGTAGTGAGGCCCCTGTCCAGACCGTCCTGGAGACGATCGGCAGCCTTTTCACCGGCCTGATTGGCGCGTTTGGCTGGGTGACCTTGATCTTTGCCGCCATCGAACGATACAGTCCGGAGAAAATCGACGTGGCCAAGTCAGAAGCCTTTGATCCGCGCGATTTGCCCGAGGTTCCCCGCAAAGAGGAGCGCATCCACCCGGCAGATCCGATTGCCAGCATGATCTTCATCCTGATCGCCATGATTCTGGCCAATTTTGTTCCCCGGCTGGTTGGCTTGTATTGGACCGGTATGCCGGGTGGCCAGATGGTGCCACTGTTCAATGAGCCCGTCTACCGCCTGTATCTGCCCTTTATCCTGGCAACGCTGGGGATCGCATTGATCAAAGAGATCGCCAAGCTCGTCACCGGTCGCTGGACGATCCCGCTATCGATCGGGGCTTTGCTGATTGACATTCCAGGCCTGATCCTGACGATTGTCATGTTCAATCACCCTGGGCTGTTCAATCCAGACTTTTTCACCCAGATGTTTGCCCTGACCCAGTCGGCTGATCCGATGCTCCTTGGCCTTCGGATGCCAGTGTTCCTGGCCCGTGTCGTGATTGGCCTGTCCTTGTTCGGATTTGCGGTGGATACCATCAAAACAGTCGCCATGGTGATCCGGAAAACGGTCAAGCTTTAATCCCTTCTGAACAGAACCGAAGTATGTAATAAAATGGCGCAAGGTTTGTCAAAAAACCATGCGCCATTTTAAAAATAATGCTGTATAATAAATTGTAATGATTACAAATTTAAAACCATAGCAAGTTCTGTTTATCTTCCAGAGTCAGGTGGTGACCGTATGAAACCATCCTTCGAAGATTTGAAAAGCGAACTGCAACGACAGCGCATCGGCCTTTCGGTCCAGCGCTTGAGAATTCTGGCCTATCTGGCCGGACATCTGGATCACCCCACTGTGGACCAGATATACAATGCCCTGGTCACTGAAATTCCCAGCCTGTCTAAAACGACCGTCTATAACACACTCAGCGTTCTGCAGGACGCGGGTCTGGTCAGACCCCTCCAGATCGATGAACACGAAACGAGATACGACATCGAAATTGAAACCCACGGTCATTTCAAATGTGCCAGCTGTGGCAGGATCTATAATTTCCCGCTCGACCCGAATGTGATGCAGAAAATTGATTTGCCAGATTTCCAGATCATGGACAAAACGGTCTATTTTAAAGGCATCTGCCCGGATTGCCTTTCAAATAAGAAACTAACCAGACACGAGGAGGCTTGATTATGGACGAGATGAAACATCCAGAGACAGGACATCCGAAAATGGCGGTTGCCGGTGGCGGCACCTCGAACAAAGACTGGTGGCCCAATCAGCTCAACCTGAAGATCCTGCGCCAGAATTCCAGCTTAAGCAATCCACTGGGCGCGAACTTCAAATACGCAGATGAATTCAAGAAACTTGACTTGGCAGCTCTCAAGCAGGACTTGTATGCCCTGATGAAAGATTCACAGGACTGGTGGCCGGCTGATTATGGCCACTACGGGCCGCTGTTCATCCGGATGGCCTGGCACAGTGCCGGCACCTATCGCATGGGGGACGGCCGTGGGGGCGCCTCGGATGGTACCCAGCGTTTTCCGCCCCTCAACAGCTGGCCGGATAATGTCAATCTCGACAAAGCCCGGCGCCTGCTCTGGCCGATCAAGAAGAAATACGGCAACAAGATCTCCTGGGCGGACCTGATGGTCCTGGCCGGTAATTGTGCCATGGAATCGATGGGGTTCAAGACCTTCGGTTTTGCTGGCGGTCGCGAAGATGTCTGGGAGCCACAGGAGGATGTCTACTGGGGCACAGAGACGGAATGGCTCGGTGACAAGCGCTATTCCGGCAAACGGGATCTGGAGAATCCACTGGCAGCGGTCCAGATGGGCCTGATCTACGTCAATCCAGAGGGCCCGAATGGCATGCCGGATGCGGTTGCTTCAGGACGAGATGTTCGTGAGACCTTTGCCCGCATGGCGATGAATGATGAAGAAACGGTCGCTTTGATCGCTGGCGGCCATACCTTTGGTAAAACCCATGGCGCTGGCCCCGCGAGCCATGTCGGCCGCGAGCCAGAAGCCGCACCGATCGAGGAACAGGGTCTGGGCTGGAAGAGCACCTTTGGCAGCGGCAAAGGTGGGGATGCCATCGGCAGTGGTCTGGAGGGTGCCTGGAAACCGCGCCCGACGACTTGGGATATGGGCTATCTCGAGACTTTGTTCAAATACGACTGGAACCTGGTCAAAAGCCCGGCTGGCGCCTTCCAGTGGGTTCCGTCCGATCCAGAAGCTGCTACAACGGTGGAAGATGCCCACGATCCCAACAAGCGCCACGCCCCGATGATGACAACCGCGGACCTGTCCCTGCGTTTTGACGCCAAATATAATCCGATCGCCAAGCATTACCTGGAAAACCCGGAAGAATTTTACGACGCCTTTGCCCGCGCCTGGTTCAAGCTGACTCATCGTGACATGGGACCGAAATACCGTTACCTCGGCCCGGAAGTGCCGGCAGAAGATTTGATCTGGCAGGATCCGGTACCGGCAGTCAACCATGAAGTCATCGATGAGCAAGATATCACAGATCTGAAAATCGAAATCCTGGCTTCCGGATTGACCGTTGCCGAGCTTGTCAGCACAGCTTGGGCATCTGCCTCGACCTTCCGCGGTTCTGACAAGCGCGGTGGTGCCAATGGCGCCCGCATTCGCCTGGAACCCCAGAAGACTTGGGCAGTCAACCAGCCGGAACAGCTGGACAAAGTCCTGAAAGTCCTGGAAAAGATCCAGGCTGGTTTCAATAGCCGCCAATCGGGCAACAAGCAAGTGTCCCTGGCGGACCTGATCGTGCTCGGTGGCAATGCAGCGATCGAGCTGGCGATCCGGCATGCTGGCCAGACCGCTGTGGTGCCTTTCGCACCAGGCCGTACGGATGCGTCACAGGATCAGACGGATGCCCAATCGTTTGCCGTGCTTGAGCCAAAAGCCGATGGTTTCCGCAATTATCTCAAAGATAAGTATTCCGTTCCGGCCGAAGAGCTCCTGGTCGACAAGGCCCAGCTCCTGACCCTGACGGCACCGGAAATGACTGTTCTGCTGGGTGGCCTGCGCGTGCTGGGTGCCAATTATGGCCAGTCGCAATCCGGTGTTTTCACAGCTCGTCCGGGTGCACTGACGAATGACTTCTTTATCAATTTGCTCGACATGGGTACTGTCTGGAAGCCCACGTCGGAAGACAGGGATTTCTTCGAAGGGTATGATCGCAAATCGGGTGAACTCAGATGGACAGCCTCACGCGTCGATCTCATCTTCGGTTCCAATTCCGAGCTGCGCGCAATCGCTGAAGTCTATGCCTGTGATGATGCCCAGGAAAAATTCACCGAGGATTTCATTGCCGCATGGAATAAAGTGATGAATGCGGACCGGTTTGATCTCATTTGAACGACTTATCGATAAAAAGAACAAATAGGGATTGCTCAATATCAAGATATCTGCAATGATTGGTAAGGATGATTCCATCGAAACAAATCCGGAATGGATTTGCATATCAAAAAAATCTGGAGGACTAGAAACATGGCAGACAACAAAACGTATGACAACCTGATGGCGGCTTTTGCTGGCGAGTCCCAGGCCAACCGCAAGTATCTGGCTTACTCCAAGCAGGCTGAGAAAGATGGCAACCTCAATGCTGCCAAACTCTTCAAAGCAGCTTCTGATGCCGAAACCCTGCATGCGCTGAAGCATTTTGAAGTTGCCGGCAAGATCGGCACGACTGCCGACAACCTCAAGGACGCTGTCGCTGGCGAAACCTATGAATACAAAGACATGTACCCTGATTTTGTCAAATTGGCTGAAGAAGAAGGCAACAAAGCTGCCCTGCTTTCTTTCAACTATGCGATGAAGGCCGAAGAAGTCCACGCCCGACTGTACCAGGAAGCACTCGACTCTCTCGACCAGACAGACGAAGTCTTCTATTATCTCTGCCCCGTCTGCGGCAACATCGAGAAAGTCCGCCCCGGCAAATGCAGCATCTGCGGCGTTCCTGGCGAAAAGTTCATCCAGTACTGATTGAATCTGACTCACAGTAGATTGTGAAAAGACCTATCCGGCAAAAGCGTCCGGATGGGTCTTTTTCGTAAACTGCGTCATGGCAAGGGTTGCCCGAGTGTAGTGTCAGATAGCAGACGATCCTGCTTCTTGTTGCAGGACATTGGTGTCGAGTCCCTTTTCCCAGCGGGAGACCACAACACCCGTGACGATCGCATCATTGACGTTGAGAGCGGTGCGACCCATGTCGACCAGGAACTCTACGGAAACCAAGATGGCTACCAGCTCTATCGGCAGGCCTAACAGCGAGAGAACAAGGATGGTTGCATTGGTTGCTCCACCGCCCACTCCAGCGATGCCAATCGAGCTGACCGTGATGTAGAGGATGAGTGGCAGGATAAAGGACAGACTCCAGATGTTGATGCCCAGCGATGAAGCAACGAGTGTTGCGACAACTGCCGGGTAGACACCAGCGCAGCCGTTCTGGCCGATCGTCGTGGCGAAAGAACCAGCCAGGTCAGCGTGGATTGGGCTGACGCCGAGCTTGTCGGTCTGGGCCTTGATTGTCAGGGGCAGGGTCGCAGCACTGCTGCGCGATGTGAAGGCGAAGAGCAGCGGATCGGCGGCTTTTTTGAGATAGTCAATGGGGTTGATGCCTGCCAAAGCAACAATGGTCAAATGGATGATAAATACTGCAATCAAAGCAGCAAAGGTTGCCAGGACAAACTGGAGCAAAGTCAGGACACTCTTGAAATCATTGGCAGCTGTGACTCGGGTAATCAGGGCCAGGACGCCATATGGTGTCAGGCTGATCACCAGGTCGGTGACGGTCATGACGACGGTCCGTGCGGCATCGACTCCGTCTGCCAGACGTTGGCCGAGTGCTTCATTTTCCCGCTTGATCAATAGGAAGGCAAAACCGAGCAGGACGGCGATCAGGACTATCGGTAGCGCGTTGTTGGATGTCAAAGCGGAAAACAGGTTGTTGGGGATGATGTTGAGCAAGGAGGTGGGGATGTCAGTCGGGACTTTGTCGGTTTTTTCAACTGCTTTGACCAGGGCACTGGCATCCAGGCCAAACAGTGGCACAACGAGAAATCCAATGACAGCAGAAATGGCTGTGGTCCCGAGCAGGACAGCAATCACTTTGATGCTGGTCCGGGCGGCCCGGACGCTGCCTTCTACTTTGCTGATGGCACCCAGGATGGAGACTAGAACGAGCGGAACGATCAGGAACTGGAGCAGCTTGGTGAAGCCGAAGGCGACAATGGATAACCAGTTCTTGA
Source organism: Mageeibacillus sp. UBA5734 (assembly GCA_002419365.1). Lineage (GTDB taxonomy): Bacteria > Bacillota > Clostridia > Saccharofermentanales > UBA5734 > UBA5734. The sequence continues at coordinate 65,564 of DIGA01000116.1, read as the reverse complement.
CCAGTGTGGTCACCTCCCCCGTGCTCCCGAAAATAATCTGGATGACCGCGCCAAAAACCAGGCCCAGTCCCAGGGCGATGGTGACCCGGGTGGTGAAGCCGATCTGCTTTTTGGCGAGTCGAGCAAGCAAGGCGGCGAGCAATGTAAAGATGAAGAGAATCAGGATGACAGACGAAATGACCATGGGAACCTCTCTAATTCCTAGTATTCAGATATGAATTAATGGTTATGGTAAAGGTTTTCAGATGGGTTGTCAAGGACTAAAATGACATGAGAGGGATTTTTTTCTGGAGGGATACCACATGGCCAATCATTGCCTGGAATGCGAGCATCATGTGTGCACTGGCAAGGTGCCGATTTTCGCCGGCCTGACGCCTGAGGAGCAGCTGGAAATCATCCGCCTGATCTTGCATGTGGCGTATGCCAAAGGACAGACGGTCTACCATGAAGGAGACCGTGCTGACAAGTTGCTGATTGTCACACGTGGATCGATCCGCCTGTTCAAAACGACCATCGAAGGCAAGGAACAAAACCTGGATATCCTGCAGACGGGCGATTTCACTGGAGAGCTGGACCTGATGGGTGATGCAACCTACAGTCATGAAGCCATGGCCCAGGAGCCGACCGTCCTCTGTGTCATCTCGCAGGACCGGATGCGCGAGCTGATCCAGAAAAACCCCCTGATTGGATTTAAAATCATGCAGGCCATGAACCGAAAGCTGACGAACCTGCGCAGCCTGGTCCAGAGCCTGGCGACCCATGAAGGACTGCCCCGCCTGGCCCACCTGCTGTTGCAGCTCTATGAAAAAAGCGGCAGCCAGAGACGATTCGACTTGAATTTATCACGCGAGGATATTGCCAATTTCACCGGCCTGACCCGCGAAACTGTGAGCCGCAAACTGGCCCAGCTGCAGGATGAAGGAATCATCCGGCTGGGCAAATCCCGGGAAATCGAAATTCTCGATCTGGAAGCTTTGCAGAATTATTCGGCCTGAATGGCACGGCAAAGGCCATCCCGTCAAACAGACCAGCGACTTTCTCAAGATGTGATTTGAATCAAAGATTTCTCAACTGAGCCCAGGTATCCTTAGATCAGAAAGACATTACAACACCATCGTGCCTGATGGACCCGATCCAGGAGGATACCCCATGAAACAGACCATGATCACACCTGATTTGCTGCTCGGCGACGTCGTGTCGCTGTTCCCACCCGCAACGCGCACATTCAATGCGCTCGACATCGATTACTGCTGCCAGGGCCAACGCCCCCTCTCAGCTGCGCTGGCGGAAAAAGATCTCGACACGGAAGCATTTACTGCGGACCTCAACCAGGCCTATGCCGACTACAAGACACGCACAGACCATCCCGTCGATCCCACGACCTTGTCCAACGAAGACCTGATCCAGCTGATCCTCGACCTGCACCATGCGCCGGAACGATTGCTGCTGCACGATCTCGATGAGCTGATCAACAAGATCATGGTTGTCCATTTCGAGCACGATGAACGTCTCCTGAAAGATTTGCACCGCCAGTTTGCCTTGCTCAAAATGGACCTCGAAGAACATTTTGCAGATGAAGAGCGCGTCCTGTTCCCGGCCATCCTGTCCGGTTCTGACACGTCTGCGATCAAAGCCCTGATCGAAGATCTCGAACAAGACCATGATGCCGCCGGCGACATCCTCAAGGCGATCAAAGCCCTGACCAACGGATACCAGCCACCGGCGTATGCCTGCCCGACCTTTGTCGTGACCTACAAGAAACTCCAGGCTTTAACCGAAGACATTTTCCTGCATATCCACAAAGAAAACAGCGTTCTGTTCCCGCGTTTTGCCTGAGCTTCCAGCAAGACGGAAAGGAGATTTCCATGGCTAAAACAATCACCCCTAAAGTAACCTGGGTCGGCAAGATCGACTGGGAACTCGACACCTTCCACGGCGATGAGTATTCGACTCATCATGGTTCATCTTACAATGCCTATCTGGTCCGGGACCAGAAAACAGTCCTGATCGACACCGTCTGGAAACCCTTTGATGAAGAATTCGTAAGCCAGCTGAAAAAAATCGTCGACTTGCGGTCGATCGATGCCATCATCTGCAACCACAACGAGATCGACCACAGTGGTGGCCTGGTCGAACTGATGCGGGAAATTCCCAAGACCCCGATCTATTGCACGGCCAATGGCGAGAAAATCCTGCGTGGCCATTACCACCAGGACTGGAACTATATCACGGTCAAGACCGGCGACAAACTCAACATCGGTGACAGTGACCTGGTCTTTATCGAAGCACCGATGCTGCATTGGCCGGACACCATGTTCACCTACATGACCGGCGAAAACATCCTGTTCAGCAACGATGGCTTCGGCCAGCATTATGCAACCGAGTCCCTGTTCAATGACCTGGCAGACCAGGACGAACTGATGACCGAGGCGCTGAAATACTATGCCAACATCCTGACGCCATTTTCCAGCCAAGTGACTCGGAAGATCGATGAAATCCTGGCCCTGGAATTGCCAGTTGACCTGATTTGCCCCAGCCATGGCGTAATCTGGCGCGATCATCCCCTGCAGATCGTCAAGGCCTACCAGAACTGGGCTGCCAATTACCAGGAAAACCAGATTACCCTCGTCTACGACACCATGTGGGAGTCGACCCGCAAAATGGCGGAAGCCATTGCCAGGGGAATTGAATCGGCCGATCCAAGTGTCAAGGTCAAGCTATTTAACGCAGCCCATGCCGACAAAAATGACATCATCAGCGAAGTGTTCAAGTCCAAGGCGATTCTGGTTGGTTCACCAACCATCAATGGGGGCATTCTCCATTCAATTGCCGGATTGCTTGAGATGATGCGCGGACTGAAATTCAGGAACAAGAAGGCGGCAGCCTTTGGCAGTTACGGCTGGGGTGGCGAATCGGTGCGCCAGATCCATGATGCACTGGTCAAGGGTGGATTCTCCGTCGTCACTGAGGGTATCCGCATCAACTGGGTACCAGATGAAGATGCCTTGGCAGCCTGCGAAACATTCGGCAACGAGTTTGTTGACAAGATCAAATAACAATTCATATCTTCATAGATAGGGTGCAGATCGGGCCGGGTTTGAGTTCGAGTTGGATTCAAAACCGGCCTTTATGATCGATGTTATTCGATTGCATGATCGAATATTACATAAAAAAACACTATTTATAGCGTGTTATTGATTATTGCAGGTATTAAAATTACAATAAAATTCATCTCGGTGCAACATTGAAATTCGACGTATTGTGACTTTTTACGAGGTGGATCCATGGTTGACTGTTCTGATCCGGATGCTCAGATCCGCAAACTGCAAAACTATCTTGATAGCATGCAAGTGGGGACCTGGGAGTGGAATGTCCAGACCGGTGAACTGGTCATTAACGAGCGCTGGGCCGAGATTGCCGGGTTTAGTCTGGCAGATTTGTCCCCCGTCAACATAGACGTATGGACATGGCTGGCACATCCTGACGACCTGCTGCGATTCAACCAGGCCCTGCAGGATCATTTCAATGGCAAATCCGAGTATTATGAATTGGACGTCCGGATCCGGCACAAGAATGGCAACTGGATCTGGGTTCGTGACCGGGGCAAAGTCGTGGAATGGACCTCTGAAGGACAGCCGCTCTGGATGTTTGGTACCCACGAAGATGTCTCATACCGCATCGATGCTACCCGTGGGGTCAGGGAAAGCAAACTGCATGAAGAACAACTCCTGTACGCCGCTAACCATGACGCCTTGACAGGTCTTTTAAACCGTACAGCCTTGCAGCGGATGTCAAAGCAATTGATTCAAGGACTGCCCGAGCAGACCACCTTGTCAGCTTTGCTGATCGATGTCGACAATTTCCGCGGTGTCAATGACACACTGGGCCATCAGGGTGGCGACCAGGTCTTGTCTGAATTGGCCCAGGTTATCCAGACATGTTCCGGTTCATACAATCAGGTCTTTCGATACAGCGGTGATGAATTCCTGGTTCTGACGCGACTGTCTGATGAGGACCAGGTGGCAAAACTGGCCCGCTCCATCCAGGCAGCGGTGGCCAGGCAATTCAAGTACAAGCATCAGCTGGTCCAGATCACTGTGAGCATCGGGATTTGCCTGGATGAGCCAGGATACAGTCTCGATCAGGTTATCATCCAAGCCGATATGGCTCTGTTTGTTGCCAAGTCTACTCGCAATACCGTGACGTTTTACCGCCAGAGCATGGCTGCTGCCCGTACAAGAGCAGAGATTCTATCTGCGGATCTATCCACTGCCTTGGACAAAGGGGAATTTGAACTCTATTTCCAGCCCATTTTCGACATCCAGCGCAACCGTTTCAGGCATGCCGAAGCCTTGCTGCGCTGGAACCATCCCATGTTGGGCCAGATAGCACCAGGTGAATTCATTCCGCTGGCTGAAAGGACGCGGCTGATCATCCCGATGACCGACTGGGTTATCCGTGAAGCCTGTAAAAAGTTGGCGGTGTGGAAAAAGGCCGGTTTCCCAGATCTGGCGATCAGTGTCAACCTGTCGGCCGTTGCGTTGGAATACCGCCGGTATGAGCTGGTTAAACTGATTCTTGAGTCCATCGAGCTGAACCAGATCTGCCCGACCTGCCTGAATCTGGAAATCACTGAATCAGCCTTGGTCAGCGATATTCACGAAGTTGCTGAGTTGTTCGGCGAATTGAAAAGCCACGGCGTCAAAGTGTCTCTGGACGATTTTGGTACGGGGTATGCCACCTTTGGATCCCTGAATGATTTACCAGTCGATGTGGTCAAACTGGACCGCTCCCTGATCCGAAACCTTGAACATAAGGATCGTGAGCGGATGGTGATCGATGCCCTGTTCACTGTCATCCATGGCCTCGATCTTGAAGTCGTCGTCGAAGGCGTTGAGACCAAGGCCCAGTATGACTGGCTTTGCCACCATGGTTGCGATTTTGTCCAAGGGTTTTACTTCAGCAAGCCCTTGCCAGAGCAGGCTTTTCTGGATTTCCTGAGCAGTGCGCACCCTAAAGAGGCGGCTGGCGAAAGCTTGGAGATTGGATCGGCTCAGGGATTATCCGTTTCAACTCAAATCGCGCAAACAAGACTGCAGCCACGGCCCCGCTCCACGTCGTAAAAACAATCCCCCACCAGACGCCGGTGAGACCCAGCCCCAGAATGCGCCCCAGGAGATTGAAGATCAGGATCGGCATGGCGATCTGGCGGTACAGGCCGATCCAGACGGCATAATGGGGCTTTTTCAGTCCCTGGAGCAAGGACAGGCAGACATTGAGGATCACATAGGCATTCAAGGCCAGGAATTCGATCCGCAGGTAAGACGTCCCTTCAGCAATCACATCCGGGTCCTGGTTGAACAGAGCGATCAGCCAGGGCGCCAGTGGATACAGCAAGGCCATGCCAATGGTCATGATCAGAGCGCCCAGTTGGAGAGAGATGTGATAAACCTCCCGGACGCGGTCGTGTTTTCCGGCGCCTGCGTTTTGACCCACCATGGCCAATGTCGCCGTATTGAGGCCAAGCGCAGGCAGCAAGGCCAGCTGTTCAATACGGACGGCGACCCCATAGCCTGCAGTGGCAGCGTCTGAGCCAAACCGGTAGATGAACCAGTTGATGACGAAAACCCCGAGTGCGATTGTCAGCATGTTGAGGGCTGCGGGGATTCCCTGTGTCAGGATGTCGCCTGCAGCCTTGAGTCTGACTTGGGATAGAACCAGGTCCTCAGCCTGGAAAACTCTGTTTTTGCTGACCTGCCAAGCCAGATAAACCGTGCCCATCGCTTGGACCAGAACGGTTGCCAGGGCGACACCCATGGTGCCCATCCGAGGCAAGCCTAACCAGCCAAAGATGAATAAAGGATCCAGGATCAGGTTCAGAAAAAAACCGATGACCAGGAAATTGCGGTAGGGACGTGTCTGGCCATGGGCACTCAGGATGGCGTGGAGACTGGCATTGATACCCCAGAAAAGGCTGCCAGCATAAATGGTGCGCACATAACGGGATCCTTCGCTCAGAGCGAGATCACGTGCCCCCAGAACATAGAGAAGCCAGGGTGAAGCGATGAGGCCTGCGATTGTCAGCAGCAAACTCAGGCTGACAATCAAGGCCAGGCCGGTGATCTTCAGCCTCTGGATAGCGACCGGGTCTTTTCGCCCCAGCGCCTGGGCCATCAAGGCTGATACACCGGTTGCAAGTCCTGACAAAAGGGCATTCTGGATGAAGAAGACGGAAAACGAAGCAGACATGCCAGCCAATGCTTCGGTGCCCAGCCTGCCGGCGTAAAACGTGTCAACGACATTGAACAGGGTATTGAAAAACAGACCAACGCTCATGGGAACAGCAATCCTCAAGAGCTGTGGACGGATCGATCCTTCGGTCAAGCTCATCTGATTAACCATGAGGGCTCCTTTGCCTGATTCTGCCTGTCATCCCGGCTGATTTCATTGTAGAATGAATAACAGGCAAAACCAATGACTGCTGAGCCTTTTCACTGCCGAATTTGCTGGTAGACCCAGGAGGATCGATTCATGTCAAAGACTGGTCAAGAACACGGTGTCAAAACCAGAACATTTTCCAAAAAGCATCGCATCGTGGCCATATCGGCTGCCGTACTGCTGGTCCTGGCGTCCAGTGCTTTTTTTTTCCTGGATCTGGGCGGTGCTGATGCTGGCCAGGTTTCCGAAACAGGCCAGGCTAGCCTTGTCGCAGGCTCCAACCAGGGTGCCCCTTCCGATGGTGCGACGGGTACTGTCGTGAACCAGACCACGACATCTGCAACCACCACTCAGGCTACATCAGCTGAAACTGAACCTACCACTGAAGCGACGACCGCTGAGTCAACAACCTCTGCACCCACCACGAAAGCAACGACTGCCGCACCCGCTGAAACGACCGTCAAGCCGGTGGTGACTCCCACACCTGTGCCGACGCCAAAACCTACTCAAGCTCCAACCCCTGTGACGTTGTCCGGCACGGGCAAGGTCAACATTCTGCTGATCGGTTCTGACGCCCGGCTCGGCCTCGATGGTGCCCGCTCGGATTCGATGATCATGCTGACCTTTGACCGTGACAACAAGCAAATCAAGCTGCTGTCCTTTATGCGTGACATGTATGTGGCCATTCCGGGCCATGGTTCGACCAAGCTCAATGCCGCTTTCAACTATGGTGCTGAACCTTTGCTGACCGAAACCTTGCGCAATAATTTTGATGTTGCGCTTGAGACCTACATCACGATCCGCTTTGAAAACTTTATCGCCGTCGTCGACCAGATCGGTGGCATCGACTTGTATCTGACGCAGAAGGAAATCGACTACATCAATGCCGAAATTGGAGGCATCCCGGATGGCGAAGGTATCAAACACCTGACCGGGGCCCAGACCTTGTCCCATACGCGCAATCGCCGGGTCGGCAATGGCGATTTCACCCGGACTGCCCGTCAGCGCGCCACCATCAAGGCGATTTTCAGCCAGATCAGGAACCAGGGGGATGCGGCCACGCTTGCCGGACTGGTGGGATATGCAATCGGCAATGTCAAGACCAATATCTCAGCGGACCAGCTCTTTAGTTTGACTACCGAGGTCATTGGTGCAGGCGATGTTTCATTTGCCGAAGCCCGGGTGCCTTTTGACGGCACGTGGGAATATGCCACCATAGGTGGTGCCAGCGTCATCGCAGTCGATTTTGCGGCCAACAAGGAGCAAATCAGGTCATTTATCGACGGATGAGTTTCGTAAGCGTTTAAGATTGGTGAAATTAGGCTGTTTTTGCGCATAAAGATGCTTGATTGCTGACTTTGCACGTGAAGATGTACCGTTAGCTACGGGTTGAAGATTCCGGTCTGGCGTACATTCTGCTAGAATGTTCTTCGTATTTCAATTTCTAGAATCAGGAGTGATGACAATGAGCAGGGTATACAATTTCTCAGCAGGTCCTTCCATGCTGCCGCTCTCGGTCTTGCAAAAAGCTGCCGCAGAGATGACAGATTACCAGGGCAGTGGCATGTCCGTCATGGAGATGAGCCATCGATCCCCGGTCTATGAGAAGATCATTGCCGATGCCGAGGCTCTCGTCCGCTCCGTGCTCGGTGTGCCGGCTAACTACAAGGTCCTGTTTCTCCAGGGCGGTGCGAGCACCCAGTTTGCGGCCATCCCCCTCAACCTGATGACCAGGAACGGCAAAGCCGATTATGTCATCAGCGGCATGTTTTCGAAAAAAGCCTACGAAGAAGCCAGGCGCTACGGTGATGTCAAAGTCCTGGCTTCCAGCGCTGACAAGAATTTCACCTATATCCCGGCGTTCAAGCCAGAAGATGTGCGTCCAGACGCGGACTATGTCCATATCTGCTACAACAATACGATTTTCGGTTCCAAGTTCCCGGCGATCCCGGACACGGGTTCTGTCCCACTGGTCGCAGATCTGTCTTCCTGCATCTTGTCTGAGCCGATTGATATTTCGCGCTTTGCCCTTGTCTATGCCGGTGCCCAGAAGAACATGGGTCCGTCCGGCCTGACTCTGGTCATCGTCCGTGAAGACATGATCGGCCATGAAAATCCCCTGGCCCCGACCATGCTCAGCTACAAGGTCGCAGCTGACAACGATAGCATGTACAACACACCGCCTTGTTACGCGATCTATGTTGCCAAGCTGGTGCTTGAGTGGGTTCGTGACGAAATAGGCGGTCTCGAGGCCATGGCAGAGATCAATTACCGCAAAGCCCAGAAATTGTATGATTTCATTGATGCTTCCAAGTTGTTCAAGGCTCCTGTCGAAAAAGGCTCGCGTTCGATCATGAATGTGCCTTTTGTCACTGGCGATGATGAATTGGACAAGAAATTCTGCAAGGCGGCTGAAAAGGCTGGTTTTGTCAACATCAAAGGCCATCGCAGCGTCGGTGGCATGCGGGCCTCCATATACAATGCAATGCCAGAAGCTGGTGTCGATGCCCTGATAGAATTCATGCGGGAGTTTGAACAGAATGTATAAGATCAAGACACTCAACAAAATCGCAGCGATTGGCACACGCCAGTTCGACAAGAGCAAATATGAGGTCTCCAGCACAGTCGAGGATCCGGATGCGATCCTGGTCCGCTCGGCCAATATGCTGGACATGGAGCTTGCGCCCAATCTCAAGGCCATTGCCCGGGCCGGCGCCGGTGTCAACAATATCCCGGTCGACCTCTGCTCCCAGAAAGGCATCGTGGTCTTCAATACGCCCGGTGCCAATGCCAATGCCGTCAAGGAGCTGGCCATCGCTGCGCTTCTGATGTCTTCGCGTGACCTGGTCGGTGGGGTCAACTGGGTACGCACCCTGCCCAACACCCTTGATATCGCCAAAGAGGTCGAAAACGGTAAAAAAGCGTTTGTCGGGCCGGAAATTTATGGTAAGAAGCTGGGCGTTTTTGGTCTGGGGGCCATCGGTGCCATGGTGGCCAACACCGCCAATGAACTCGGCATGGATGTCTATGGCTATGATCCCTACATCACTGTCGACAATGCCTGGATGCTCAACCGTGGTGTCAAGCGGGCTTCTGATCCCAAAGCTATTTTTGAGCATTGCGATTACATTTCGCTTCATATGCCATCTACACCGGAGACGAAAGGCTTTATCAATGCCGCTGCCATCGAGCAAATGAAACATGGCATGCGGATCATCAATCTGTCACGTGGTGATCTGGTCAGCAATGCAGATCTGGCTGTGGCCCTGGAGAACGGCAAAGTTGCCCGTTACCTGACCGATTTCCCAACTGCCGAAATCCTAAACATGAAAAATGTCATTGCCATCCCTCATCTGGGTGCATCCACTCCGGAAAGTGAAGATAATTGCGCGGTCATGGCGGTCGATGAGCTGATCGATTATCTGGAAAATGGCAATATCAAGAACAGTGTCAATTTCCCGGATGTCAAGAATCCCAAGGGTGGCGACGAAAGCATATGCGTCATCCACAAAAACGTCCCCAACATTCTGGCTCAGATTTCTTCTGCTTTATCAGGTGAGGGGATCAACATTGAAAACCTCTCCAGCCGCAGCAAGAAGGAATACGCCTATGCTGTCTTCGAAATCACTGGCCATTGTCCTGACTCTGTCGTCGATAAGCTAACGGCTGTAGATGGCATCATCCGTGTCAACCTGATCCGTAACCGCTAAAAATTTGGCGTTCTCCGCCTGTGGTATAATGTGGCAGAAGTCTGGTTTTCTGATCACACCTGCAGGGGGAGCTTACTGACATGCGCCACTTTCCTCACCACTCTTGCACGATGACACCATGGCCTGCCTTCAGATGGGCCGTGGTGTTTTTGCTGCTGCTGGGCGTGGTTCTCATGAGCCCGGCCAGCGCGTCCTGGCTGAATCCCTGGTCCAGCCAGGGAACAGAGGCCGAAGTTGCTGCCAGCGTCTTGTCCGATTACCGGATCAATTCCTACCGCATCGATTGCCAGCTGGCAGCAGATGGCAAAGCCGTGGTCCAGGAGAAGCTGGATATCCTGTACCAGCAGGATTGTGAAGAGCTGGTCTTTGCACTGGATGCAGGCAAAGCCAGGTCGCTCCGAGTGGTATCAGTTGCCATCTCAGCTGGATCCATCGTGGATGGTTCACCCATCCAGCTGGTGGAGGTCCTGCCGGCAGAAGCCAATACTCAAGCCAAACTCCAGTCTCTGTCATACAAGTTAAGTGCCGATGATTCTGTCCAGCGGCTCAAGATCCGGACAGTCGGACATGCATCAGAAACACGCCAGATTGTCATCCAGTATGAACTCGATGGCGCACTGGTCCAGCTGAAGGATGCGGTCAAGTTCCGCCGGATGTTTTTCACTCTGGTGCAAGATAAAGCCATCGCCAGTCCCGTTCTGCTGATTCATTACCCTGCTGCGAAAAAAGCAGCATCACCCTGGTACCAGGCCATCAGCCCTGCCATGTTTGTTACGACCGAAGTAGACCAGGACACGATTCAGATGAGCGCGCTGCAACTTTCGGCCGGCCAGGACATGACAGCAGCAGTGATCCTGCCTGCAGCTGGTTTTGCCAGTGGTGCAGCGTTGCTGCCGCAAGGCATCGTCCAGGATAAAGCCACGGTGATTGCAGAAGTTGAAGCGGAAATGGCGCGAATGATTCAACAGACTTGGGTGGAAGGTTTTCTGGCTCGCCTGACCTGGATTCTACTGGTTGTGGGCCTTTTTGTCCTGACTTTTCTCGTCCTCGTTTATGAGCGCGAAGGTTTACTTGGGCAACCACGGCTTCTGGAGACAACAAGGGGCTCGTTCGCTGAACCCGCGTATTCGCCTGCGGTTTTGGCCAGGCTCTCGCGTTACCATCATCCAGGCCAGATCCTGCTGGGCACCATGATGGATCTGGTTGTGCGCGGCAAATTACGCCTCGACGGCCATGTATTCACTCTGCTGGCTCACGGTGTGCCGGACTACCAGGGCATGTCAGCTTATGAAATCTTTCTGCTGCAATGGTTTTTTGAGCGCATCACCAGGGAAAACACCCTGTCGACAGCCCAGATTCGCAGATATGCCCTGGACAAAGGCACAGCAGCAGAATTTTCTGCCTATTATGAGCAGTTCATCCATTTGATCCAGGAGGATATGGTTAAAGATGGCTTGGTCGATATCCGCAAAAAACATCATGGCATCGTGATCGGCTTGACCTTGGCCGGAGGCTATGCCCTTGCCGGACTTCTCACCACAGGATTGACTGGGGCTCTGACGGGATTGCTCCTTATCATTCCGGCTCTGCTGTTTGCGGGATTTGGATTGGGCCTGAAGCATCTGACTCGACTGGGCAATGCTGAAGCAGCCAAGGCCGGGGCATTCAGGCAGCTGCTGTGCACGTATGCCCGGTGGAGGAAGCACGAGCCAGACAATCCTGCGCTGGATAGCTCTTTACTGGCCTTTGCCATTGCCCTGGGTGTTTCCAGACCGTATCTGCGCCAGCTGGCAGAGCTTTACGGCAGCAGGCGCGGCCTCGTCAGCCAATTCATGGCCAGATTGACCCAAAGCCTGACGGGTGATTCCGAAAATCTGGCTGGATTTGCCCGCGACCTCGACGCCATGGGATCCATGCTGTCAGCCAGCCTCTACCTCGCGCTCGGTATCCATTTCTACGATTGACCGGTTTTTTTGCCGGATCTTGTGGATGACAAACATCAGGCTGATCAGCAAGGCAAGAATCGATCCACCATAGATCCAAATACTGTATGGGGCAGGGATGGCCTGCAGGTTTTCGACACCGGATAATGACCAGGGGACCTCGTGCGGCTGGCGTTTGCCAGATGGGTGAGGTGTCCAGTGATGAATCACTGCATCTGCAGGTTCCCTGAACGTCTCCGAGGTCAGAAAATAGGTCTCTGCCACGGTGCCTTCCGGTAGACGGTATGCGGTGAGACGGGCCAGGTCAGCTGGATTGGCGGCCTGGCTGTTGCGATCATAGGCCATGACGCTGATCTGGACAGGCGTGGCCTCATCCATTCCAGTGATTGTCCATTCGTGGGCCAGACCAGCATCCTGCAGGACGGATGCCTGCCCCGCTTCTGTGATCTCGACCTGATACCCGGCCACGGCTATGTTGTCCTGAGCCTCGGGCCATTTGACTTGGATGGTGTTGTCTTTTCCGGTATCGACTCGGATGGACTGGCCGCTGACCCAGCGGGGCAAGATCAGATCAGGGGTGTCTATCTGCTCCAAGGCCACTCTGGCGGCTTCGTCGCCCAGTCCCAGCTGTCCACGGCTATTTGCACCAGCAGATGCCAGCAATCCTTTGCTGCTTAAAACCAATACATGATCGGATCCCAAGGCCATGCTTTCAAAAGGCAGGTAGCGGGAACCCCAGTAACCATCGAAAAAGCCTTGCAATCGAGTGGGCACATAGCGGCTGGCTTTTTCGGAAAGCCCTAGCTGATGACTGGCGTTGAGACCCCAGAGATAGAGTTCGTTTTGCAGGACCGGCTGGCTGAACCTTGAAGTTGAGGCGTCCCGGATGACTGCAGACTGGGCATACCCGGCAGCGACTGACAGCAGGCGCTCGTCGCTCGGATCAAGATTGCCGGTGAGATCCAGCAAAGCTGGCTGCAGTTGTTGCTGGGTGGTTGCTTTCTGCCCGCCCAGGCCAAGCTGGCCGAGCGAGTTATCCCCCCAGACATAGAGTTGGCGGTAACCTGAACCGGTACTCAGGGCCAGGACATGATTTGATCCGGCGGAGACGTCGACGACCTGGCTGATTCCCAAAACCAGGCCTGGGGACTGGTGCGAGTCCGTCGTGCCATTGCCCAGCTGGCCTTGGGTATTGTCACCCCAAGCGTATAATTGGCCCATTTCATCGACATAAAGTGAAAAATTGCCACCGGCCCGGATCATGGCAGCGCCTTGGGCGACGACCTGGACCGGCCTGGTGTTGCGCAGAGCGAGAACCGAACCATCAATCCCGAGGACTTCCTCGGATGCGACATCCCCGACTTGCCCCTGGGTGTTGTGGCCCCAGGCCCAGATGCTGCCGTCCTCGCCTAAAGCCAGAGAATGATAGGCACCGGCGGCGATGGCCTTGATGACTGGCAGCCCCGCCACTTTTACCGGGGAATCGACATTGGCAACCCCGCCATCACCGACTTGGCCGTAAGCATTGCGACCCAGGGCATAGACGGTGCCACTCTGTCCCAGGACCAGCGTGTGGTAATCCCCGGCGCTGATCGCCTGGGCCGGTTCTGGCAATTCAAGCTGGACCGGAGTTTTGGCATGATCCTCGCCGGACGCCCCGCTTTGGCCATAGACATTGTCTCCCCAGGCATAGACCAGTCCGTCGTAGTCGAGAAAAACGCTATGCGCCATGCCGGCAGAAACCTGGGCCATGGGCTGCAGCGCGATCAGTTCGGGATTGGCATCGGCCAGTCCCTGGCGTGGAGCGACCATGATGGGCAAGCTGACCATGACACTGATAAGAATTGCCAGATAAAAGAAAACAGCAGTGAGACGGCGGTGCGTCAAGTGGCGAACCGGCTGACTGGATTGATTTTTATGCATCATCTTTCACTTTGCGCGAGTTGCGCGAACCGTTAAAATAGGAATATGTTGCTCAATGATACACGCTCAGAACGTATTATGCAAACAAGGCAGGGGAGACACGTCATGGTCATGCCGCTAGACTGGTCCTTGCGCATTCCGGGACCCGTGCACACAGCGTTGGAACGGCTCGAACAGGCCGGCTTTGAAGCCTGGCTGGTGGGTGGGTGTGTCCGTGACCTGGCCATCGGACGGACCCCTCTGGATTTCGATGTGTCGACCCGTGCCCTGCCCGAACAGGTGCTGCACGTGTTTCCCCATGCTTTTGCCACAGGACTGGCCCATGGCACCGTCACGGTCCTGGTTGGACACCATGCCATCGAAATCACGACCTACCGCAGTGAGAGTGACTATTCTGACGGCCGTCGACCCGACAAGGTGCTGTTTGAAACCGATATCCTAAAGGATCTGAGCAGACGTGACTTCACAATCAACAGCATGGCCTTCCATCCCAGTCGTGGACTTCTCGATCCGTTTGGTGGCTGGACAGACCTGATGGAGAACCAGCTGAGGACAGTGGGTGACCCGGGAACGCGATTGCGTGAAGATGCCTTGCGCATGCTGCGGGCCTTGAGGTTTACCCTGACATACAATTTGTCACCGGACCGGGAACTGGTCACAGCGATTCGCAGAGAACGACAACGCACGTTGATTCTCAGTGTGGAACGGATCACACACGAACTGGCCCGCATGATGAACGCCGCGCATGGCCAGTCCCTTCTGCCTTTCGAGCCTGGCGAGCTTTTGCCCGTCATTGCCCAGCGCCTGTTTGGTTTCTCCCCGGATAACCAGTGCCTGACCCGGCTATTGGCAGCCTGGATCCGGCCAGCCTGGCATGCCGACCAGACGGTGCCCCTGTTTTACCTGGCTTGCCAGATTTGCCGCCAGGACCAGCCAGGTGGTCAGCCTTCTGGTCTGGCCCCGGATGCAGATGGCCGGACTCACCAGTTGAAAAAAATCCTGGCCCCGAAGCGCCTTCAGGATTTGCGCGAGCTTTTCCAGCAGACGTGCCGTATGTCCCGGCCGGCTTCCCGGAATGGCCATGCGATGCTTTACGCTGCCGGACTGCGCCTGCATCTTGATTTGACCCAGGAGCTGGATGCCCTCAGTCTGGCAATTGTCATCCGGGTCCTGGCTAAAACATTAGCCATGGACACCCATGCTGCCAGGCAATGTGCAGTCGATGGCTGGGCGTTGCTGTCCTTCGTCTGCCCGGATAGGGCTTGCCTTTTGCCAGAACTTGTCAACTTGCGCCAGCAAATCCAGCTGGAGGAGGAAAAGGAGTCAGGATCCGGATTGCCGGTTTCACTCGCTGAACTTGCGATCAGTGGCCGTGACCTGTCCAGCCGTTTACCGGTCAGGGGCATCCAGCTGGGACTTTTCCTCGAACGTCTGCTGTCCTATGTCCAGAAGGAACCTTCAGATCATACCCCGGAACGGCTCCTTAACTTGGCCGGCCACTGGCTGGAGCCCAGACACATGACAGGCTGCCAACCAGAAAGATAAACAGCTGTTAGACGTCGTTTTGTCAAATGCAACCGTACTGCAACATAGCGCCGGACGTTCTGTGCTATAATGTAGAACTGCACCAAACAGGAGGACTTGAACGTATGGCAAAATCGCCCCATCCGGCGCTGACCCGTCTGGCAGCGACCGTTACCGCCCGATATTTTCCTGGCAATGGCATTTTCGATGGCTATTATCTCGATGGCCGCCTGACGACCCGGCGTGAGCACCGGGCCTGTGATGCGACTCTCGACCGGGAGGATCGTGGCTTTTTCTATGCTGCCTTTGCCCATCCAGCCAGCCATGTCCAGGATGACTTGGTTTCATCCCGGGCGCACAAGGCTCTGGAGCGGATTCTCAATGATGTCAAGCAAAACATCCGCAACATCGACGCCGAGATCAATGAGCTCGCTGAATGTGCGGTCGAAATCGCCGGCCGTGGTTCCCTGCAGCACGAAAATGCACGTCAGCCTTATTTTGCCGGTGTCATGGTCAAAGATGCCGAACTGGCTGCGATCACCATGGGCCATGGGTGTGCCTATCTTTACCGCAATGATGCCCTGTACCCGCTGACACACGATGACATCACCCTGGAGCCTGTCGACTACCACGGCAAGCCGGTCCTCGGCCAGGATATCTATTGTGCTGGTGTAGCTGGAACGGTCCGGTATTCCAATATTGCACAGCTGCAGCCAGACGATTGCGTGATCGTCTGCAACAAGGAAATCATCACCACCCTGGGCCAGCGCGAGATTTTGCGCCTGCTGTACGAGGCAGAGGACCAGTCTGATGCAGCTGGCCTGATCATCACGGCTGCGTCGGCCAAGCTGCCTGGTGTTCCGATGCAGATCATCGCCTGCTTTGTCGAGTCCATCCGGACCACAGACAAGCCGGTACGGCCTGCACCCTCGCGCGTTGCTGCGGAGGGAGGACTGTTTGGCCAGGTGACTGGCAAGTTCAACCAGCCAGCAGGCAAGTACAGCCAGGCTGCCAAACCCGCTGCAGCTAAAGGCCCGGATGCCCTGGCCATGACGACCCCTGCCGAGCCAGAGCAACATGAAATCCCGGACGAGGAAGAAACACCTTATGACAAGGGCTATTTCGAACGTCCACGGGATGAGAACGGCCGGATTCGCCGCCTCGCCCTGTACATGGTGATCACAGCAGTGACCATTGGTGCGGTTTTTGCCATTTTCAACATGATTTTCGGCAAAGATGGCGAAACAACCTTGCCATCCGAGACGACCATCCAGACAGAGGCAACCGAGGAAACAGACGAGATCCTTGTCACAGAGCCGGAAGAAACTGAAGAGACCACTCCGGAAGAGACAACCAGTGAGGAAACCACGGCAGAAACGACACCTGAGCCAACGGAAACCACGGCAGCTCCTGACCAGGGGACGGTCCATACTGTCAAATCCGGAGATACCTTCTACTCCATTGCCGTCAAATATCTGGGGGATGGTTCCCAAGCGACTATTGACAAGATCAAGGATTACAATGGCCTGACGTCGGACAATTTGCAACTGGGCCAGAAAATCAAGATTCCACCCCAGTGACCTTTGTCCCCGGGAATCAAAGAACTGCATGATCCAGAGAGCTGCCAGTCAATGGCAGCTCTTTGTTTATCCTAGCACTCCCACGTGGATGAGTTTGAGCGTCTTTGATTCAAAAACGACCATGCCACAGCTGACCAGGCTGTCCATTTGCAGGTCCGTGCCATAGGTGGTCTGCTCAATGGCACCGACCACGATGTACGCAACCTGGTGCTGCGACAGGAGTTCCAGCCTAAGGTCCTGGTCTGTGGTGGTGTACATCAGGCGTACATCATCCTGGAGTGGTTTGACGAGATCGCCATAGGCACTGGGCTGGCTGGGGCTTGTCCGCCATAGCCATTCGTGGGTTTCCCAGCCGATCACAGTCGGCAGGCCCGTGAAGGTGGCTATCCGTCCAGTGTCGGTATAGCTGGGACCTGCAGCTTCCAGAATGACCGGCTGACCTTGAACATTCGTGTTCAGCCAGTTGATGGCCAGGAGGTCATCACTCAGTTCACCCAAGGCTTCGCCTGCCACTTGGGGCGAATTTTTCTGACCCAGGGGGGCCAGGCCATCGAGCCCCTGCTGATTGATCCGGGTCAGCTCGCCGTACCATTGCCGGGTCGCCAGACCGGGGAACCATCCGGGCATGACCAGCAATCCTGCTAAAAGAAGGGCGGTCAGTCTGCGCCAGGACCGGACCTGGGCCAGCCGAACGAGAACATACGACCAGCCCAATCCCAGCAGGACAAAGGCCTGGTAGGTGAACTTGAACATGGTGTTGGCCCGCTTGTAGTCGCCAGAATAAATGTCGACGACGTAAAAGATTTCCGGAGCCAGGACCAGGACCAGGCCATAGATGAATAATGCGATAGCCAGACCGTCGACTGGCCGGAACTCTGCACGGGCTTTCCGCCTGGAGATGAGAGCCATGCTGCCAGCAAACCCCGCCAGGATGTGCGGTCCCCACAGAACCAGCAGTTGCCAGAACGGTGTTCGCACAGAACTGAAGGCAACCTGGCTGCTCATGGGATCAAAGTGGGCCTGGAAAGGGGCTGTCAAGATAAAAGCAAGGGACAGGAGCGTGAGAACCTGGAACGCCGTCCGGCGTATGGCGGCCAACAGGAAGGTGCCAGGCCTTTGGCCTGCCAGGGAAAACGCGTTTCCAGCCAGCAGCACAACGACAGACACCGGCAAGTAGATGACAAAATCCCAGTAGTTCTGCATCATGAAAATCGCCAGACAGACCCCCAGGGCCCAGATTTCCGGCAGGGACAGGGCCGTGCGACATTCCTGCCACAGTGAATGGGCAGAAATTGACTGGACAACTGTCTCACGGTCGTACTGGCTGGTTTTCCCAGTGGCTGTGGCACGGGCAAACAGATTGAGCAGCAGCAGCAGGAACAGGAGGACAAGTGTCAGGTTGATGACATGGGCGTGCAGATCGGAGACCAGATAGGAATAGACAGGGAATTCATGGATCGTTTTGTCAGCCGTTTCCGGATTGTAGCCGATGAAACGGGTTGCATTGGGAAACCAGTAAGCCTGGCTGAAATTCCCGACCGGTAGCCCTCGAGAGGCAAGCCAGCTGACGATGGTTTTGCCTGGGCCATGGTCGCTGTAGAAAAAAGCATGGCTGTTACCCCCGACGTTGACCAGCAAGAGGGACAGAAGGCCGCCGGCCGCCTGTACCAGCAGGGCTGCCCTTGAATCAGGCCGCATCCTGGTCCCGTTAGACCCATCGATGTGCTGAAAGGATGATTGCTGAGCCAGGCGGATCATCCCCACTCCCAAGACCAGACTGAGACTGGCCCCAAAGGCCCACACCGTTGCCATCCCCAGATTGTAGGCCACCGGTGTTGCAAGACCTGTGAGACGGGTCAGGAGAGCGTAGGTGTAATGGCCAAAATAGTAGTAATTGATTGTGTCACCCGCGAGCCAGGGATCTGCCGCCGGCAAGCCAGGACTGCGCAAGATGCTGTTGATGAAGGCGACGTTCATGAATTTTTCCAGACTGTCGAGGGCTGGTTTGAATGTGCGCAGGTAAGCACCTGCCAAGAGCAGGCTGCTGAAGAACAGTTCAGCCAGAGCGGCCGTAAAGAGCTGTTGGCTCCAGCGGGCTGGGATCAGGCGCCTGGAAAATGACTGGAAGGCGGAGAACCAGATCAAGGCAAAAAGCAACAGAATGAGAACGAAGAGTGAGTTTCGGGTCAGACCGAGATGAAACAGGTAGCCACTTTCCCAATGGAGCACGCTCAACAGGAACAATCCGACAGCCTTGGCAGGCAGATAAGCCAGGGTTCGGGACACGCGACCAAACACAAACTGTGCCAGCGGCCAAGCCATGGCGCCAAGCATCAGCAGCGTGAGCCACCAGCGCAAAAATGCCAGTGCACTGGGGCCCAGCGCCCAAAAAGAAACGCCCGGGACCAGCAATAAAACGCCAGCCCAGGCGATCAGTACACGTAAAGAGTAGCTGAAACGGCCACCGACGAACGAACCGGTGGGTAATACCGGTGCGCCGGACATGATCAGCGGATCCGCCGGCTTTCGAAATAGTAGCGTTTTTCGAAGGCCTCACCCATGGAGAAGGTTTTGCGCGGCAAGATGCCATCCCGCGCAATGATGCCAAAAAATTCGGATTTCTCAAGCGGCGGTAGGATCAGACCGACAGCCCCTTTGCCCGAGAGTTCCCGTACGACTTCTTCGCCATGGATGTAGTCGAGCCGGACATCAGGATGCCGGACCACCAGATCGTCCAGCATGGCCTGGATGGCCCCGACGAGCAGATCGCCTGGCTGGAGCGGGACTGACAGGTCAGTCTTGAAACCAGGTCCATAAACCGGCACAAGCTGGATCAAGGCCTGTTCAGGCTTGACCATGGCAGCCAGCTGTTTTTTGAAGAAACGGTCGGCATGATCCAGGAAGCGTTCAAATTCGACATTGAAGACGGCCCGGTGGATCGGTTCAAAGTCGAGTCCCTGGTCATGGATGTTGATGATCTCAGCCAGGGCATAACGGGCTGGATGGTCTGGTTCGACCTCGTCTTTGATGCTGTTCCAGTGGGCTTTGGCGGTGGCCAGAGAGTGGTTGCCATCCCCGACGGCAAAAAGCAACCCGTAGTCCTTGAGTGACGCCAGCTGGCCCAGGGCCTTCAAAGCAGTCTCCAGCAGCGTGTTGTCAGATGGCACATGCCAGCCTCTGACCGAGCCGCCTTCTTGTGCCAGCTCTGTTGCATACAGAGGCACTTCTTGCGACAAGGCTGTGTAAAGGGGCTCGATCACAGTCCGGTCCGGGTCGTCAATCAGCAGCTGGACATGGGGGAGTTCCAGCAAAGCATCTTTGCGGATGGCCTGGCGCGGAGGAATGCGGTCGAGAACCGTTCCTTCCGTCGCCCGGGTCAGTTCCCTGTTGCCTGGTGTGAAATCATATCGCTCCAGATCGATGGCAATCAACCAACCTTTGCGGCTCGGATGCAAGCGGGTCTCCCGATCAATGACCATACAGCCCGGTGCCAGGGGAACCAGGATACCCTGGTCGAGGTACTCCGCCATGGTCTGGTTGATGCGGGCGATTCTGCTTTCGACTGGCGTGTCTCCGGGATGTTCCAGATAAATTTCCGGTAGCACCAGGCGCAGTGTGGAAGGGGCATCACCAACGAGAGCCTCTGACTGCTGCCAGTACTCTGGCTGGGAGGTGTACTGGTCACAGGCCACGACAGCCCATCGTGACAGATCAATGCCGGTTCTGGGAATATAAAGTTCCGGGATAGCGACACCCAGAGAAGCAGCAAGCGCGCTTTGTTCAGCCTGGGTCGTTTGGGGAAGTGACTGGGACATGTCGGGATACCCCTTTCAAGGACTGGATGATTCCGTATTTTCGTTCAAACCAGATTCTATCACAGATTAATTACGGATGGACCAGCCTGGTGTCGGAAACCAGCAGTCCGGGAGCCACCTGTGGGGCTCTTTGCTTATTACCGTGAAAAGACTATTAAGAGACAGGGGTGGCGCATGAAGAAGGGTGACCCTTTCGGCGGAAACTGCACGATTCGGGGCCAGGGGTCGCGCGAAGGGTGACCCCCAGAGCGGAAGTTGCACGATCCGGGGCCACCCTGAACATTCATGCACCTCGTGGGTCAGTGACGCCAAAGGTTACAGCCGCAGGCTCTCTGAGGTTTGATAGTTCGTTGTTGCACGAAAACGACCCCGACCTGGTTTTTGAAATTTCAACTTTCAGGTCGAGGTCGTTTTCCGGAAGTTCAGATAAGGAACCCTGCTGATCCTACAGCCGCAGGCGGTTTGAGGTTCGTGTCAGGATATGTGTCAAACACCACCCTGGCCCGTAATTGTGAAATTTCACGATCCGGGGCCAGGGATGGCGCGGCAGGTGGCCCCCAGAGCGGAAAATAAACGTTCCAGGGTGCACGTTTCACTGCTTGATTGACCGTCAAGCTGATCAATGGCTGCGACTGCAAGAAATCCAGTTCTGACCTGCCTTTCACGGTATTAAGCAAAGAGCCACCTGTGGCGGCTAGTTGCCCGTCCTTGCTGATTCGTGTAAACTATTCCGGATAATGAATGGCCCTATTGAGAAGGCCCAACATCCGGCAAGGAGACGTGACCACCATGCAACCACTCGGTCTGAATGACATCCGGGAGAAATTCCTGGCTTTCTTTGAATCTAAGGAACACTTGCGCCTGCCCAGTTTCCCGCTGGTGCCCAAGAACGACCCCTCGATCCTGCTGATCAATGCGGGGATGACACCGCTGAAACCCTATTTCACCGGTGCCCAGACACCGCCAGCACCGCGAGTCACGACCTGCCAGAAATGCATCCGCACCCCGGATATCGAGCGCGTCGGCAAGACGAGCCGCCATGGCACGTATTTCGAGATGCTGGGCAACTTCTCGTTTGGCGACTATTTCAAAAAGGAAATTATCCCATGGGCCTGGGAATTCTGCACAAAAGTCATGGAAATCCCCGAAGATCGCCTGTTTGTGACCGTCTACCTCGAGGATGACGAGGCCTACGACATCTGGCACCAGGATGTGGGTCTGCCGGAATCGAAGATTTTCCGCCTCGGCAAGGCAGATAATTTCTGGGAACACGGTACGGGTCCCTGCGGCCCCTGCTCGGAGATCTATTTTGACCGCGGTGAGGAATTCGGCTGTGACAGCCCAACCTGCCAGGTCGGCTGTGATTGCGACCGCTATGTCGAGTTCTGGAACCTGGTCTTCACCCAGTTCAATAAAGAGGAGGACGGCACCTATACGCCGCTGGCCAAGAAAAACATCGACACAGGTGCGGGACTTGAGCGCTTTGCCGTCATCATGCAGGGCGTGGGCAATCTGTTCGAAGTCGACACCGTCCGTGCGATCCTGGACTATGTCTGTGCCAAAGCCTCGGTCCAGTATGGCCAGGATGAGAAGACCGATGTCGCGATCCGAGTCATCACCGACCACATCCGCAGCACGACCATGATGATTTCGGATGGCATCATCCCGTCGAACGAAGGCCGCGGTTATGTTCTGCGCCGCCTCTTGCGCCGTGCGGCCCGTTTTGGCCGCCTGCTCGGCATCGATAAGCCATTCCTGTATGATGTGTGCTCCATTGTCGTGCGCGAATCCAGGTCCGCTTATCCCGAACTTGAAGCCAGGCAGGATTACATCACCAAGGTCATCCGTACCGAAGAAGAGCGTTTTGCCGAAACCATCGCCCAGGGCACTGCCATCCTCGAGCAGATGATGGAGAAGTCCCGGGCCGAAGGCCGGTTGCGCCTGTCCGGTGAGGATGTTTTCAAGCTCCATGATACATACGGATTCCCGCTTGACCTGACCCGGGAAATTGCCGCGGAACAGGGCCTTGAGATCGATGAAGACGGTTTCCGTGCCGAGATGAACCGGCAAAAAGATATGGCCCGCAAAGCCTTGCGGGAGAAGGTCGGTTCTGCGTGGGGACAGGGCAGCCTGCCTGAGGGTGTTGATCGAACGGTGCCGACTGTGTTCACGGGCTATGAGACCTTGACTGACGAAGGTGTGATCAAAGCCATCCTGGTCACCGACGAAGCCAGTGAAACGTTGAGCCTTTCGGACCTGGCCGTTGAAAACCAGAAAATCACCCTGATCACAGACCGCACACCTTTCTACGGTGCTGCCGGCGGCCAGACCGGTGATGTCGGCCAGATTTCCGGCCGCACCGGCACCGCACGGGTGCTCGACACGACAAAAACCGCAGAGGGTATCTACTTGCACAGTGCCATCGTCGAAACAGGCAGCCTGGCGCAGGGAGAGGCAGTTGCACTGACAGTGGACCGCACCGCCCGACTGTCGACCGCCCGTAACCATACAACGACCCATATCCTGCACAAAGCGTTGCGCCAGGTCCTGGGTGACCATGTGGCCCAGGCCGGATCGGCTGTCTCGCCGGATCGCCTGCGTTTCGACTTCTCTCATTTCCAGCCGATGACCGCTGCCGAAAAGGCCCAGGTGGAGCAGATTGTCAATGGTGTGATCCTGGAGAATCTTGCTGTCCAGACGGATGTGATGTCGCTCGATGAGGCACGCCAGTCTGGCGCCATGGCTTTGTTTGATGAAAAGTACGGCGACCAGGTCCGTGTCGTGCGCGTTGGTGATTTCAGCCAGGAATTGTGCGGTGGGACCCACCTGAAGCAGTCTGCTGAAGCTTGTCTCTTCCGTCTGGTTTCCGAGAGCGGTGTCGCAGCCGGTGTACGCCGGATTGAAGGCATCACTGGACAGGCTGCCCTGGCCTGGGTCCGTGAGCAAGATGACCTGCTGCTCAAAATGGGCCAGATGGTCAAAGCGCCCGCCAACGAGGTCCCCCACCGAGTCGAAGTCCTGCTCAACCGGACCAGAGAACTCGAAAAGCAGATTGAAGCCGAGCAGGCTCGCCGGACAGCTGGAGCAGCCGATGAGCTCGCTGCCCAGGCGATTGTAGCCGGTTCGTTCAAAATCCTCACCGCACGCCTCGACACACCGGATGCCGACCAGCTGCGCCAGGCAGCCGATCGTCTGCGGGACAAAATTGCCCCGGCTGTTGTTGTCCTGGCCAGCAGCCAGGAAGGGAAAGTAGCACTGGTCGCGATGGCCAGTCCTGAGGCTGTCCAGGCAGGTGCCAATGCGGGTAACCTCGTCCGTGAAGCCGCCCGGATCACAGGCGGCGGTGGTGGCGGCCGGCCCGACATGGCCCAGGCCGGTGGCAAAGACGTCGCAGCGATCGACAAGGCTCTGGCCGCAGCTGCCGAACTGGCACACAAGCAGCTGGGACTCTGAACCAGAGATCTTCACAGGAGGAAGAGCATGTCTGACTGCATTTTCTGCAAATTGGCCAGCGGAGACATCCCGATCCAGTTCATTTATGAAGATGATGCTGTTGTTGCATTTCATGACTTGCATCCCCAGGCCCCGGTCCATGCCCTGGTTGTGCCCAAAGCCCATGTACCGGACCTGGATAACCTGGCCAGCCACCCGGATGGCGAAAAGATCCTGGGTCAGGTTTTGCGTGCCATCCCCAAAGTTGCGGATAAGCTGGGCATCCGCCAGAACGGCTATCGCGTGATCAACAACTGTGGTGCTGACGCGGGCCAGACCATTGCCCATGTCCATTTCCACCTGCTGGGCGGCAAGGTCCTGGGCGACAAAATCGTCTGAAAGAACCACAGAATTCAAGCTGGGCCGGGGGCTGGGCTTCATTGACGAAAGGCTGAGCCAGCGCTTATAATGCTACTGCTGCAGCCAGTCTGCGAGGATTTGTTGCGCCTGTCGACACCACAGAGGGCAGGATTATGCCGTTGAGGGGGGTGAAAACAACATGTCTGAAATTCGAGTGAAAGAAAACGAAACCCTTGACAGCGCACTGCGTCGTTTCAAGCGTTCTTGCTCACGCTCCGGCGTTTTGGCCGAAGTCCGCAAACGTGAACATTATGAAAAACCAAGCGTCCGCCGCAAGAAGAAAGCCGAAGCGGCCAGGAAAAGGAAACGTTAAGATACCTATGAACATCAAGGAAAAATTGCTGGAAGACCTCAAAGACGCCATGAAGGCCAAGGACACCCTGCGCAAGGATTTGCTGCAGATTATCCGGGCTGCTGTCCTGCAAGTCGAAAAAGACCAGCAGATCACGCTGGATGAGTCCGGCGTGTTCGAGATCCTGGCCAAGGAGCACAAGAAGCGCGCCGAGACTGTCACGGAACTGGCCGGATCTGGTCGCACGGACATCCTGGAGAAGAACAAGGCCGAGATGGATCTGATCGAGACCTATCTGCCGGCTCAGCTGAGTGAAGCCGAGATCGAAGAGCTGGTCCGGGCCGCTATTGCCAAGGCTGATGCCCATTCCGCCCGCGACATGGGTACGGTGATGAAAGTCCTCATGCCTGACGTCAAGGGCAAGGCAGACGGCAAACTGGTCAATACGATCGTCAAACGTTTGCTCGGCTAAACGCGATGCACATTTGAAAAAAGAGACTTGGTATCACGCGGTATCGAGTCTCTTTTGTTATACTGTTACTACTTGAGCCAATGCTCAGAGAAAGGAGGCCGATGATGCTGATTCAGAAAGAATGGAAAATCCTGGACGAACAGCCAGGATCTGCCCCCTTGCCTGAGCGCATTCTGCAGAGTCGCCATCTGGGAGACAGCAAAGCACGCGAGCGGTTCCTGGAGCCCAGGCTTGAAGATCTCCACGACCCTTTCCTG
The DNA here is from genome assembly GCA_002419365.1 of Mageeibacillus sp. UBA5734. Taxonomy (GTDB): domain Bacteria; phylum Bacillota; class Clostridia; order Saccharofermentanales; family UBA5734; genus UBA5734. Next base: position 39,758 of record DIGA01000116.1, on the reverse strand, counting down.
CTGCCGGACATGGCCCTGGCCTGTTCAACCATCCAGATGGCGGTTGAGGACGGCCGTGCGATCGTCATCCATGGCGACTACGATGTCGATGGACTGACGGCAACGGCACTGCTGACCCGGTTTTTTCACCAGAATGGCATTCCCTGTGTGCCCCTGATCCCAGACCGCCTGGTGGATGGTTACGGCTTGAGTGAGTCGAGTGTGGAACGAACCTTGGCCTTGGGGGCAGGCTTGCTGATCACCGTCGACTGCGGTGTGACCAGTGTCCAGGCTGTTGACCAGCTGCAAACTGCCGGGGTGGCTGTCGTTATCACGGACCATCACGAATGCCCGGATATCCTGCCGCGAGCCCAGGCTGTCGTCAATCCCAAGCGATCTGATTCCTTGTACCCGACGACCAGCCTGTCTGGTGTCGGTGTCACCTTCAAACTGATCCAGGCCTTGTGCCAGGTTCTGCATGTGCCTCTGCCTGATTTGACGGAATATGCATTGGTCGCTCTCGGTACGGTCGCAGATGTGGTGCCCTTGCTGGATGAAAACCGGATCCTGGTCTACCAGGGCCTTGGCGCATTGAATCGCCATTTGCACATAGGGCTGACCGAGTTGCTGGCTGTGTGTGCCCAGAATGACCGAGGGGTCGATGCCGGGACGATCGGATATACACTGGCGCCACGCCTGAATGCTGCCGGTCGCCTGGGCGCTGCCATGCCGGCCCTGGAACTTCTGTTAACAGACGATCGCACCCGGGCGCGGGAGCTGGCTCTGGAGCTACAGGAACAAAACAGCCAGCGCCAGTCGCTGGAGGCAGCCATCCTGGCAGAAGCGACAGCCGAAATTGAGGCGTCTTTTGATTTCACTTCGCCAGACCTGATCGTGCTGGCTCGCGCGGGCTGGCATACCGGTGTGGTCGGCATTGTCTGTTCACGCCTGGTCGATTTGTATCACCGACCTGTCATTGTCCTGGGTGGTGAAAGTGGCCGGTTCAAAGGTTCGGCCCGCACGTGTGGCAATTTCGACATCCTGGAAGCCATCCGGGCTGGCGCTGAGCATACGGTCAAATTTGGCGGCCACCGCAAAGCGGCTGGCATCGAAATAGACGAGAGCGCCCTGGCAGATTTCCGCAGAGCGGTCAATGCCTATGCTGCCAGCCAGGTTGACAGGCTGGCCTTCAGACCTGAACTGGTTGCTGACGCTCTGGTCACACTGGATGACCTTAGTGAAAGCAATGCCGTCGCTTTACAGCAGCTCGCACCCTTTGGCGAGGGGAACCGGCAGCCCTTGCTGGTCTGTCGCAATCTGACCCTCACCGAATGGCGCCTGGTAGGCAATGGCAAGCATGTTCGCATCGCAGTCGATGATGGCAAGAGCCGACCGCTCGCTGGAATTGCATTTAATTTCAGCCAGGCGGACGATTTGTTTTCTGCCGGTGACCAGGTCGATCTATTGTTTGCACTGGAATTGAATCAATTCAATGGCCGGCGCACGGTGCAACTCCAGATCAGGGACATCCACCCCAGCGTGGTAACCGAGCTAGACCGCATCTGGCCACTGCAACCGGATGTATTTGACCCGCAACCCGATTTGAACGGCCTGGCAAGGATCTGCCAGCTGCCACTGGATCACCTGCTTCCGGATCGTGACGATTATGTCATGGCTTTCCAGTATTTGCGCACAGCCTATGCGGAACATCCGGTCCAGACGGACTTGTCCTTGCTCGCCCGACGGATCGCCCGCAGTTACAACCGGACCTTGACAGCCTTCAAATTAGCCCAGATCCTGAGGGTGTTCACCGAAAGCAGCTTGCTCACGGTCCAGCATCTGGGCCGTGACCGTGTCCGGATCGCCTTGCTACCGGCCAGGGAAGACCAGGCCAAGATCCGCCTGTCCGATGCCCCGACTTACCAGTACCTGAAAGCTCAGGGAGGACTTGCATGAGCCATCATGATAACAGCAGCGAAATTTTGCAGCGGATTATCCGACTGTATGAGGAATACTCTGGCCAGCATGATGGACAGCGGATCATTGATGCGTATGAATTCGCCCGCGCTGCCCATGAGCAGCAGCGGCGCGTCACAGGCGAACCCTACATCATCCACCCACTGGCAACAGCGGAGATCCTGACGGAACTGGAAGTTGACGCCGACACCTTGATTGCCGCCTTGCTGCACGACACCATCGAGGACACCGGCATTTCCTACGAAGAACTGGCCGCGCGTTTTGGCGAGGACGTGGCATCTCTCGTCGATGGCGTGACCAAGCTCGGCCGGATTCCGTATTCATCTAAAGAAGAGATCCAGGCTGAAAATTTTCGCAAGATGTTCCTGGCCATGGCCAAGGATATCCGGGTTGTCCTGATCAAGCTGGCCGACCGGCTGCACAACATGCGGACGATGAAACACATGACTCCGGAGAAGCAGCAGGAAAAAGCGCGCGAAACCCTCGACATCTATGCGCCGCTGGCTCATCGTCTCGGTATCTACAAGGTCAAGTGGGAACTCGAAGATCTTTGCCTGCGCTACATCGACCGCAATGCCTATTACGAGCTGGTCGGAGCGATTTCACAAAAGCGGTCCGAGCGCGAACAATATCTGGAGGATGTGGTCGTCCAGCTGCAGAACAAAATCCGGGAGATGGGGATCGAGGCCGATATCGAGGGCAGGCCCAAGCACTTCTACAGCATCTACCGCAAGATGAAAGCACAAGGCAAGGAACTCGAGCAAATCTATGACCTGTTCGCGACCCGGATCATTGTCAATACCGTGGCCGACTGCTATGCCGTCCTTGGGCTGGTTCACGAATTGTACAAACCGATGCCTGGCCGGTTCAAGGACTACATCGCCATGCCCAAGCCGAATATGTACCAATCCTTGCACACCACAGTGATCGGCCCCAAGGGGATTCCTTTCGAGGTCCAGATCCGGACGCTGGCCATGCATCGCACGGCTGAATACGGCATCGCTGCCCACTGGCGCTACAAGGAAGGTGCGCCCCAGTCATCTGCCAATTCAGATAATTTTGAAGGCAAGCTGACCTGGCTCAGGCAGCTGCTCGAATGGCAGAAAGACATGCGCGACGCCGGTGAATTCATGGAGACCCTCAAAAGTGGACTGGTTGCCGACGAGGTTTTTGTCTTTACTCCGAAGGGGGAAGTCCGTTCCCTGCCAGCCGGCTCCTGTCCGATCGATTTTGCCTACAACATCCATAGCGGCATCGGCAACCGCATGTATGGAGCCAAGGTCAATGGCCGGATCGTACCCCTGACCTACGAACTGAAAAACGGAGACATCGTCGAAGTACTGACTTCGGAAAAGGTCCATGGTCCGAGCCGGGACTGGCTCAAGATCGTCAAGTCCACGTCTGCGCGCAACAAGATCAGCCAATGGTTCAAGAAGGAAATGCGCGAGGAAAATGTCCTCCGCGGCAAGGAAATCGTCGAGCGGGAAATCAAGAAAACCGGATTCTCCCATGCCCAGCTTTTAAAGCCGGATTTCCTTGAAGCGCTGTATCGCCGCTACACCCTGAGCACACTGGATGACTTGTACGCAGCCATCGGCTATGGCGGCCTGTCTGCCGGCAAGATTGTACCGCGTTTGCGCGACGAATATATCCGCAACTTGCCAGAGGATGAACGGATCCGGCTTGGCTACCGGATCAGCCCATCGGGCCAGGTGGTCTACAGCCCGCAGTCGAATCCGCTCGAAGACGAAGACGGCACCCAGACGATTTCCCGCCCGGCCAGCAAGCACAAGACATCGCGCTACGACCAGGGGGTTGTCGTCAAAGGCATCGATAATTGCCTGGTCCGCCTGTCGCGCTGCTGCAGTCCCGTCCCGGGCGACCCGATCATCGGTTTCGTTACCCGAGGCAAGGGGGTTGCAGTTCATCGCACCGACTGCAGCAACATCCGCCAGCTGCTGGAAAATGCTTCCGGTTCAGCAACGAATGCGGAAAAAGCGTCACGCCTGATCGATGTCGCCTGGGCCAAGGATGGTGGCAACTCGACCTACCAGGTCGAGCTCAAGATCGTCGCCCGGGACCGGCGCCATTTGCTGGCTGATGTGTCCAATGCCATCGCTGAGGAAAAAGTGTCTATCCTGTCTGGTAAGTTGACTGCGATGAAAGATGTGACAGCTACGTTGGTCATGACCATCGAGGTGTCCAGCCAGAACCAGTTCGACCGGGTCATGGGCCGGATCAAGGCTATTCGTGACATCATCGAAGTTCATCGTGGCCGTTGACAGGGGAGGACAGCCAAAATGGATGAGTTCATCGCTGGCAACAGCCAGCCAGAAAACGAAACATTGCCCCTGATCGACCTGGGACAGGCACGCATGGCTGCTGACCATTTCAGCCGGGCTTGCCAGATCGGCTGCCGGGTGATTGATGCAACTGGCAGGACTTTGTACGAGACCAGCCCAGTCCCCGCCCACGGTGCCATCTGCGACCTGGCCAGCCAGTTGGGACCGGACTGGCTGCGCGCACATCCAGATCGCTCACAACCAGATGGCGGTCATCACAGCCCAGTCTCTCTGTGCAGCAATGCCCATCTGTATGGGTGCTACCAGGCTGAACGTTTCGGCGGCCAGTATGTGTATTTTTGTCCCTTGGGCCTCACACACTGGGCCAGTCCGGTGATTCAAAAGGGCCAGGTTGTAGGTGCCCTGATCGGCGGACCCGTCCATCTGATCGATCCCGAAGATCTGGTCTTTGACGACTTGGCTGAAAGGCTCGACTGGCCCGAACAGGCCCGGGAGACACTGTGGCAGAAACTGAAAGAGATACCCGTGGTCTCGACCGAGCGGGTCAACAGCTTGAGTGAACTGCTTTGCTGGACGGCTGCTGGTTTGTCCGACCACACCTTTGCCAGGCTGGAGGAAAAACGCCAGTCTGGGGAGCTACAGGCGGAACTCTGGGAGCAGATCAGTTTTTTGAAAAACTACGCCTATGTTGACCCGGCACTGCTCGATTATCCGATGGCCAAGGAAGAACAGCTGCTGGAACGGATCGAAGCCGGTGACAAGGCTGGGGCGAGGCAAATCCTCAACGAGATCCTGGGCCATATCTTTTTCTCCAGCAGTGGCAGCATCGAAGTCATGCGGGCCCGGGTCGTCGAGCTGGTCGTTCTCCTGTCGCGTGCTGCGATCCGGGGTGGTGCAGACACCGCCCAGATTTTTGGATTGAATTACACTTATCTGGGCAAGATCTATTCCTTCCGCAATGTTGATGAGATTGCCTTCTGGCTGTCCGGAATCATGAACCGCTTCAGTGAGCAGGTGTTCAATTTGGCCCATGTCAAGCACGCCGATGTGATCTACCGGGCTGTCGACTATGTCCGCAAAAACTACACCCGCAAGGTGACACTCGAAGAAACCGCAGCACTGGTCTATCTCAGCCCTGCGTATTTCAGCCGGATTTTCAAAGATGAGATGAAGGTTAATTTCAACAGCTATGTTAACCAGGTCCGGGTCGAAGCTGCCAAGAAGCTTCTGCTCAATGACAGTGTGCCGTTGGTTGACATTGCGTCCCAGGCTGGTTTTGACGGGCAGAGCTATTTCTCAAAAGTTTTCAAGAAAATGACCGGGGTGACCCCCGGGAAATTCCGGGAGTCACGCGGTCGCGCAGCATCAGACAGTCAGCACTGAAACCAGGATCACAGGACGGCGGCGGGTGCGCTCAAAAAGCAAGTCCCTGAGCTGGTCCTTGAGGTGGTTGCTCGCCAGCATGGCGGCCAGAGGTTTGCTGGCCTGGTCGGTTTTGCGGGCAAAGGCAGCGATTTTTTTCTGGGTTTCCAGGATGACGCGTTCACTTTCGCTTTCGTACATGAAACCGCGGGTCTGGATGTCAGGCTGACCGACGAGCGTATTGGCTTTGTCGTCGACAGCAATGAAAATGGCTACGACACCGTCATCTGACAGCAGGCGGCGGTCCTTCAAGACGAGGTTGTCGATGTAGCCGGCACTCGAGCCATCGATCAGGACTCCTTCGGCCTGGACAAATCCGCTGATGTCCGCCTTCTGCTCGCTGGGTTCGAACTCAAAGATGTCCCCGTTGCCCAGGACGAAGATACTCTCCCATGGGCTGCCCAGCTGGTTGGCCAGCTCGGCATGGCGATACAGATGCCTGTATTCGCCATGAGCCGGAATAAAGTAGCGGGGTCGGACCAGATTGTGCAGCAGTTTGAGTTCTTCCTGGTAGGCATGGCCTGAGACATGGATTTCGGACAATGACTCATAAATAACGTGGGCACCGCGACGATACAGCTCGTTGATGACCCGGTAGACTGATTTCTCATTGCCGGGAATCGCGGAGGAGGACAGGATCACGGTATCCCCTGGAACGATTTCAACGGTGCGATGTTCGGAGAAAGCCATCCGGGTCAGGGCTGACATCGGTTCGCCCTGGCTGCCGGTCGTGATCAGGACCAGCTTGTCGGCCGGATAGCGGTCGATCTGGTTGACATCAATCAGCGTGTCCGGCTGCATGTCGATGTAGCCGAGCGAGTTGGCCGCGTCAAAGACATTGACCATGCTGCGGCCGATCAGGGCGACCTTGCGGTTGTATCGCTCGGCGGCTGTGAAGATCTGCTGCACGCGCGAAACGTTGGAAGAGAAGGTGGTAACAAAGATGCGACCTTCAGCTTTGCCGAAAAGTTCAGCCAGTGAATCCCCAACTTTGCGTTCAGAGGGCGTGTAGCCTTTTTTCTCGATGTTGGTGCTTTCACAGACCATCAGCAAGACCCCTTCGTCGCCGATCGCGCCGATCCGGGTCAGGTCCATCGGTTTGCCATGGATCGGAGTGTGGTCGATCTTGAAGTCTCCGGAGTGGTAGATGATGCCGGCAGGCGTCCGGATAGCCAGGGCATTGGCATCCTCGATGCTGTGGTTGACATGGATGAATTCGATCGAGAAGTTGCCAACTCCGACCACATCCCCGTCGCTGACCTTGATCAGCTGGGCATTTTTAACCCCCGTGCCGCGATCTTCGATCTTGCGGCTGATCAGCTCGATGGTCAGGTGATTGGCATAGACCGGGGCTTTGATGTCCTTCAGGAGATAGGGCAAGGCACCGATGTGGTCTTCGTGGCCGTGGGTGATGAAGATGCCTCGCAATTTCTGGCGATTGTTGATGACATAGGTGAAATCAGGAATGACGACATCGATACCGGGCATGTCTTCTGCTGGGAAGGCGATGCCGCAATCGACAATGATCATGTCGTCACCGTATTCATAAACGGTCATGTTCTTGCCGATCTCGCGCATGCCACCCAGGGGGATGACTTTCAGGCGCGAAGTGGCAGAGCGCTTGTGACCAGTGGGCTGTTGTCCTGCCGCCTGCCTGGTCTTGTGGGGGGAGGCAGGTTTGTGCGCGCTGGCAGCTGGACGCTGCGCGCGCTGCTGTTGTCCGGTCGCGGGCTTGCCCTCTGACCGGGGTCGCTGCGCCTGTGTCACGGGAACGGATGGCTTTGGCATGCTTTTCTGCCGGGTTTGTCCCTGTGCTGGCGGTACAGGCGCAGGTTTCTTACCGGTGCGCTGACTTTGAGTCCCTGTGGCCTGTTTGGCACGTGGCTCAACTTTAATAGATCCGGGGGCGTTCGGCGCCGGCCGGCTGGGTTTCGATTTGGAATTTTCGGGCATAACTGTGTTATTTCCTCCAGATAAATAGATTTTCATCTGTTCCCATCTTAACACGCCTTTTCTGTCTTGGGTATCTTTTTATGTTACGGAGAGTCTTGCCAAGGGGGGATCTGCATGCTAGAATACATCAGTGCAAAAAACGAAACGCAATCATTGCGTCTTCCCGGGAGGTGAAAAGACATGCCGAATATCAAGTCAGCCATCAAGCGCGTCAAGGTTATCGCCAAAAAGACCGCTGCCAACAAGATCAAGAAAAGCGAGATTCGCACAGCCGTCAAGAAGACCAAAGCCGCTGTGGCCTCTTCTGTGGAAGGTGCTGCCGATATGATCCAATCGACCCAGGCCACACTCGACAAAGCCGCGGCCAAAGGCTACCTGCACAAGAATACCGTAGCTCGCAAGAAATCCCGTCTGGCCAAGGCCCTGAACAATCTGGGCAAATAATTGGGTTCCACTCACGTGATTTTGACAGGAAGGGTCGCTTCATCAAAGAAGTGGCCCTTTTTTCATGTCCGGCGCAGTCTTGAGAAACCTCAACCTGGATCATACCCTCGCGCCCACAACAAGGGCAGGTTCTTCAGAGCCTGCCTGGAGTGCTTGACAGGATAAAGGGACTGTCCCCAAGCCAACATGCTCTGGGACAGCCCCCTTCGTCTTTCAGATTCGAAATTGTATCGAGGATATCAGGAGATGGTGAAGCGATGATAGGTTTTCTTGCCCTTGCGCACGATGGCTTCACCGGTTCCAAAATCTTCAGGCTTCAGGAGCCGGGCAAAATCGGTGATCACAGCATCGTTCAGGGTGATGCCGCCCTGGGCGACCAGACGTCTGCCTTCGCCTTTGGAAGGGATCAGTTTGGCCATGAGCAGCGCATCCAGCAAGGGGAGGCCCGCTTCCAGGTCAGCCTGGGTTAAAGAAGTGCTGGCCATCTGCTCCGAACGCCCCCCTTTTTCAAACAGGTCTTCCGCCTGGGACCGGGCAGCAGCAGCAGCTTCAGACCCATGGACGATGGTTGTCACTTCCAGGGCAAGCCGCTTCTTGGCTTCATTGATCGCGGCATCCTGGAGCCGGGCATACTCGGCAATTTCCTCGAGTGGCAGGAAGGTCAGGAGCTTGAGGCAATTGATGACATCGGCGTCATCAATGTTGCGCCAGTACTGGTAGAATTCGAACGGACTGGTCTTGGCCGGATCAAGCCAGACAGCACCCTTGGCTGTCTTGCCCATCTTGGTACCGGCACTGGTGGTCAGGAGGCGGAAGGTCATGCCAAAAGCAGCTCCCTGGTCTTTTCTGCGGATCAGGTCGACGCCGCCGAGGATGTTGGACCACTGGTCGTCCCCGCCCAGCTGCATCTGGCACTGGTGCTGGCGGTACAGGACCAGGAAATCATAAGACTGCATCAGCATGTAGTTGAATTCAAGGAACGTCAGGCCCTGTTCCATGCGGTTCTTGTAGCATTCGGCCGTCAGCATGCGGTTGACCGAAAAATGGGGCCCGATGTCGCGCAGGAAATCGACATAATTGAGCTGCAACAACCAGTCGGCGTTGTTGATCATCAAGGCCTTGCCATCGGAAAAATCAATCAGGATCTTCATCTGCTCTTTGAAACGGTCACCATTGTGCTGGATGGTTTCTGTTGTCATGATCTGGCGCAAATCCGAGCGTCCGGACGGATCACCGATCATGGCCGTTCCGCCTCCGATCAGGGCGATCGGGCGATGCCCGGCTTTCTGCATGTGGGCCATGACCATCATCTGGACGAAATGGCCGACATGGAGGCTGTCTGCGGTCGGATCAAAGCCGATATAGAATGTCACCCCCGGCTTGCCCAGCAATTCGCGGACTTCCGCCTCGTGTGTGACCTGGGCCAGGTAGCCGCGGTCCTTGAGCAGATCATAAACGTTCTGGTTTGACATGGGGCAATACTCACTTTCTGATGTGACGATCGATTGTTTGTGTCCCGGTCTGAAATCAGGGGTACGTGTGGATTTTAGCGAATGACAACAGGCCTGTCAAAATCGGTGCCAGAACTCGATCCGGCCAGGATCGACCAGAGGTCGGTTCCGGCCAGGTCAAACTGAGTCTGGCGCTGCAGATTGATGTCATTCAAGTGTTCATGGAAATCCGAGCCGCGGGTGATGACCGGCAAGCTGGCCTTCTGGCGCATCAGTTTCAACAAGTAGCGGCCGTTTTTGTCAAAGCCCAGGACCCGGATGTAGGCGGGACCCCCTGCGGTATCGAATTGCTCGAGATCGGAGGTGGTCAGGTTCAACAGCAGATGCAGCAGTGCGCGCTGGACTCGGGTTCGCGGCAGGCGCCGGCTCATGGCAGATTCAACCAGCTGGCTGAGACGGGCCTCCCTGCTGTCTTGACCTTCCGGCCGGCGGGCAAATTCGTGCAGGCGCTGGGCAAGTCCTTCGCCCATGCCTGGATAAGGGTGGAGGTCCTCTGGTTTTCGTGTCCGGAGCAAGGCCAGGAGCGGGACCGCCAGATCTTCGTGCAAGACCAGGCCTTTTTTTTGGGCAACTGCCTCCAGCAGGATGCCCAGTGCTTCGGGCGGCATGGCATGGGCCAAGTGCTGCAGTAAATAAGCCGGATTGTCCCTGCCGCTGGCAATCACCTGGCGGATGGCCGTGGCACTGGCAAAGTGCGACGCAGGGGAGGGATCCAGATACCCCTGACCCTGGCGCTGGAATGTCACCGGCTCGAGACGTTTTTTCGCCGGCAGGCGCAAGATGGCTTTCAGATATTCAATGCCCAGAATGTTATTGGAGCTTTTGAGCAGGGCTGCCTTCTGGCTGTCTCCCAGCTGGGCGGCAACGGCCAGCTGCCGTGCCGCAGCAAAGGAAAGGCCAGTCTCGAGGTAGCCTTGCAGAGATGCTTTGAACGCCGGTGTTTCATTGACCAGGAGACTGGCCAGATCATACAGGTCAGGCAAGGTGCCATGTTCGCTGCCAAAAACCAGGGTCTTCGTAATGCCGGTGGCTGCCAGGACTTGGACACCGCCAAAGGCAAAACGCTCGGCGCTGGCCGTGGCATAGGGCACGGGCAGCTCCAGGACCAGGCTTGCACCGCAGGCCAGGGCCATGCGGGCACGTGTCCACTTGTCGAGCACGGCTGGTTCACCCCTCTGTGTGAAGGGCCCACTCATGACAACGACAATAGCAGTGTCTTTGCCCAAGGTCTCTTTGACCTTTTTCAGCTGCCAGGCATGGCCATTGTGCAAGGGATTGTATTCAACGATGATTCCAGCAGTTTTCATATGTGGACGATTATAGCAGTGGCGGAGCAATTCTGCTATGATGGCGGCATATGGCAACGATCGGATCAAGCAATCACCCCGGCAAAGCCAAATGGCTGTTCATCGTGTTGTTCCTGCTGCTGGCTGCATCAGGAGCGCTGGTGTGGTTTCAGCTATCTGCGCCGCCAGACCGGCCCTTCACCGTGCCTGGATCGCAAGCTGCAGCATCGTTTGCCGCATCCATCCAGCCGGAAGAAATTAAAAAGATCGAAGTCCGTTTGCAGAGCAACTTGATGACCGATGTGGGCTTTGTATCCTGGTTTCAGCAGGCCAACACTGAGCTCGGTCTCCCGGCTCAATGGTCGGGTGAATGGATTGCCCAGGACCAGTTGCTCTATGGATTCTGGCTGGCCGAACAAGGCAGAAAATCTTCATTTGACCAATGGAACAGGCAGTTCCGGACGTATTTCCTGAGTCCACGAGGTCTGGTCTATCCTGTGCGGAACAGGGTTGTGGATGATCCGCTGGAGATGATGACCGGCCTGGACTCGGGCACCCAACTGGAACCTGCTGCGGATGATTCTGAGTCCTGGCCGGATTCTTTGCTCTATCTGAGAGTCCTGGCCTTGGCCTACGCCAAGTGGCCCAGTGATTCGCTCAACCAAGAGGAGACTGGGCTGGCTGGCGTCCTGGCCCAGGTCATCGGCACAGGCCTGGCACCAGATCAGCTGGTTGCCATTCCGACTTCCGCTCCGACACAAGACCCTGCTGCCACACCAACACCGCGTCCGGAACCCACAACAGAACAGGAAGCGGCAAGTTATGCCGGTGATCCAGTGATCCGTCTGGCTGCCCTCGACTTGCCCGCCTTGAAGGCATTGGCCGAACTGGATCCAACTCTGGAAAACCGCTATGCCGAAGCCGTGTCTCTGGTCCAGGAAGGCCTGATCAGTGAAGCTCTGCCATTATACGCATATGGCTTTGCGACCAGTCAGCAAGGCTATGTCCGGTTCATCCGCCCCACACCTGTAGTCGATCTGCAGGAGTCCCTGGCCTGTGCGCTGCATCTGGCTGAAATCGGCCAGCTCGACCCACGGACCCTGAGCTGGCTCCTGGAACATCTGCTGAACGACAATGTCCTGTACTCGACCTATCACATCACCCAGGGCCAGCCCGGTACGGCCGAGGAATCCCTGGCCGGCCTGGCCTTGACGGCCAGGATCGCCCGCATCGCCGGACATGAACCGCTTTACCGGCGAGCGGTGGAACGGCTCAGCTGGCATCGGGCCACCAGTCCGACCAGTTCGGTTCTTGATGCCATTTTCCGCCAGGACAGCCAGGGCGTGGTCACCATGACCGCCCGCGACAACATCCTGGCACTGCTGGCAATGTCGTGATACCAACACCGCCAATCAGGGGCATATTTTGACCAGGGAAGGCCATTTGCTGTTGGCAGTTTCTGGCCTTTCGGCTATACTGTAGTGTGTTCTAAAAAGAACAAGCTGTCCATCCGGAAGCCGGCACTGTCCGGCCGATTGCAGCCGGGGTCGGTTAATAGAAAAAAGAGGTAAGAAGCATGGGATTCATTGACAAGATCTTTGACAAAGCCAGAAGCGACAAAAAGACCATTGTATTGCCGGAGGCATCGGACCCGCGGACCATCGAAGCTTGCGCCAAGATACTGGAAAAAGGCATCGCCAACATCGTCCTGATCGGAGATCCTGCGAGTGTGAAAGCAGTTGCACCGCAGTGGGACATCTCAGGAGCCACCATCATCGACCCGGCTACGAGCAAAGATTACGCTGCCTATGTGGATGCATTCTATGAAATGCGCAAATCCAAGGGCGTGACACCGGAGCAGGCCCAGAAGACCATGCTCGACCCGCTCTTCTATGGTGTCATGATGGTCAAACAGCAGGCCGCCGATGGTATGGTTGCCGGCGCGATCAATTCCACCGCCAACACCCTGCGCCCCGCCTTGCAGATCCTCAAGACCGCACCGGGCACGAAGCTGGTTTCCTCGTTCTTCATCATGGATGTGCCGGATTGTGAATTCGGCGCTGACGGACTGTTCCTGTTCTCGGATGCCGGCCTGATGGAAAACCCGGACGCCGACCAGCTCTCCGAAATCGCCCTGTCCTCTGCCAAATCCTTCCGCCAGCTGACGGACCTGGAGCCGACTGTGGCCATGCTGTCCTACTCCACCTACGGTTCAGCCAAAAATCCGCTGGTCGACAAGGTGGTCGAGGCTACCCGCCTGGCCAAGGAAAAGGCGCCGGATCTGGCACTTGACGGCGAGCTGCAGCTCGACGCTGCGATCGTCCCCTCGGTCGGCAAGAGCAAGGCTCCGCAGAGCCCGGTCGCAGGCAAAGCCAATGTCCTGATCTTCCCGGACCTCAATGCCGGCAATATCGGCTACAAGCTGGTCCAGCGCCTGGCCAAAGCCGAGGCCTATGGCCCGGTTACCCAGGGCATCGCCCGTCCCGTCAACGATCTTTCCCGCGGCTGTTCTGCTGACGACATCGTCGGCGTCGTCGCCATCACGGCCGTCCAGGCCCAGGAGGCTTAAGCCATGAATGTACTTGTCATCAATGCCGGCAGTTCTTCCCTCAAATACCAGCTCATGGATGCCCAGAACGGCGACGTCCTGGCCAAGGGCGGCGCCGAGCGCATCGGCCTCGACCATGCCATGATCAAGCACACCAGCAAAGGCTGCGACTCAGTCACCTTGCCGATGGACCTGCCCAATCACAAAGTTGCCGTCCAGGCAGTGCTTTCCGTCCTGACCTCTGAGGAACACGGCATTATCAAGGGCATGGACGAAATCGACGCCGTTGGCCACCGCGTCGTTCATGGCGGTGAGAAATTCGCCTCTTCAGCCCTGATCACTCCGGAGGTCAAGCGTGCCATCCGTGCCTGCTTTGACCTGGCCCCTCTGCACAATCCGCCGAACATGACCGGTATCGAAGCTTGCGAAGAGGCCATGCCGGGTGTCCCCCAGGTGGCTGTGTTTGATACCGCCTTCCACCAGACCATGCCTGCCAAGGCCTACATGTATGCCTTGCCTTATGAAATGTACGAAAAGCATGGCGTGCGCAAATACGGCTTCCATGGCACCTCCCATGGTTATGTTGCCCGCCGCGCCGCTGAGATGATGGACAAGCCTTTCGAATCCGTCAACATCATCACCTGCCATCTCGGCAACGGATCCTCCATTGCCGCCATCGAGAAAGGCAAATGCGTCGATACGACCATGGGGCTGACCCCGCTGTCCGGCATTTGCATGGGCACCCGCAGTGGTGACATCGACCCGGCAATCGTGACCTTCCTGATGGAAAAAGAAAAGCTCGATACCAAGGGCGTCGACAACCTGATGAACAAGCAGTCCGGCGTGCTCGGCATTTCTGGTGTCAGCAGCGACTTCCGCGACCTCTATGCTGCAGCTGGCGAGGGCAACAAGCGTGCCCGCCTGGCCTTGGACATTTTCAAGTACCAGTGTCGCAAGTACATCGGCATGTATGCTGCCGCCATGGGTGGAGTCGATGCCGTCGTCTTTACAGCCGGTATCGGTGAAAACACCGCCGACATCCGCCAGGGTGCCTGTGAAGGCTTGACCTACATGGGCTGTGAAATCGATCCCTATCGCAATGCCTCGGTCCGTGGTCGTGAAGCTGTCGTCTCGACGGATGAGTCCAAAGTCAAAGTGCTCGTCGTCCCGACTAATGAAGAACTGGCCATCGCCCGTGAAACAGCCCGGATCTGCGGCTTTTCGATCTGAGGATTTGCTCTGACTAACCTGATCCTGGACACCTGAGGCTGCTTCCGACCGGTTCGGGGCAGCCTCTGACAATCCCCCAAACACCATTTGACAGCCCCAAAGGAGAATGAGCCTCATGGCCAAGCAAGACAAGCAAGTTGAAGCCATCACCGCGATGGACCAGGATTTCGCCCAGTGGTACACCGATGTCGTCCTCAAGGCAGAGTTGATCGACTATTCCTCTGTCAAAGGGTGCATGATCCTGCGCCCGTATGGTTATGCCATCTGGGAGAACATCATGCACAACCTGGACCGGATGTTCAAGAAAACCGGCCATGAGAATGTCGCAATGCCGATGTTCATCCCGGAAAGCCTCCTGCAGAAGGAGAAAGACCATGTTGAGGGTTTCGCACCGGAAGTTGCCTGGGTGACCCATGGCGGCAGCGACAAACTGACTGAGCGGCTTTGCGTCCGGCCAACTTCAGAAACCTTGTTTTGCGACCATTATGCCAATGTGATCCAGTCCTGGCGCGACTTGCCCAAGCTTTACAACCAGTGGGTTTCGGTTGTCCGCTGGGAAAAGACCACCCGGCCGTTCCTGCGCACCACCGAGTTCTACTGGCAGGAAGGCCACACAGCCCACGCCACGGCCGAAGAAGCCCAGGAAGAAACCCTGCGCATGCTCGAGACCTATGCCACTTTCTACCGGGACTATCTGGCGATTCCTGTCGTCCGCGGCCAGAAAACGGACAAGGAAAAATTCGCCGGTGCTGTTTCTACCTACACCGTCGAAGCGATGATGCATGACGGCAAAGCCCTGCAATCTGCTACCAGCCATTATTTTGGCGATGGCTTTGCCCAGGCTTTCGGCATCCAGTTCACCGACAAAAACAACAAACTGTCCTATGTCCACCAGACATCCTGGGGCCTGTCGACCCGCTCGATCGGGGCGATCATCATGGTCCATGGCGATGATAACGGCCTTGTCCTGCCACCGCGCATCGCACCGATCCAGGTTGTCATCGTGCCGATTGCTGCACACAAGCCGGGTGTCCTTGACAAAGCCCGTGAAGTCGCTGCCACCCTCGGCGAACAGTTCCGGGTCAAGCTCGATGAATCCGACAAAATGCCAGGCTGGAAATTTGCCGAGTACGAGATGAAGGGTGTTCCCCTGCGCCTCGAAATAGGCCCGCGTGACCTTGAGAACAACCAGTGTGTGGCCGTACGGCGTGACAACGGCGAAAAAACCGTCGTTTCCCTGGACCAGCTGGACAAGACCGTGGCGCAGCTGCTCGACGCGGTCCATGCCGGACTTTATGCCAAAGCCGAACAAAGCCTCAACTCCCGCATTTATGATGCGACTGACTGGGATACCTTTACCCAGCTGATCGCTGAAAAACCGGGATTTGTCCGGGCCATGTGGTGTGGCGATCTCGATTGTGAATTGAAGATCAAGGAACAGACCACTGCCACTTCACGCTGCTTGCCTTTTGGCCATGAAGCCATCGGCGAAACCTGTGTTTGCTGCGGCAAACCGGCCGATCAGCTGGTCATCTGGGGCAAAGCCTACTGAGGCGTCCACTTGCGCCAGCGCGATTCATTCTATGTCACGTATACCCTGGCCTTGACCGGGGTGTGGATTGTGCTTCACGACAAGCCATCCTGGCCCGTTTTTGCGGCTGGGGTGGCTGTTTCCGTTTTATCGCTCCTTTTCACAACCCGGGTCTTGCAGCCTGATCCACCATTGACCGTCCATTCTTTCCATCCAATCGTCCTGGTCCGTTATCTGGCAGCTCTGGTCATCCAGATTTACCTGTCTGGTTTTCAGGCCATCTGGAAAATTGTCCGCTGGCAAGACTCTGTCCGGATCGAACGGTATGATGCCACCCTTGAAGACGAGTTACCCTTTGTCATGCTGGCCAATGCTGTGACACTGACGCCTGGGACAGTCACCCTTGCGACAGAAAACCGGACGCTTCTGATCTTGTGCTTTGCGCCTGCCGATCCTGCTTTGCCTTCCGGAATCAAACCTGGTATTGAGAAAATGGAACGGATTCTCAAGAGGGAACGGGTACGAAAGGAACGAGCATGAGTTCCTATCTGTTTGCCATCCTTGCCATTTCCGTCCTGATGGTGCTGGTGCTCATCCTCATCATTCGCGGGCCATCTGTCTGGGACCGTTTGCTCGGTTTGAACCTGTTTTCCTCGAAAATAACAGTGGTCATTGTCTTGCTTGCAGGATGGACCGGGCAACCGTATTTATTGGATATAGCCCTGGTCTATGCCGTCCTGGGTTTTATCGGCACCATCCTGATGGCCAAATTTGTCGAAAGGCGGTGAAGCAGATGACAGACTTTTTCTCCTGGATCCTGATCGTCCTGGCTCTGCTTTTCATGGCTCTGGGTATCGCTGGTGTCTACCGCTTCCGGACTTTCTATGCCCGGATCCTGATCACAGCCAAAGTTGAAACCATGGGATTTCTAACCATGATGCTAGGCATTCTGGTCCAGACTGGCCTGAGTTACTACAGCTTGCGCCTGATTCTGGTCCTGCTGGTCGTCCTGGTCACCAATCCCCTGGCAACCCATGCCATTGCGCGCTCCGCATACCGGAGTGGCCTGGGCGGACTGGGTCAGACTTCTGCCGATCCGGCAACAGTACATGACGAACCAGGGGCGGAGGGAGACTGATGGAGCAGGTCTTCCTCGTCAGTCTGGTCGTGTTTGCCATCCTGGCCATCCAGACGCACACCTTGCGTCATGCAGTCATCTATCTGAGTGTGTATTCTCTGGGATCCTCTGTCTTGTTTCTGATCTATGGTGCTCCTGATGTGGCTCTCGCCGAGGCCATCATCGGCAGTGGCCTGTCAGTTGTATTCTACCTGGTGGCACTGAAACGCCAGCGGTTGATGACGATTTTCCTGATCGAAGATGATTCGCTTGATCCAGAGTGGCAAAAAGAACTGGCGCGGCTGCTGCGCGAGATCGAACACCTGTATGCAAAAAAAGAACTCCAGTCCCATGTGTTCCGGACCGATCTGGACCGCATGGCCGTTCTCGCCCAACGGGATTATGACTTGCTGATTGCAGTAGAAAAGGGCCAGGTCTGGATCTATGGTGGTCAGGAGGATTACCAGATGGATACACTGGCTGCACACCTGGCTGAATTGGACCTGGCTGGTTTGCCGGTTGCGCTTATCCGGCTGGAGAAAGGAGCCCAGCCGACATGAAGCGATGGGTCAAAGCCTTGCTCATGATGATTTTGACAGGTGCTGTCCTGACAGTTTATCTGCAGCTGCATCAGGCAACCTCTTCTCCCGCGACTGACTTCTATCTGAATAACAGTTTGCCAGACACGGGGGCTGCCAATGCGGTGACCGGCATCTACCTCAATTACCGGCTTTATGACACCTTGTTTGAAACCTTGCTGCTGCTCGTCTGTGCTGCGGCCATCATCCACCTGTCCTGGCGGGGGACACGCCGATGATGTACCAGGACAGCCCCATCATCCGCGTCGTGATTGGCCTTTTGAACCCGCTGATGCTCCTGCTGGCCATTTACCTGATCTTCAATGGGCACTCTTCACCCGGGGGTGGCTTCCAGGGTGGAGCCATCCTGGCGACTGTCTTCATCAGCCATTATGTCATCTACCCTTATGAAGACATCCGGATCAGGACCCTGCAATTCATGGAGAAAATCCTCTATCTGGCCTTGGTCCTGCTGTCCGTTCTCGTTGTGATTGTGCTACCCGTGCAACTTTCATTGTGGCAAAACCAGTTGTACATGACCATCATGAACATCCTGATTGGATTCAAGGTCGGTGCTGGCCTGACCTTGATCTTCCTGCGTTTCGTTTTTCATGAAGGAGGGCTCTAGATGCAGTGGATCAATGGTGAAAACATCAGCCTGGTCTTGTTTTTCATCGGTGTCTATGGACTTGTCGCCCGGCGCAATATGGTCAAGGCCATCATTTCCCTTGGTGTCATGCAATCCGCCATTATCCTGTATTTCTTGTCGGCCGGGGTGTCTGTTCATCCGGTCCCGCCGATCGGTGACGTTTCAACAGCCGCTGCTGTGGCTGACCCCTTGCCCCAGGCCATGATGATCACAGATATTGTCATTGGCATCGGTACCACGGCAGTTGCCCTGACCATGGTCATCCACCTGTATCACCAGTACGGGACAACCAACTGGCTGAGGGCTAAATGGAAACGGAAGGGTTGACCATGCCTTATTTGATCTGGCTTGTGGTCGGACCGGTCTGGATCGGAACGCTGGCCCTGCTGCTGCCAACGCGACTGTCCCGCCTTCTGGTCACCCTTTTTCGGGGTGTCCTGTTTGCCCTGTCGGTCTGGGTATTCCTGGGGATCCGGCAAACTGGCATGGTCGAGCAAACCTTGGGCAACTGGCCTGTTTTTGCCGCGATCACTTTGCGGGCTGATTTTCTTGCGATCGATTTGATTCTCCTGACAGCCCTGGTGTATGCCCTGGCAGGCTTGTATGAATGGAACCGGGCAGAAAAAGACCGCCTGTTCCTGTTCTTGTTTACCTCTATGCAGGGTCTGATCAACGGTATTTTTCTTTCAGGTGATTTATTCAACTTGTTCGTCCTGCTGGAGGTTGCGACTCTGGTCAACAGTGTCCTGATCATGTTTAAAAAAGACAGCCAGGCCATGTACGATGGTCTGATTTACCTGTTGGTCAACACAGTCTCCATGTCTTTTTTCCTGATGGGAACGGGCATCCTGTATAAAGCAACAGGACTGCTCGATCTCAAGCTGCTGGCCGGCCAGATTCCTGGCCATCCTGATCCGTCATCCTTGCTCCTGCCCTATGTATTCCTCATGGTGGCTGCCAGCCTCAAGTCTGCCCTGATGCCGTTGTTCTCCTGGCTGCCCAAGGCGCATGGCACACCCAGCGCACCGTCAGCTGTGTCAGCCGTGTTATCCGGTATTTACGTCAAAAGCGGTGTGTACCTATACGAGAGGTTGCAAACTGTCTTTTCCCCTGTCGTGGACACCAGGGAGCTGTTCCTGGTCCTGGGTTTCATAACGGCAGTGGTCGGCTTCATCCTGGCTTTGATGCAAAAGGACATCAAGCTGATCCTGGCTTACCATACCGTCTCCCAGATCGGCCTGATCATGATCGGCCTCAACCAGGGCAGTGAACCGGCAAGCTTTGGTGCGTTCTACCACATCATCAATCATGCCCTGTTCAAATCAACCTTGTTTCTGGCTGCAGGCCTGATCATCCGCCGATACCAGACTAGAAACCTGTTTGAAATCAAAGGCGTCTTCCGGACCATGCCCCTTACAGGAGCAGCAACAGCACTGGCAATCCTGGGTATCACCGGTGCGCCTTTTTTCAACGGCAGTGTCTCCAAATACTGGATTGGCTATGGCAGCACAGGGAGCTGGCTGGAATACGGCCTGCTGCTCATCAATTTCGGCACGATCTTATCCTTTACCAAGTTTTCAACCATCTTGTTCGGCCCCAAAGCCTGGCCTGGAAAGCGGAAAGGCATTCACACGACGGACTTGCTTTCAGAAGGGGTCGTTCTGTTCATGGGTATTCTGTGTTTGCTTGGTGGTGTGTTCAGCGAATCCTTGACCACCGTTCTTTTTGGCCTGCCCATGTCGATCGGCGCAACCAGTTTTCCCACAAAAACTTTGATCTTTTTGCTTCTGGTGATTGCCGCTGCTGCCCTGTACTTTGGCCTGCTGAAAAAACGTGCCTGGCTGAAATCCTCTGGCCGGTTTGAATTGACTTTCAATGGCATCGTGGCCAGCCAGGCCGGATTTTTTACCTTCCTGCTGCTTTATGTGGTCTGGCAGGCCCGGTAGAAAGTATTATCCACGCATCCCGCTCTCTGCCCCGGGCAGGTCCAGGTCATAGTTTGGCTCCACTTGGAGCGTTTTGCCAGCCAGATGGGCGATGCTGCCTGTCCGGATGGCTGGCGAAAAGGTTAACTGGCAGGCAAAGAGCTGTTGGCGGCTGAGGGCCCCCTGGCGACCCTTGAAGAAGCGGTTATAGGCATTGCGCCCATATTTGCCGTCACCCAGCAGGGGGTGGCCAAGATGCGCCAGGTGAGCCCGGATCTGGTGTGTGCGACCGGTGACCAGTTCCACTTCGAGTTCACAAACTGGCTCGCTTTCAGGGCCAAAACCCGGAAACCGGCGCAAAACCCGGTAACGGGTGATGACCGGCACATCGCCAGGTCGCCTTTCATCGTGAATGAAGACTTCGTTCTGGCGGGCCCGCTTTTCCAGATAGGCTTCAATCTGGTAAAACTCGAGTCCGTCAGCGGTTCGGATCTTCTGGCCCGTTTGTGGATCACCTCTGACCAGGCAGTGATACCGTTTCGTGATCTTGCCCTGCTGCATCAGTTCCATGACCGCGTTCTGGATATCCTTGTTGCGGGCCAGGATGATCAAACCCCCTGTATTGCGATCAAGGCGATGGCACAAGACCAGACCCGGATCCTTGAAATCTGACCTGACGGTATCGATCAGAGTGTCTTCCTCTTCATCCTGGGCGTTGGCTGTGCCATGGACAACGACCCCTGCCATTTTATTGAGTATGAGCAGCGCATTGTCCTGATACACGACCTGGTAGGCAGGTGTGCTGCCTGCCGATACCGCCTCACTCAAGCCGCTCCGTTCATCCTCCGGATTGGCCTGGTCGGGCAGGTATAAATCAATCACATCCCCGCAGGCAACGGCCTGGTCTGTCTGAATCTTGCGTCCGTTGAGGCGTACATCCTTGCGGCGCAGTGCTTTGTAGACCTGGGCCGATTTCAGCCCCGGTACCGATCCGGTCAGGGCAGGGATGACTCGTCTGGCTGCCTGTTGTTCAGTCATGACAATCCGATGGTGGATCATGGACACCCTCTGCCCTTGAAGATCTTGTCCAGTATCCATTCGACAAGACCTGCTGCAACCAGCACCAGCCAGGCCAGGGACCAGCCACCGGCCAGCCCCCAGAGCAGGAAGACTACGATGGCGACTAACCAGAGCATCAGGCGCACGATTTCACATGGCATCGTCCTGTGATAGCGAATGGCAATCGACTCCGGCACGGCACGGCCGGATACAAGACGGCTGCGTTGCCAGAACGTTGCAGCGATGGCCGGCAGGAAAATGATGAGGGGCAGCAGCGCCACGCGCCAATTGGTCATGAAAGCAGTGGAAAGGACAGCCATCAGCCCAGCAGTCGCCAGCACCAGCCCGGCGATGGTCCAAAGCCTGGCCGCATAGGCCAGGATGAAAGGGTCGATGGAATCAGGAGATAAACGACGAGCCATGGGCTTGGAATCCTTATCGTGCGATTGTTGACGCTATTATACCGCTGGATGGATGCTTTATCCATTTTTCCCTGTGTCAAGAATGACAGGGGGCCATCCGGCGGCGAGTTCCGCAGGCGCGCAAGCGACGAGGATGTCTGAGCAAGCCGGATGATCCCCCTGGGTTCTTTGCTTGTTTCCGTGAAAGGCATGTAAAAATGCAGCGGATTCCAGCAAGAGTGTGGCCATGGGGCATGGAAGATTTGAGGAAAGTTTTTGAGACGTGCCAGTTTTGACGGCAGGTCTGGTTTGCTTTCACATCATTGAAGCTCCCTGGCCGGCAGGTCTGGCACCATGGACGGAACATTCCCTCCGAACATGTCACGCTTTTCACAGTAACATCACGGGGAAAAGCAAAGAGCCTCAACCTGCCACTCCTTGACCACCTCCGGTCTCTGGGCTAAACTGAATCGGATATTGACCCGGCCGCTGGATGGCTTGTTCCTGCTGTCCATGTGCCGGTGATCGAGAGGTGTATCGTATCAATGGCGATTCGGAAAGTCCTGGTTTTATTTGGTGGTGTGTCGACGGAACATGTGATCTCGTTGCGTTCGGCTTTCAATATCGTCGGTGGTCTGCGCCGGGCTGGCTACTCAGTCCAATGCACAGGAATTGCCCAGAATGGTGACTGGCTGGCCTATACAGGACCGGATGAGGCGATCCTCGATGGTTCCTGGGAAAAAATGGCCCGGGAACAGACCGCTGGCCAATTGCCAGTCCCTGTGCGTTCACCGCGTGAATTTATCACCCAGTTCCACGCCCAGCTGCCCGATGTGGTTTTCCCAGCTGTCCATGGCATCAATAACGAAGATGGCACCTTGCAAGGTCTTCTGGAACTGTCAGGTATTCCGTATGTTGGCTGTGGTGTCCTGGCATCGGCTGCCGGAATGGACAAGCTCCATGCCAAAATCCTTTTCAAGGCAGCACGCATTCCACAGTGCCGCTATTTGGCCGTCACTCGGTCTGAGATCGAGCGCAATCCACAAAGGGTTGCCAGCCGCGTGGAAAGCAAGATCGGATACCCCTGTTTCCTCAAGCCAAACAATGGTGGATCCTCAGTTGGCACCCAGCG
This sequence comes from Mageeibacillus sp. UBA5734, assembly GCA_002419365.1. Classification (GTDB taxonomy): domain Bacteria; phylum Bacillota; class Clostridia; order Saccharofermentanales; family UBA5734; genus UBA5734. The sequence goes on along the minus strand of DIGA01000116.1, from coordinate 16,713 downwards.
GGCCGACGACAGTACCAGCCTGGTGGAAGCCCTGAAGATTGTCAGCCAGTTTGATAACCAGGTGATCGTCGAGGAATTCATCCGGGCGCGCGAGATTGAAGTCGCCGTGATGGGCAATGAATCTCCAAAAACAGCCGTGATTGGTGAGGTTCGCACCAGTGAATCGGTCGAATACTACGATTACGAAGCCAAATATTTCAAAGCTGACGGTGCCGAAGTTCTGGTCCCGGCTGAATTGCCGGCTGAGCTGGCGGCCAAGGTGCGTCGGCTGGCGATCAAGGCGTACAAAGCGCTTGGGTGCAGAGGCTTGTCACGCGTGGACTTTTTCCTCGAACGCGATACCAATCGCCTGTTGATCAATGAAATCAATACCCTGCCGGGCTTTACACCGATCAGCATTTTCCCCAAAGCCTTTGCGGCTTCCGGTGTACCACTGGAGATGCTGGTCAAAAAACTGTGCCAGTACGCCGTCGCAGAGAAAAAATCACGCACGAGGCAGGAGCAGATATGAATCCAGCCCACTTGCCGATCGGGGTTTTTGATTCAGGCCTGGGCGGGTTGACTGTTCTGCGCGCCATTCATGAACGGCTGCCCTGTGAAAGCACCATCTATTTTGGCGATTCCGGCCGGACTCCCTATGGCACGAAATCCAAAGAAACCATCATCAAATATTCCCTGCAGATTGCCCGTTTTTTGCTGGAAAAAAAGGTCAAGATGATCGTGATTGCCTGCAACACTGCCAGCTCGCATGCATTTGAGGCTGTGCGCAACTTCGCCCCGGTGCCGGTGATCGAAGTGATCACGCCGGGCGCAAATGCAGGTGCAGCCGCGACGACCAACCAGAAAATCGGCATCATCGGGACCAAAGGAACCGTCAACAGCGGTGTCTATGTCGAAGCGGTCCGTGCCGCTTCGACGGATACCCCCCAGATCATCCAGCAGGCTTGCCCTCTGTTTGTCGGACTCGCTGAAGAAGGCTGGTGGGACCATCCGGTCAGCCAGGCTGTGGCGGATGAATATCTCCAGCCGCTCAAAAAGGCTGGGATCGATACCTTGATCCTGGGCTGTACCCATTATCCATTGCTCGTCCCAGTGATTGCCCGGACGATGGGCCAGTCCGTCCGGCTAGTCAATGCGGGCTCCAAGGTGGCTGCCCGCGTCGAATCTGTCCTTCACAGCCAGAATTTGCTCAATCAAGGTGATGCACCAGCCAGTCATTCCTACTATACCAGCGATGATGCCCGGCAATTCCAGGAATTGGGCAGCGTTTTCATGGATCAACCGATTCTTGCCGCTGGCTGCATCGATATTGAACGTTACTGAGGAAATCCTGCCATGATCCACAACAATGCCATGATCACCATCGAAGGCCAGCAATGGGGGGCGGACGAAGAACCCCAGGCCATTCGCCTGACCACAGAAGGCCAGTTGTACAAGAAAAATGACAGCTGGCTTGTTGCGTACGATGAAAGTGAAGCGACCGGCCTTGACGGGACGCGGACCACCATCCGGGTTGATTCGGATGGCACTGTGACCTTGCTGCGAAGCGGCAGTCATGAGATGGAAATGGTCTTTGTCCAGGGCAGCCGCCATATCACCAACCTGGCGACGCCCTATGGCAACCTGGCCATCGGAATCTACACCACCAAAGCCCAGTCAACGCTTGGTGCAGATGGTGGGTCCATTCATCTGGGCTATTCCATCGATTTCAACCAGCAGGAAACGGCCACCCAGAAACTGGATCTGGAAATTCGCTTGAAAGGTTGACAGATACCGTCCAGTCTGGGATAATGTTGTTCGCGTGTTTGGAGGTGTCCTGTGCTGATTGATATCTTGCCGATTTCACATCATACAGGTGATTTCCTGGAACTCGATCTGGCCCCAAGCTCAGCTGAACTGGGTTTGGACCCTGGGGACACTGCCGGATTCTCGGCAATTTCGTTCTCCGGGCGGATCGAAAACACCGGCAAGGGCAGTTATCGCCTGGATGGCAAGCTTCACGCCACCCTGACAGAACCCTGTGCCCGCTGCCTCGTCCCGGTGACCAGTGACCTGGCTGCCGATGTCGCCGAGGATTACCGGCCAGGCCTTCTTGCCACCAATACCGGCCTCGATGAGGAAGGGTATCGGTACGAGGGACATGTGATAGATATCCGACAGGCGCTGCATGACAATCTGCTGCTTTCTGAGCCGCAAAAGATCGTCTGCAGTCCGGATTGCCAAGGCTTGTGTCCAGTCTGCGGCCAGAATCTCAACCTTGGACACTGCACGTGCGGGGATGATCATCCAGACCAGGAGTCCCCCTTCAGTCAATTGAAACAACTGCTGCAGGATTAGCCGGACGCTAACCTTGCGCACAACATGGAGGTGAATTGGAATGGCAAACCCCAAACGGAAATGGTCCAAGGCTAGAACTTCACGGCATCGCTCTCTCTGGAAATTGAGCGTCCCGGGGCTCGTTGATTGCCCGCAGTGCCACACGAAGAAAATGGCACACAAGGTCTGCAAGGCTTGTGGCTATTACGCTGGCCGCGAAGTCGTCAAGGTGGCTCAGTAAGCTTCTTTTGACCCTTTTAGCATTGCGACGAGAAGAAAAGGCAACAGAACGATGACGCAGCGGGGATGAGTATTCGGACTCGCTGCTTTTTCTATGGAAGGGGACTGACATGCCCAGGAAAGAGGGCCAGCTGATCAGAGGCTGCCAGCCAGGCAGCATCGCAGAAGAACTGGACCTTGCAGCCGGTGACCGGTTGATTGCCATCGATGGCCAGCCGGTGCGCGATGTGTTTGACTATCGCCTGCGCCAGCTTGCCGAAGAACTCGTCGTCCGGATCGAGCATCCGGATGGTGCTGTCGTCGATTATGAAATCGAAAAAGACGAAGACGAAGATCTCGGCCTGGAGTTTGAGGAAGCCCTCCTCGATGAATGCACCCACTGCCACAACAAGTGTGTCTTCTGCTTCATTGACCAGCTGCCCAAAGGAATGCGCAAGACCTTGTATTTCAAAGACGATGACCTGCGCCTGACTTTTTTGACCGGTAACTACGTCACCCTGACGAATATCACCGACCAGGAACTGGACCGCCTGATTGCCTACCGGTTCTCTCCGATGAACATCTCGGTCCATACCACCGACCCGGATTTGCGGGTCCGGATGATGAAAAATCCCAAATCGGGCCAGATCATGGAACGCCTGGAACGAATTGCAGCTGCAGGGATTGCGCTCAATACCCAGATCGTGCTCTGTCCGGACTGGAACGACAAGGAAGCCCTGGAAAGAACATTGCATGACCTATCCTCGTTGCGCCCCTCTGTCCAGAGCATAGCCATCGTGCCGGTCGGAGTCACGCGCTTCCGCGAGGAGAATCATCTGGCTCCGATGCGACCTTTTACAAAAGAGGAATGCCAGGCTGTGATCGAGACCGTCCAGCGTTACCAGGTCCACTTCCTCCAAGAGGCGAACAGCCGCATTCTGTACGCATCGGACGAATTCTACCTGCGTGGCGGGGTGCCCTTGCCGGCGGCTTCGGATTATGATGATTTCCCCCAGCTGGAAAACGGCGTTGGCATGGCTTCGCTTTTTGCTGCGACGCTTGAGGCCCACCTCTCGGGTGAGAGGCCGATCCCAGCCAGAGAACCGCTGTACGCTGAAGGCAGATCCTTCGAACGCCAAACCAGGGGCCAGATCTGGCTGGTGACCGGCACACTCGCCGGACCGATCCTGGAATCAGCTGCCCAGGTGCTGAGCCAGGCGATGGAGATTGCTGTCACTGCTGCTGTAGTCACCAACCACTTTTTCGGCGACACCATCACAGTCACTGGACTATTGACAGGACAGGACGTGATCCGGCAGTTGAAGCCAAACCTTAAACCAGGCGACCAAGTCTTGATCCCAGCCTGCATGCTCAAGGCAGACAGCCCTGTTTTCCTGGATGACATCACCCTCGAAGCCCTGGCCAATGAACTGGCTGTTCCGGTCCATGTTGTCCGGGCAGATGCCGAGGGTCTGGTCAGCGGCCTTAACTGGCTACATGCAAAAAGGAGTGCACCTCTATGAGCAAACCGATTGTAGCGATCGTCGGCCGGCCCAATGTCGGCAAATCGACCCTGTTCAATTACCTGGCAGGGGAGCGGGTTTCGATCGTTGACGACGAACCGGGTATCACACGCGACCGGATTTATGCCGATGCCGAATGGCGCGGCCGCCCCTTTTCGATCATCGACACCGGCGGTATCGAGCCCAAGACCGACGACATCATCTTGCGCTCCATGCGCGAGCAGGCGCAGATCGCCATCGACACAGCCGATGTCATCGTTTTTGTTGTCGACATCAAGGCTGGCCTGACGGCAGACGATGCAGAAATTGCCGAAATGCTCAGGAAATCTGGCAAACCGGTTGTCGTCGGAGTCAACAAGGCAGATTTTGTCGGCGATACACCACCCGATGCCTACGAATTCTACAACCTCGGCCTGGGCGATATTTTTGCGATTTCCTCAGCCCACCGCCTCGGGATTGGTGAACTGCTCGATGAAGTCTTCACCTATTTTCCGGATTCTTCTGAACACGAAGGGGATGAGGAACGGATTTCGGTGGCTGTCATCGGCAAGCCCAATGCTGGTAAATCCTCTCTCATCAACCGGATTCTCGGTTTTGAGCGTTCGATCGTGTCCAACATCCCTGGCACCACGCGCGACGCGATCGACTCGGACTTCTCCAACGAGTTTGGCAGCTACCGGTTCATCGACACCGCTGGCCTGAGAAAAAAGAGCCGGATCGATGAGAGTGTCGAAAAATACAGCATGATCCGATCCCTGGCTGCGATCGAACGGGCACAGGTCTGCCTGATCCTGATCGATGCCTCCGAGGGCGTGACCGAACAGGATACGAAAGTGGCTGGTTATGCCCACAATGCCGGCAAGGCGTCGATCCTGGTCATCAACAAATGGGACCTGGTCGAAAAAGAAACCGGCACGTTGGAAAACTACGAGCGCCAGGTACGGGAGAAGTTCCCTTTCATGGCCTATGCCCCCGTCGTGTTTATTTCTGCCAAGTCTGGCCAGCGTGTCCATCGCCTCTTTGAAAAGATCAACGAGGTCCATAACAGTGCCAGCCAGCGCCTGACGACCGGCATGCTCAATGACTTGCTGAACGAATCGACCGCCATGGTTCCGACGCCCCAGGACAAGGGCCGCCACCTCAAGATCTACTATGGCACCCAAGTCGGGGTCCGGCCGCCGCAATTCGTCCTGTTCGTCAATGACCATCACCTGATGCATTTCTCTTATGAACGGTACCTTGAAAACCAGTTCCGCAAAAATTATGGCTTTGCCGGTACGCCGATCTGGATCATGCTCCGCGACAAGAACAAAGAAGATTAAGGAGAACCTCCGAACGTGTCAACTGAAATCAAGACCCTGCGCAACATTGCCATCATTGCCCACGTCGACCATGGCAAAACCACCCTGGTCGATGTCATGCTCAAGCAAAGCGGTGTCTTCCGGGACAATGAGCAGGTTGTCGAACAGGTCATGGACTCCAATGCCCTCGAACGGGAGCGTGGGATTACCATCCTGGCCAAAAACACAGCAGTCCGCTATGGCGATTACCGGATCAACATCGTCGATACTCCTGGGCATGCCGACTTCGGTGGCGAAGTTGAACGCGTGCTCAAGATGGTCGACGGCGTGCTCCTGGTCGTTGACGCCTACGATGGTCCGATGCCGCAGACACGTTTCGTGCTCAGGAAAGCCCTGGCCATGAAGCTGCAGCCGATCGTGGTCATCAACAAGATCGACCGTCCGGATGCCAGGCCGCTGGAAGTCGTTGACATGGTGCTCGAACTCTTCATCGAGCTGGGTGCTGATGACCACCAGCTTGACTTTCCGATCATCTATGCCTCGGGACGCAGCGGCTACTCCTGCCTCGACCTCAAGGATATCGAAGGCGACAAGAAAGACCAGGCGGATTTCCGCCCCCTTTTCGAAGCCATCGTCGACCACATTCCGTGCCCCAAGGGTGAGCCTGAGGCCCCTCTGCAGCTGCTGGTTTCCAACATTGACTACGATTCCTACATCGGCCGCATTGCCATCGGCCGGGTCGAGCGCGGGACCATCAGCCAGAGCCAGACCGTCACAGTCTGCACCTTCAATGACTCTGCGACCAAGAATGCCCGAGTGGTCAAGCTGTTCCGCTATGAAGGCCTCAGGCGCAGTGAAATCAGTGACGCCCAGGTCGGTGAAATCGTCTGCGTGGCAGGTATTCCCGAGATCAACATCGGCGATACCGTCTGCGCCCAGGGTGCGGCGGAGCCGCTGCCTTTCGTCGACATCGACGAACCAACCATCGCCATGACCTTCTCAGTCAACGACAGTCCGTTTGCTGGCCGGGAAGGCAAGTTCGTCACCTCGCGTCATCTGCGTGACCGTCTGTTCCGCGAAATGGAAACCAATGTCTCGATGCGGCTCGAAGAGACTGATACCACCGAATCCTTCATCGTCAAAGGCCGTGGTGAGCTCCACCTTTCGATCCTGATTGAGACGATGCGCCGCGAAGGCTATGAATTCCAGGTCTCCAAGCCGAAAGTCATTGTCAAGGAAGTCGATGGCGTCCTCAGTGAACCGGTTGAAATGGTCATGATCGATGTTCCGGAAGATTTTGTCGGTGCCGTCATCGAAAAGCTGGGCCGCCGCCGCGCTGAACTGACCAACATGCTGCCGCCGGAAAAGGGTTATTCCCGCCTGGAGTTCACGATTCCGTCGCGTGGCCTGATCGGTTACCGGACCGAGTTTTTGACCGACACCAAGGGCAATGGTATAATGAACAGCGTTATCAGCGGGTTTGAACCTTGGAAAGGTGAAATCGAGACCCGGTCCCACGGCGTCCTTGTCGCCTGGGAATCCGGCGATGCCGTGGCCTATGGCCTGTATAACGCCCAAGAGCGCGGCAACCTTTTCATCGGTGCCGGAACGCCCGTTTATGAAGGCATGGTGGTCGGTGCCAATCCCAAAAACGAAGACATTGTCGTCAACGTCTGCAAGAAAAAACATGTCACCAACATGCGCGCATCCGGCTCGGATGATGCGTTGCGGCTCGTCCCGCCGGTCCAGATGAGCCTTGAGCAGCATCTGGAGTTCGTCTCGGACGACGAGCTGATTGAGGTCACCCCCAAGACGATCCGCCTGAGAAAGCGGATCCTCAACTCCGAGATGCGGGCCAAGCAACGCTCGCGCAAAAACGACTGATGAGGTAATATGCTGGCTCGCCGCGTCAAACGCACCCTGATGACCGTTGTCACAATTTTTGTTCTGCTGGTGATTTCCGCCATCGGCTTCTATTTTGGCATGACCTATGTCATCTCGCAGAACACACGCTTTGACCAGCTCGATGCCGAGTTCTTGAAGCCCGAAGACGAAAACAAGTTCAAAATCGGCAAGGACACCAAGGGCGCGATCGAGATCTACATTCCCCGCGCGGCAGATACGGCAGATATCGCTGAAATCCTCCAGGATCGCAAGGTGATCAGCAATCCGCTGGTTTTCACGGTCCTGTCGAAATTCAATGGCTTTGATGGTGCCTACCTGGCTGGAACGCATTATGTCACGGATGACATGAGCTATGATGAGATCATGTACATCCTGACCCAAAAGCCGATTGCCGTCCGGGTGACGTTCCCGGAAGGCCTGACTTACAGCGAGGTCAAGGAACGCCTGGCAGCTGCTGGTGTCAGCTTTGATGAAAAGCGGCTCGACAGCCTGATGAAGAATCCTCAGCTATTCATCGACTACCCGTTTGTTGCTGCCATTGATCCGAAGCCAGGCCGCGATTGGCTGCTCCAGGGCTACCTCTATCCGGACACCTACGAATTTGACATGAACACGGATGAAGAGACCATCATCCGCACCTTCCTCAACAATGCCGGGAAAAAACTGCAGGACAAGTATTTCGACCAGGCTCAAGCCCAGGGGATCTCGCTGGATGAGGCCATCACCCTGGCCTCGATCATCCAGATCGAGACGTCCCTCAATGAGGAAATGCGCACGATTTCCGAAGTCTTCTGGAACCGATTGGATCGGGAGATGCCCCTGGGAACGGATGCGACCATCAATTATATGCGCAAGGAAGCTGGCCTGGAAACGAAACTCTGGCTGTCCCAGGCGGACATTGATGCCATAACAGGTCCATACAATACGTACACGAATCAAGGCTTGCCACCAGGGCCGATCTGCTCGCCGGGTGATCTGGCGATCAAGGCTGCCCTGTGGCCGGCCAGCCACGATTACCTCTACTTTGTCTCCAAGGGTGACGAGACAGGCAGCAGCGACTTTTCCTATACGCTCGATGAGCATAATGCCAAGGTGGCCAAATACCAGGCTGCCAGTCTGGATAACCAGGAAAATAATGGCTGACCGATCTGTCCGTTCAGTGCCAGGAAAGCGGCCGGAGCTTCTCGCCCCGGCCGGTGACTGGAAAAAACTGGAGACCGCCATCGCCTATGGGGCTGATGCGGTCTATCTGGGCAGCAAGCTGTTCAGCCTGCGCGCCCAGAGCGGCAATTTCACCTTGGAAGAAGTGTCAGATGCCATTCAGTATGCCCATGCGCATCAGGTCAAGACCTATGTCGCAGCCAATATCCTGGCCCATCCTGCGGACATGCCTGCCCTGCGTGAGTTTATGCGGGCGATCCGTCCAATCGGCCCGGATGCGCTGATCATTTCCGATCCTGGGATTTTCGCCGTAGCCAGGGAAGAGGCCCCGGAAATACCCATCCACATCAGCACCCAGGCCAGTGTAACCAATGCCGAATCCGTCCGTTTCTGGGCTCGACAGGGTGCCTGCCGCATCGTCCTGGCCCGGGAGCTGGGCCTCGATGAAATCAGGGCCATCCGGGACCTGGCACCGCCAGAGATCGAGCTGGAAGCCTTTGTCCATGGCGCGATGTGCATGGCTTATTCCGGGCGCTGCCTGCTGTCCAATTTCCTGACTGGCCGCGGGGCCAACCAGGGGGAATGCGCCCAATCCTGCCGCTGGGAATACGAAGTGCGTGAGGTCAAGCGCCCTGACCAACCCCTGCTGATGACGGAAGATGAACGTGGAACCTACCTGATGAATTCGCGCGACCTGTGCATGATCGAGCACCTGCCCGCGCTGCACGCGGCAGGAATCGACAGCTTCAAGATCGAAGGCCGGGTCAAGAGCGCCTTTTACGTGGCGACCGTCGTCAAAGCCTACCGTGAGGCCATCGACCAGTACCTGGCCGATCCCGGACACTACACGGTCGATCCGGCCTGGTTGTCTGACCTGAGCAAGACAGTACACCGGCCATTTGACACCGGGTTTTATTTCCACCGCCCTGCTGAAGACTCCAAAATCTTCCTCCAGGATACACAAGTTCGGGAAGCGGCTGTTATCGGTGTCGTCGAAGCCTACTTGCCAGACAGTGGCCTGGCATTCGTCCAGCAGCGCAACAAAGTCAGTGCCGGTGAAACGGTTGAACTGGTCCAGCCCAAGGGCCGCCATCTGGAGCTCGTCGTCCAGGGATTGCTGGACTTGGAACGCCAGCCCATCACCAGTACACCCCATCCGAAAATGTATTATTTCCTGCCCGTTCCCCAACCTGTCGCACCAGGGTCTTTCATCCGGCGACTGGGAGACAAGGACACCCCGAGTCAGGACAAGGGAAAATGAAAAAGCCGGTGTGAGCCGGCTTTTTGATCGTTCAGTCAAAAATCCTCGATAACAAGTCCCCGATCATATGGCGCAGTTTCTGGTCAAATCCGAACTGGGCCATGATTTCCTTGGCGATGACCAGGATAACCGGTCCGACGAGGATACCGCCCAGGCCGTAGGCAGCCACACCAATGATCATTGAAAATAAGGTGGCCATCGGATGAAGGCGCAATGCATTGCCCAGGATCGGCGGCTCGATGAAGCGGCGGATGACCGAGACCACCAGGAATGTGATCAGGGCACCGATGCCGCCCCAGAAATTGGCATTGATGAACTGGTAGATTGCGATCGGGATCATGGTCGCACTGATACCAAGGACTGGCAGGAAATCGACAATAGCCGCCAGCAGGGCAAAGACCACGGCATAGGGCATGTCGATCAAGATCAACCCGACCAGAACCATGGCAAACGTGATGATCAACAGCAGCATGTAGCCACCAATGACACGCAGAAGTGTTTGCGACAGGATGTTGAACAAGTTGACTGACTTTTGCAGGAATGACTTGTTGTTCAGGCTGCGGTCTAAAAAATGGTAGAGATTGGCACTGTCAGAAATGAAATAGTAGCCAGATAGCAGAATGACAATGATGGCCAGGAAAATGGCTGGCAGATTGCCAACGAAAGATCCAAGGCTGTTCAGGAGCGTGGTGGCCAATGATGGGATGGCATTGACCAGACCTGTCTGCCATTCGACCAGGGACTGCTGGATCACGGCCAGTGTCTGCTCATCGACAAAACCGAGCAGATCGGCCAGATGCCGCACCTGGTCAGTGACGACGGTAGCAATGTCTGTCTGGCTGAGGAACTGGGGAACATAAGTGGCGAGCTCACGCAACTGGGTGATGCTGATGAAAATGATCCCGGCAATCAGGGCAATCAATGCAATGACCAGGATGATGTAGATGGCTACAGCCCAGCGGATGTTCAGGAGGGCTGCAGGGGGGGTGGAAGTGTCTTCCGGCTTTGCAGCCGAATCCGGGGTGGAAGCTGTGTCATCCTTGTTTTTCGAGCCGGATCCGTTGGCGATCGTCTGTCTCGTGCCAGCTGGCAGGGCTGACGGAGGACGGGGCGGATGGAGCCGGTTGGCCAGGGCGATGGCGCTCCTGGCAAGGACCAGACCGGCTACAAAGGGCAAGAGCAGGATAAACAGGCGAAAACTGAGATAAATCAGGGCAATCGCCAGGGCAGAGATCAGGAGGTACTTGATGATGGTGACGATTGTGGCCAAGTCGCGTTGCACTTTACCGGATTCTGGCATGGATGCCCCCTTGTGTGTCACTGCCTGGATTTTTCAGACGGACTGGTAGTACGTCACTCCAATTGTAGCAAGAAGCACCAGCAAAGCCAATGCAAACAAGAGTCCACCTGGCAGAGAAACACGGGCGGCCTGTCCCGATCCAGGCAACCTGGCTGGCAGCTTGTTCTGCAGTCGCCCCATCAGGGCCAGCAATGGTGTCAGGGCCACGGCAGCCAGGAACGTAGCGATCAGGGACGCGTAAAAAATCGACTGCGTGGAGCGGGTCGGCAGGTTCAGATACTGGGCTGTCAGGCGGGGCAGGAGTGGCGTGAGGACAATCAACGTCAGATTGAGTGATGCATGAGCCAGGATGCTGGGTAATAGACTGCCACCGTGGGCTCGCAGGAAACCGAGCAAAAGACCGGCCAGAAACGGTGAGACGAGGAAGAAGGGGTCGTTGTGAAACAGGGCAAAGGCGACAGCTTGCCAGAACACGGCCAGTCCCGGTGCCAGTTGGGCCCCCAGGCTACTCAGGATGACGCCACGAAACATCAACTCTTCGATCAGGGCAGGAGCTAAGACACGGATCAGGATCAGGGTGCCTGCGACCATCCAGGGCTGCTGCCAGAGATGAACCAGGTAGTCATCGCTGTTGTCCGGTCCGGGCATTTGCCACCCCAGGCGCAGCATGAAATAGACCGAAAGGTTGTTGAGCCCGTGGAACACGACTGCAGCCGGAACTCCGATGACGGCTGCCAGGATCAGGCTGCCATCGCGGGATCTGCCACCCCAGACATCCTGGGCCGGTATATGGTCGATCAGGATGACGAGCAGGGTCGGCAGGAGGATCAGGCCACCCTGCATCAGGACCGCGCGGCTGACTAGACCCTGAAGGGAGCTTTGCGTCAGCCATCTGGTCCAGGAAGTCTGCGCCATGGCCGCCAGCTGCAAGGCCAGCGTCAGGACCGTATGGATGATCAGGAGCGTGCCAGCTGCTGTGCGATTCATTGGAACTGGCCCAGATAGAAGGACCAGAACCGTGTGATTTCTGGTTCGAGCAAAAAGACCAGCCACGTCGCGATGACAATGAAGGGGCCAAACGCCAGTGCCCCGTCTGGCTCAGCTTCTGAAGGCTTGCGGGGTGCATATTTTTTAACCAGCAGTGGAATGGCAAAAAAGGAGGCAGTCAGGAAAGACAGGAAGACAAGGCTGGCAGCCAGACGGTGATCGAGCATCCAGACACAGGGAATGATCAGCTTGACATCGCCCATGCCCATGGCATCCTGGCCGGCGATCCGGCTGCCAATCCAGCCAATCAGCAGAAACAGAACCCCGGCCAGCACACCGGCCAGGAGGCGAAAGCCCAGCTCGGCAAAAGACCAGCCCTGATGCCCTGTCTGGACCAAGGCGTGAACGAGCGCCAAGAGGGCCAGTCCAGCAGTCAAAGGATCCGGAATGATCCTGGTTTTCCAGTCGGCAAGCAAGATCACCAGCATCAGGAAGCTGGAAAGCACATAAAGGATGAAGAGCACCAGCGGTTGAATGCGCTGCCACCCCGCTGTAACCAGGATGGCTGACAGCATAACCAGGAATAGCCCGTCGGGCAGGAACCTGGTGCGTTGCCCCGGCTCGAGCTCCGGTGGCACAACTGTTTCTCCATACTCGACCAGCCAGGCAGATGGCAGGCGGCGATAGGTCAGCCAGGCCCATAAGCCCATGAATCCTCCCGGGATGAGCAACAGGAAATCAAGCACATTCATGGTGTATCACCTCGATGTTCCTATCTTAAGCGATAAGGACCGGGGTATACAATCCGGGAACCAGCTCGAAGCGTGTCCATTGCGTGTCCATTTGCAGGGGGCCCGTTCATCACGCGCGATCGATTCCGGGGTGTTCGAATATCCTGGTGTGTTAAACGTGTGTTAAACGAATGACAGTTTTGATTGACGTTTTTTGACAGCAGGGCTTATAATGGGCCGTGTTAGTTAGAGTATCGATGAATCGATCCGATCATTTTCGGTCATTTAGGAGGACATTCCATTGACGACTGTTGAACAGGTTAAAGATAAAATCATCACTCACTTGCGTTCTGAATATGCCCACCAGCCGGATACGGCCAGTCCGTTCGAGTTCTGGACAGCCTTGTCCCGGACGGTGGTCGAAATGCTGGCTGATCGCTGGGAGACTTCCATTGCCCATTATGCGCGGCAAAAGCAAGCCCATTATTTTTCAGCCGAATTTCTCGAAGGCCGTTCTCTGGTCAATAATCTGGTCAATCTGGGCCTCTACGAAACGGTCCGGGAAGCTGTCGCCAGTCTGGGCTTCGACCTGACAACCCTGGAAGAACAGGAAAATGATGCCGCTCTTGGTAATGGTGGCCTGGGCCGACTGGCTGCCTGCTTCCTCGACTCCTGTGCCACCCAGAACCTGCCTGTTACCGGTTATGGCATTCTTTACCGTTACGGCCTGTTCCGTCAATCGATTGAGAATGGCTTCCAGAAGGAGTATCCGGACGTCTGGATGGAACGTGGATACCCGTTTGTTGTCCGCCGGGACGAGGAGAAGGTCCTGATCCACTACAATGATATGGATGTCTTTGCCGTCCCGTATGATATGCCGATCACCGGATTCGGCACCGACAATGTCAACACCCTGCGCCTCTGGCGCGCCGAGCCTGCTGTAGAATTCGACTTCAATCTGTTCAATTCCCAGCGTTTTGACGATGCTGTCCTGCACAGGAACCGGGTCAACGACATCTATCGGGTCCTGTATCCGAATGACACGTCCTATGACGGCAAAGTCCTGCGTGTCCGCCAGCAGTATTTCTTTGTCTCCGCCTCGCTGCAGAGCATCATTCGCGAACACCTGAACATGCATGATGGCAATCTGAAGAATTTTGCCGAATGGCATAGCATCCAGCTGAACGACACCCATCCGGTCATCGGCATTCCGGAACTGATGCGCCTCCTGATGGATGAGCATGGCATGGGCTGGGATGAAGCCTGGGCCATCACTTCGAAAACCTTTGCCTACACCAACCACACCGTCATGGCTGAAGCTCTGGAAAAATGGGATATCAGCATCTTCCATTTCCTGTTTCCGCGCATCATGGAGATCGTCAGCCACATCGACCAGCTGTTCCGCCAGGATATGCAGGCCCGGGGTATGCAATACGACCGGATCAACTATCTGGCGCCTCTGGGTGACGGCAAGATCCGCATGGCCTGGCTAGCCTGCTATGGTTCTTTCTCGATCAATGGTGTCGCAGCTTTGCACACCCAGATCCTTAAAACGGACACGCTGCGTGATTTCCATGAACTTTGGCCGGAAAAGTTCAGTAACAAGACCAATGGTGTCACACCCCGCCGCTGGCTGAGAACATGCAATCCAGAGCTGTCTGGCCTGCTGACCGGGCTGGCTGGCAGTGATGCCTGGGTCACCAGTCTGGAAACACTCAAAGACCTGGAAAAATATACAGCAGATGATTCGGTCATGAACCAATTCCTGGAAATCAAGCGCCAGCGCAAAGTGAAACTGGCTGATTTTATCTTGAAAAACGAAGGGATCAAGATTGATCCGGACTCGATCTTCGATGTCCAGATCAAGCGCCTCCATGAGTACAAGCGCCAGCTGCTGAATGCGTTTGAAATCCTGTCCACGTATTTCCAGATCAAGGACAATCCAGCCGTGGACATCCATCCGCGCACGTACATTTTTGCGGCCAAGGCTGCACCTGGCTATTTCAAAGCCAAGGCGACGATCAAGTTTATCAACGAAATTGCCCGTCTGGTCAATAACGACCCGGATGTCAAAGACCGGATCAAGGTCGTCTTCATAGCCAATTACAATGTCTCGCGCGCCGAGATGATTTTCCCGGCATCGGATCTTTCTGAGCAGATTTCGACTGTCGGCCTGGAAGCGTCCGGAACCGGCAACATGAAGTTCATGATGAATGGTGCGCTGACCATTGGCACGTACGATGGTGCCAACATCGAGATTGCTGGCGCTGTCGGACCGGAAAATTGCTTCATATTCGGCCAGAAGGTCGAGGACTTCCATGCAGCCAAAGGCTATTACAATCCGCAGTGGCAGTATAACAACATCCCTGGTCTCAAGCGCTGCGTCGACACCCTGGTCGATGGCACATTCAACGATGAGGGTACAGGCATGTTCCAGGACCTCTACAATGGCCTGCTCTACGGCTCCAACTGGCAGCCGGCTGATCCATTCTATGTCCTGGGTGATTTCGACGATTATCGCAATGCTCGCCAATACACCGACCGCGTTTATCGCGACCGCCTCGACTGGGCCCGCAAATGCTGGGTCAACATCGTCCGTAGCGGCTTCTTCAGCTCCGATCGCACGATCCACGACTATGCCAGCGAAATCTGGAAAGTCTCCAGCGCCAAGATCTGAACCAAGACCCCAGGGATTATCGTTCGCAGAGTCCACTTTTGGTGCAAGGTACCGAGAGTGGACTTTTTTTCGCCGGGAAGTGCATGTTCAGAATGGAACGTCTTTCGGGTTATAATTGTCTTGATCATCAGGCGTAACATCACACCGGGGGACCATCCATGCGCAGGAACATCTTGAACTGCATCAGCACCATCGATGAACTGGACGTTTCAACTTATAACCGCCTCAGTCTGGGTGTGGAAATCCAGGATTTCACAGAACCCAATCTGAGCGAGGCTGAAATTGAGGATCTGGCCCTGCGCTACAAACGCCTGTTGAGCGATTTGAAGCAGCCCAAATCGCTGCATGGCCCGTTTCTTGATTTAAAGCCCAGCAGCCCAGATCCCATGATTCGTGCCATCAGCCAAGAAAGATATTGCAACGCTTTGCAGATCGCCGCTGATCTGGAGGCCGATTACATCATTTTTCACAGCCAGATCAATCCCCAGCTGAACGAACCATTTCTGGCTGGCCTGAACAATCGCCAAAGCCGGGACGCCTGGCTGGAAATCATCGGACAAGTACCAGATTTCCACGGCACAATCGTCATTGAAAATGTCTTTGAAAGCACCCCCGCCATGCTCAAGGAACTGATTGAAACCATTTCTGTGCCCAACATCAAGGTCAATCTCGACATCGGCCACAGCAAGCTCGGTACCGCCCCTCTGGATGACTGGATCCGCGAGTTGAAAGACCACATCGCGTATATCCATCTCCACTCCAACAATGGCATCCATGACCAGCATGTCAAAGCGCCGCAGGAAGAAATCGACAGGCTTTACCAGTTGCTCGACCGATACGCCATCAACCCCGCCATAGCGCTCGAATACCCAATCCAGGATTTGGATGGAGAGATCCGGGCGATCCTGGCCGATTGAGCCGCTTCTGGTGCCAGCCCTCGCAAGGCTCCTTGATCTAATTCCGTGAAAAATAGCAAATTAATGCAGCCTTACTGCCAACAATGAAGGCCAACCTGGAACCGTTGGTGATGGTAGCAGATTTGGAGTCAGCCTCATTCTGAGGCGTGACACATTCGGTGGAACTGTGTGTTAATGGTGCCAGACTCGGCGCGAGGGATGGCACCGTGGGCGGAATGTTCCGGATTTGGGGTCGGAGGTACGGCCAAGCCTGGCACTGTGGGCGGAATGTTCCGGATTTGGGGTCGGAGGTGGCGCGAGGGGTGGCCCTTTTTGAGGAATGTTCACGATTTGGGGCCAGAGGTACGGCCAAGCCTGGCACCTTGGGCGGAATGTTCCGGATTTGGGGTCGGTCCACTTTTGGGGAAGAGTGTGT